>NZ_JAFGYX010000147.1:0-457 GCF_017491625.1 Pseudomonas sp. 50_B
CGCGGACTGGATGCGTTTCGCGAAAGATCCGGCCGCGCGATTGATGATCTGGCAGACGGACGAGACCGACGCACAGCTCGTGCAGTTGTATTTTCAGGGGCAGGAAGAAACGTCGTGTGCGGTGCGGACGATGCGCGCGAGATTCGTGAACGAAGCGCGTTATGCGCAGGCGCTGACGGATGAGCTCGTCGCGTTTTACGACAGCCGGCGTGAGGCGTCGTATGCGCAGGGGCTGCAAGCCGACTGGCAGGCGCCGCCGCGTAATGATGGTGCATCTCCGGTGCTGCATCTGCTCACGGTCGCGGACAGTCTGATGCGTCATCACCCGGATATCTTTCCTGCGATGGTCTTCGTGCTGGAACCGGCGAAAGTGCGGGATGATGCGGCATGGGTGCAGTGGCTGGACGGCTTGCTGTCGATTGTTGCCGCTTCGCCATCGCTGGGCGAGCGCGTGCGC
>NZ_JAFGYX010000148.1:0-455 GCF_017491625.1 Pseudomonas sp. 50_B
TTCTAAAGGGTTAACGCTTGCCTCTAGTCCAACCTTTAAAAAAGTTTTTGGTATGAAAAATGTCAGTCGTGCCAGCGATTTACCTTTTCTTATAGAAACACGAAAGTTCAATTATCCGAAATGGTATCGAACACATACAGACATTCATGGACAGCGAACTGAACCAACTTTGCAATATGTCGCTTTTATTGAATCTTGGGCGAAACGCACGTGGATTGTTCCTCCACAAATGCAGCTCTATGTGGACTATAAAATTGAAGTGACAGATATACTGACCAATTATACGTCAATTGATGAGATTCACTCCTACTCGATTGATGAATCTTTTTTGGATATCACTGAATCATTGAACTTCTTCTACCCTGAGATTAAAAATCGTTATGAACAGATGAATCGAATTGCTTTAGACTTGCAACGTGAGATTCGAGATAAACTAGGACTATATGTGACTGTTG
>NZ_JAFGYX010000149.1:0-454 GCF_017491625.1 Pseudomonas sp. 50_B
GACGGCAAGCGGCACGTACTACCGGATCACGGTCGCGCTGAATTCGCAGAACGTGATGGCGTACGGCCGGGCGCAGCCGCTGCAGGCCGGCATGGCGTTGCAAGCAGACGTGCTGCAGGAGCGCCGCCGCCTGTACGAATGGGTGCTCGAACCTCTTTACAGCCTGACGGGCAAACTCTGACGCGACCCAAGCCTATGTCACTCCTCGATCGCCTCTCGTTCGGCATCGGCAGCAAGCTGCCGATGATCCTGCAGACCGAAGCCGCCGAATGCGGCCTTGCGTGCCTCGCGATGATTGCAGGCTTTCACGGTCACCACGTCGACCTCGCGACGATGCGCACGCGCTTTCCCGTGTCGCTCAAGGGCGCGGGTCTGGGCCGCGTGATCGACATCGCGCAGCGCCTCGATCTCGGCACGCGCGCGCTGAAGCTCGATCTCGAGCAACTCGGCCAAT
>NZ_JAFGYX010000150.1:0-454 GCF_017491625.1 Pseudomonas sp. 50_B
GTGCCCGCGAGTTGCGGGAAGCTCTTCAGGTATTCGCTGCGCTCGAACTCGGGGCGGCTCATCGCCGGCGGAAAACGCAGCACTTCCGCATGCTGATCGGCGCCGAGGCGCGTGATGTAGGCGTCGAGCGCGTCGACGACGCGCTCGAACCGCTCGCTGCGGCCGAACAGGCCCTGGATGCCCGTCGAAATCAGCAGCCCCGCTTCGACGAGCTCGTCGCGCAGCTTGTTCACGCCGCTGCGATCGATGGGCGCGTCGGCCGTTTCAGCCGCGCGCACGGAAGGTTGGGTCATGTCGTTCAAATCTCTCTTTCAAGCGTGGCGGGACGCAGTGCGAGCAACAGGTTGGCCGTGTTCGCCTCGATGCGGTCGTTGCTGATCATGAGCGGCGCCGAATGCAGGTCGCGAATGTGGCGCCCGAGCGTGTACGGCGTGCCGTTCTTGTACGACGCCAT
>NZ_JAFGYX010000151.1:0-454 GCF_017491625.1 Pseudomonas sp. 50_B
TCGTGGGCCAGGCGGCCGCGAGCGCGTTCGTCACCCGTTCGACCGCCGAGGGCCGGACATTCGCAGTGGGGCTTTATCTGTCGTTCTATTATCTGGGCGGCAGCGCGGGAACGGTATTGCCGGTTCCGGCATGGCAGCGCTTCGGCTGGGCGGGCTGCGTCGCACTCGTCGTGTGCGCGCACCTGCTCGCCGCCATCGCCGCTTGCACGTTCTGGAAACCGGGCGGCATCGACGCAACACGCACTCGACCATCATCCATCACGACATCGCGCTAGGCCGGCCAGAGCCGCAGCGGTGGTCCACAGAGAGAAATCGTGCATGAACTCGATCACCACCACGCCCAATCATCTTCTCGACATCGTCTACCCCGTGCTTGAAGGGATGGCGCCCGGCGCGCTGCAGCGCGCACTCGCCGACGCGTTCGACGCGGAATCGGCGTCGCTCGCGCAAATCG
>NZ_JAFGYX010000152.1:0-453 GCF_017491625.1 Pseudomonas sp. 50_B
GCCCGCAACATCGAGATCAAAGCTCGCGCGCGCGAATTCGAACAACTGCGCGAACGGGCTGCCGAACTGGCGACCGACGCGCCGCTCTTCTACCGGCAACAGGATTTCTTCTACGATGTGCCGCGCGGCCGCCTGAAGCTGCGCCGCTTCGAGGACGGCACGCCCGCCGAGCTGATCTTCTACCAGCGCGACGATCAGGACGGCCCGAAGGCGTCGTACTACACGCGCAGCCCGGTGACGAACGCGGACGCGATGCACGCGCTCCTCGCGACCGCGCTCACGACCCGCGGCATCGTGACGAAGGAGCGGCACGTCTATCTGGCGGGTCGCACGCGGATCCACCTCGATCGCGTCGACGGCCTGGGCGATTTCGTCGAACTCGAGGTCGTGCTCGGCCCTGACGACGACGAAGACGGCGGCCACGCGGAAGCGCATGCGGTGTTCGCGAAGCTC
>NZ_JAFGYX010000153.1:0-453 GCF_017491625.1 Pseudomonas sp. 50_B
AGTCGATGCAGACGAAGCAAGCGACGCAACCTGCGGCACGGGCGGCGCAGCAGGCGGCGCGAACGACGCAGGCGGCGCGGGCATCACGGCCGTATCGGCGGCGTCCGCCGCAGCGGCCGGCCCGCCGGCGGGCTCGAACGACGCGATCGACGCGGCAACCGGCGCGTCGGCATGAGCGGCAGCCGCCCTCGCGCGCGGCGCGCCGAATACGCACGCGCACGCGAGCGCCACGATGGCGAGAGGAACGGGCGGGACGCGTCGGCAACGAAACGCATGGATGTCGGCCTCCTTGTTACGACGCGTGATACCAGCCGCGGCGCCACGCGACGAGATCGCCATGCACGCACGCATGGCCGACCACGGATACGTCGCGCGCGCACGCGCTGACCGGATGATCGGCCGCGCCGATGCGCGCGCCCGTGAGCCGCAGCAGCCCGCCCGCGGACACGACGC
>NZ_JAFGYX010000154.1:0-452 GCF_017491625.1 Pseudomonas sp. 50_B
GCTCGACGACGATCGTCAATCAGGTGGCCGCGATGAAGCGCATGGTCGACGATTTTCGCGATTACGCGCGCACGCCGCCCGCGGTGCTCGTCAACCTGCAACTGAACGATCTGGTGAGCGAAGTATTGACGCTTTACGGTGTCGGCGAGGGCAAGAGCACGATCGTCGTCGAGCAGACGCCGCTGCCGGTGATCCGCGGCGATGCGACACAACTGCGTCAGGTGATCCACAATCTGCTGCAAAACGCGCAGGATTCGGTCGCCGACGTCGAGCATCCTCGTGTGTTGCTCGAAACCAAGACAGTAGAATATGGCGATCCCGACGCGAACGGCAAAACGCGCGTCGCGGTTCGGCTGACCGTCTCGGACAACGGTCCGGGTTTTCCGGCGCGCATCCTGACGCGCGCGTTCGAGCCTTACGTGACGACGAAGGCGAAGGGCACGGGGCTTGGC
>NZ_JAFGYX010000016.1:0-150116 GCF_017491625.1 Pseudomonas sp. 50_B
GAACGGACCGTCGCCACTGCACTTCATCGAAAACGGCCCGTGGAAAGAGGCACTGTTCACCACCTATGCCCTGAGCCTGACCTACTTCGAAAGCTACGTGCTGCCTCGACTGCGCGAAGCCGGCTGTGAAAAAGTCACCCTGCTGGTGGATATCCAGGGTTACCGCGCCTCAATGATGGAATTGCGGGCGCGGCATGTGGGCAAGGATTACGCCTTGATTCCGGTACGGGTCAAAGACGGCATTTTCCACCCGAAGATCACCTACCTGCGCGGCGAGGACCAGGACCTGCTGATGGTCGGTAGCGGCAACCTGACCTTTGGCGGCCACGGCGGCAATGTCGAGGTACTGGAAGTCCTCAGCGCCGGGGAGCAGCCGGGGGCTTTCGCCGACTTCGCCGACTTCCTGGAAAATCTCTGCACCCGGCCGCACCTGCAGATCGCCGACGACAGCGCCCTCTTGCCCTTCATTCAACGGGCCCGGGCCCTCAGCCAGCAGTTTCATGATCAGGCCCCACCGCAGCCGGTGGAACTGCTGCATTCCCTGGACACCGCCATCACCGAGCAATTGATCGAGCGCGCCGCAGGCCGGCGCTGGCACAGCCTGCTGCTGCTTTCGCCCTTCCACAGCCGTGATGGACAGTCCCTGGGCCATCTGCTCAAGACCTTGGGCATCCCTCGGCTCACCGTTGGGGTTCCAGGCAACGGCATCTGCTCCTTTCCCCTGGAGCAGACCAGAGACTGGCCAGTCGAGATCGACTGGGTGACGCCCAAGGTCGAACACAACCAGCGACGGCTGCACGCCAAGTGGCTGGAGTTGCGCGGCGCCGGCAGCTGGACCCTGACCGGCAGCGTGAATGCCACCCGGACCTCCATGGACAGCACCGACAACGTGGAAGTGGCGGTACTGCGCAAGCTCGACAGCGCCACGGATGAGTGCTGGGAGCCCGTCGAAGCACCGCGCTATGAAGCGGACACCTTCGAGCGCCAGGACCAGGAGGCGACCCTGTGCGTCTATGCACGCCTCAACGAAGAACAGCAGTTGGAAGGCCGGCTGATCGGTCAGCAAGCGCTGGCCGGAGAATGGCTGGCGACCCTGGAGTGCGCCGAAGAAGTCCTCGAAACGGCGCCACTGCAACTGACCGCGCAAGGCGGCTTCGTCTGGCCGCTGCAGCGGACCCTGGACACCAGACTGGACGAGGGGCTGCAACTGCGCTTGGAGCGCGCGACACAAAGTGCCCGAGGCTGGGTCTGCATTGACGCCTACCTGAGCATGCCCCTGCCGATTCGCAGCCTGTGCGGGGCTCTTGGCCGACTGCTGGGGGGCAACCAGGCCCAGGGCGACCTGCAGATCCTGCTCAACTGCCTGGTGCTGCACGCGCAACAACTGCCCGAAGAGCCCGATGCACCGCTACGCACTGAGCCCGCCACGACGCCCGCCAACCCGCCAGGCGGCACTGAGCCGCCTGCGCTACAGCCGCCCCAGCGCCCTCGCCACTGGCTGCCGAGCGTGGCCAAAGCCGCTACCGGCCGCGATGGCAGTTGGGCGTTGCTCCAGGCCATCGCAGGCTTGCTGCACCACGCCAACCCCGGGCAAGGACCCGTGGGGCACGGTGATGCGGCACCTATCATCGAACGGGACGATGGTCGAGAGGACAGCGACTTCGATCCGGCGTCGGACCCCAACCTCGAATCGCTGCCCTCTCCCAACCTGATCAACGAGTTCAACCAGACCCTGCAGAGTCTGGTCAACCTCAAGGGCCTGAGCAGCCGCAAGAAAGCCCAGCTGCTGTATGTCTGGTGCCATGTCGCCCTGGACTTCTATTTGCGTCGCCTGCACCTGCCGGTCAATGCCCGGGATTTTGCCCAGCGCTGGCTCAACTGCGTCGACCATGCGCAACTGGCTGCCGAAGATCGCCCACTGGTGGACGAAGCGGTCTACGGCCTGGCCGCCACCCTGGCGCTGCCGGGCAGGCTGACCTCTGCCGCAACCCTGGGGACGCTGGACGCCACCACCCTGCATGAGTACCTGGAACGCTACGGCCAGGGGCCCGTGGACTTCGTCCAGGCCCGGCACCTAGCACAACGCTGGTTCAACCAGGAACCTGCGCAACGGCTGGTGGACCACGGGGTGGCCGAGGCCCTGGCGGCCCTGGATGCGGTGCAACACACCCGTACCTTGCGGGCGTTGCTCAGCCACTACATCGAAGATCGTCAACAGGCCCGCCAGCAACGCCTGCCGGCGGATCGTTTCACTGCGCAAGAGATCACCGCGCTGCAACACATCCACTCCCCCAACAGCTCCCGGCCGGGTTACTACCGGGTCAACCACCGCACCATCCGCAGTTGCCCCAACATCCGCCAGTGCTACGCCCCGGTGGAGCGCGAAGCCCTTGCTCGCCTGAAACAACGCCGCATCAACCAATGCCAGTATTGCCAGGCCCTGATGGTGTCACTCGAACCATGAACCCATTGCCACAACGTGCCTTTTTCGTCTCCCCCTCCGTGCGTGAGAGCGGCGGCGTGGATTACCTCGGACTGCGACAGGCCAACCTGGAACTGATGGACCAGTTCATGCCCGGGATCAACAACGGTACCCAATGGATTCGTCCGTATTCAGTGATGTGCTGGGCGGTATGGATCTTCAATCAGCACAACCAGACCTACTCGGGCGAACTGCCCGCGGGTCAGCGCTTCCAACGCTTCAGGGAAAAGATCGAGGTGCTGTTCGGCTGGAGCCATCAGTTGGTCGGTGACGGTGCCTACATGGCCGGCAATCGCCAGTACAGCCCGCCCGGCAACGGCCCTTTCACCCTGGACTTCAAGACCTGGCATCGCGGCCCCAGCTGGTTCGATGCGGTGCAGTACGGCCCCTCGTTCAAGCCTGACACCGGCCTGGGCCTGGCCTGGCCGCAACCCGACGGCACCTACGGCGTCACCGAAGCGGGTGAAGCGCTGGCCCGGGCCCTGGATAAAGGTTTGCGTACGCTGGCGCTCTATCCGTGGCTGATCTGCGTCGAAGACCTGCAGGGCAGTGCCAAGCAGGCCGGCGCCGTGCATCTGAAGTGGGATCGCAATTGGCCAACCCGCCAGGAAGCACGGATTTTTCGCGATGAGTTCTACCCACCGGCGGGAACGGCGAAAAACCCCAGGGCCAGCCACCGCGAGTGTTCCATCAACCTGATCCGCGCCACGTTGCAGGTGCTGGGCAGCGAAACCAGCCTGCCGGTGCTGCGCCGGGCCATGGCGCTGCTGCCCCTGGCCGACTTCCCGGCCGAGCAGGTGGCCGGACTGGCCCCGACCCAGGCACTGTGGCGAGTCCTGCAATTGCGCCAGGCCCAGCGCCTGGCCTTTGAAAGCCTGTTCGGCTGGATGGAATTGCATATCGCCCAGGGCCTGCACAGCAGTGAGGCACTGCGCGACCGACTGCTGTCCCTGGACTGCATCCCACTGCGGGCCGAGAGCTCGGTGCAAGCGGTCCTGGAACATTACCGGGCCTTGTCCCCGCAGGCCGCGAACTTGCTGGAGGCGGGGCTGCAAGTGGCCGAGCTGGATCTGTTCGAGCGCATCGACCGTCTGCTGGGATACATCGACAACCACGACGAGCAAGCCGCCGGCGAGGCCTTGCAGTTGCTGTTTCTGGTGGCGGCCATCACCCAGGACCTCAGCGCCTGCCCCCGGCACAGCGCCTATCTGGACCAGGGGGGCCAGGCGCGGCTGTCATTGCAGTACTGGGCTCGCTCACTGCAGCGCAAACAACAGATCAGCCTGTCGGAACTGGTCCTCAACCTGATCGAGAACAACCTGCTGAGCCAGCACTTCGGCATCGCTGCCATCCGCATGACCGAGGCCAAGCCAAGGCTGCGCATCAGCCTCGAGGACCAAGGCCTGGTGTCCCTGCTGTCCGGTACCGACAAGGCCTGGCAACCCGGACTGACCGAAGACCGGCTGTATTCAACCCTGGCCTTGATGACGGAAAGCCGGCTGCTGCAGTGTCGTCAGTGTGACGAGACCAACGCCCGGCTCTATCGGCGTGCCGACCCATGACGCCTTGTTTTTTCTGGCGACGCCTCGTAGGGGCTCGTACTAAGCTCTGCTCTTCTGTCTATTCAAGGAACACGATGAACTGGGTACTGGGGACCATGCTGTCGCTGTTGAGCCTCACCGCTCACGCTGGCGAGTTGCGCATGCTGACCGACAACCACCCGCCGCTGCACTTTCAGCAGGGCGAGCACATGACGGGCTTCGCTGTGGAGGTGGTGCAAGCCCTGGCGCAACGCACCGGTGATCCGGTGCAGGTGCAGCAACGGCCGATGTTGCGCGCCTTGCGCGATGCCAGCGAGGCCGAAGACACCGCGGTGTTTACCATTTTGCGCACGGCCGAGCGCGAGTCGCGCTATCAGTGGGTGGGGCCGCTGATGCAGACCGAAACCGCGCTGTACGCCCGCACTGGCGACCACAGCGCGGTCACCGACCTGCACCAGACCCGGGGACAGATTGCCGTACCGCGCAAGTGGCTGGTCTACCGCTACCTCAAGCAACAGGGGCTGGACAATCTGTGGGGTGTGGACAGCCCGCAGGTCATGATTCGCCTGCTGCGACTGGGACGGGTGCAATACCTGGTGGCCGACACCATGAGCATCAGCACCTTCGCCGCCGAAGAAGGCATGCCCTTCGATCAGTTGAGCTACCAGATGCCGCTGATGCGCCAGGACGCCTACATCGCCTTTTCCCCCAAGGTCGACGCCGCCCGGGTCGCCCGCTGGCAGCGGGCCCTGGAGGCGATGAAACGCGATGGCAGCCTGCAACGGCTCAAACAGCGCTGGCATATCGACCGCACTGCCTGCTCAAGCGACTGCTGACGACGGCCTCAAGATAGAATTTGCTGACTTGTGAACGGCAGTAAATCTCGTCCGCGGCGGCGAGTTTCGCTACTATGACGAGCCCATTTCTGTCGTTGCCGACCCGCCAATCCGGAGCCCCAATGCCCAGTCCCAAGGACCTCGCCACTGACAGCAACGCCCCGATGATTCCGGAACAGCGCCGCGAGCAGATCCTGCGCCAGTTGCGCAAGCATCAGGTACTCAGCGTGCATCAGCTGATGGAGATGTTCGACTGCTCGCACATGACGGTGCGCCGGGATATCGCCCTGCTGGAACAGGAAGGCCGCGCCCATTCGGTGACCGGTGGCGTGCGCATCGCCAGTCAGTTGCACAGCGAGCCCAGCCATCAATCCAAGGCCGTGGTGGAACTGCCGCAGAAGCAGGCCATGGCCAAGCTCGCGGCGGGCCTGTTGCACGCGGACATGACGGTGTACCTGGATGCCGGCACCAGCACCCTGGAGATCGTGCCCTACATCAAGGCGCTGTCGGGCATGACCGTGATCACCAACGATTTCGGCGTGGTCCAGGCGTTGCTCGACGCGCCCCAAGTGACAGTGATCCACACCGGTGGGCAGCTGGACCATTCCAACCATTCCTGCGTTGGCGGGCTGGCAGTGGCGACTCTGCGCCAGGTGGTCACGGACGTGGCCTTTATCTCCACCAGTTCCTGGGACCTGCGCCGGGGCATCACCACGCCCTCGGCGTTGAAGGTCGAGGTCAAGCAGGTGGCAATGCAATCGGCGACCCAGGTGGTGCTGGTGGCCAGCAGCTCCAAGTACGGCACCTTCGGCATGTACAAGATCGCCGACCTGGAGCAGTTCGACATCATCATCAGCGACGCGGCCCTGGCCCCCGCAGCGGCGGACGGCATTCGCAAGCACGGTGTGGAATTGCTGCTGCCGGCACCATCCTGAGCCAGCGATAGCCCCCAACACCTGCAATCCGTGGCCAGGGAACTTGCTCCCACTCATCTGCGCAGCAGACGCAATGCCTGATGCCCCTCAATCCCCGAAAGGTCGCGCCGTCCGGGTTTGGGGCGGCGGCGCCACCCGGCATGAGCAGGCTCCCTCGCCACAAAGAGTGAACAGCCCTCCCTAGGCTTTGTACGAAAAGCCTTGATACTCGGTGATGCTGCGTGGAAAACGGTCTCGTGCGCGAGTCCGATCGGAAGGCTCATCTACACCCCGTAAAGTCGAACGTGCCCCGGCCGTTCCTCGAGCGTTTTCGCCTTGCCTGACCTTCGTCTCAACACTGTTGGGACAGAGCCTAGTGGGCTCTCTCGGTGTCGGCCATGAACTGCCCCAGCTCACGAGCATAGAACCGGGCCATGCCGGTGGTGCCGTGCCCGCGAGTTTCGGCGCTGGCGGGAATCAACAGCAGGCGAGCATCTTTCACTTGCTTGAGCGCCGCTTGCAGGGTGCCGGTTTCCGGCGGGTTGCGCTCATCGTCCGCGGCGTTGATCACCAGCACCGGCGCCTGGATCTTGCTCAACCCCGGCGCGGCGTTGTAGTCCGCCGAAGACTGCCACTGGTAGATGAAGTCGTTGGCATCGGCGGTCTGTGGCGCCTTGAGGCGTTCATCCACCAACTGGTCGGCCTGGGCCCGGGTCGGCGCCAGGGCCTGATAGGCCAGGGTGCCGCCGCTGGTGCCAGTGGCGAACAACGCATTGGCCAGACGCAGAGACGGCGGTTGGACCCGGTAATTGCCGTTGTCCCAGGCCGGGTCCTGCTTGATCGACTCCACCAGCAGGCGGCGCATCATCCAGTTGCGCGAGGACATTTCCCCGGGCTGGGAGGCCATGGGCACCAGGGCGTCCATCATCTGCGGCCAGTTCTGGCCCCAGAGCCAGGTCTGCATGCCGCCCATGGAATTGCCGATGATCAGCCGCAGGTGCTTGACCCCCAGCCCCTCGGTGACCAAGCGGTACTGGGCCTGGACCATGTCGTCGTAGTTGTACTGGGGAAACCGCGCGCGCAGGCCATCGGAAGGCTTGCTCGACTGGCCGACGCCAATGCCGTCGGTGGCGATGATGTAATACTTGCTCGCGTCCAGAGGTTGCCCCGGGCCGAACAGCTCGCCGCCAAAGTCCTTGCTCAGCAGGTCGCTGGCCGGCCGATAGGTGCCGTGCAGATAGAGGATCGCCGGGTGCTTGGGGTTGCCCAGGGTGATGTAGTGCAGTTTCAGGTTGGCCAGCTGTTCGCCGTTGTGGAAAGTGAACTGCGGAGCGACCCAATCGCCCTCGGTGGCCGGCGGCAGGCTCGCGGCCGCGGCCAGGGACATACCGCCCAGGGACAGAATCAGGCCGAACGCGGCCCGGCAGACAAGACGCTGCATGAAAAAACTCCTGTGTTTATCGCTACGAATCATCGCAAGCCGTTCGTGGCCTGCGTACCCTCTGTAGCCGCTGCCGCAGGCTGCGCAAGGCACCGCAGGGGCCTCGGCGGCCGCGGAATCGCTGCGAGCCTACGGCTCGTTCGCAGCCTTCGGCAGCGGCTACATAAAACGATGCGCGAAGGCCTGCAGGGGCCTCGGCGGTCGCGGAATCGCTGCGAGCCTACGGCTCGTTCGCAGCCTTCGGCAGCGGCTACATAAAGCGATGCGCGAAGGCCCGCAGGGGCCTCGGCGGCCGGGGAATCGCTGCGAGCCTGCGGCTCGTTCGCAGCCTCCGGCAGCGGCTACATAAAGCGATGCGCGAAGGCCCGCAGGGGCCTCGGCGGTCGCGGAATCGCTGCGAGCCTGCGGCTCGTTCGCAGCCTTCGGCAGCGGCTACATAAAGCGATGCCCGCAGGGCCTTGCGCGACGCTCCCCAGATACCTTTTCCTGCGCAACCTGCAGTAGCGGCTACACCGCCGAGCCTTGGCGCGCCTGCCAGTCGCGCAGCCATTGCAGGCCGGCGGAGGTGTCGCCACGCGGGCGGTATTCGCAACCGACCCAGCCGTCATAGCCGAGCTCGTCCATCAATTGGAACAGGTAGGGATAGTTCAACTCGCCAAGGTCCGGCTCGTGACGATCCGGCACTCCGGCGATCTGGATATGGCCGATGCCCGGCAGATCCCGCCGCAGTTTTACCGCCAGGTCGCCTTCGACGATCTGGCAGTGGTAGCAGTCGAACTGCACCTTGAGGTTGGCCGCACCGACTTCCTTGCAGAGGGCCTGGGCCTGGTCCTGGCGATTGAGGAAGAACCCCGGCATGTCCCGGGTGTTGATCGGCTCCAGCAGCACGGTGACCCCGACCTTGGCCGCCTGGGCCGTGGCATGGGCCAGGTTCTCCAGGTACACCGCGTGATGGCGGGCCCGGTCCTGTTCCGACGGCAGCAGGCCAGCCATCACGTGGATCCGTGAATTGCCCAGCACCGCGGCGTACTCCAGGGCCTTGTCGAAGCCCTGGCGGAACTCCTGCTCGCGTCCGGGCAGGGAGACGATGCCGCGCTCCCCCGCCGCCCAGTCACCGGGCGGAGCGTTGAACAGGGCCTGCTGCAGGCCGTTATCGTCCAGGCGCTGTTTCAGTTGCGCGGGGCTGTAGTCGTAGGGAAACAGGTATTCCACCGCGCTGAAACCATCGGCCGCCGCAGCGGCAAACCGCTCAAGGAAGTCGTGTTGCGGGTAGAGCATGCTGATGTTGGCAGCAAAACGAGGCATGGGAACTCCTGGGACAAAGGGTCAGACAAACGGCCAGATCAGCAGGGTAATACAGAACCCCAAGGTGCCGAGCAAGGTGGTAATCACGGTCCAGGTGCGCAGGCCATCGGCGACGTTGAGCCCGGCCAGCTTGGTGAAGATCCAGTACCCGGCGTCATTGATGTGGGACATGGCCAGCCCGCCACCACCCATGGCCAGGCACAGCAGGGCCATGTGGTTGGGGCTCAGGTTAAGGGTGGCGATCAGCGGCGCGATGATGCCCGCCGTGGTCACCAGGGCCACGGTGGTGGAGCCTTGCACGGCGCGCAGCAGCATGGTCAGCAAGAAGCCCAGGGCCAGGACCGGCAGCCCGGTGGTGCGCAACAAGTCGGAGACCACCGCGCCGATCCCGGTGTCCACCAGGACCTTGCCGAACACCCCGCCGGCCCCGGCAATCAGGATCACCATGGCCACCCCGGGCAGCGCCGAGCCGATCACGTCGGAGACCTGGCTGCGGCTCCAGCCACGGCGCGAACCCAGCAGCCAGGCACAGAGCAAGGTGTCCAGCAGCAGCGCCACCAGCGGCGCACCGAGCACGGTCAAGACCCCGCGCAGGGTGGATTCCAGAGGCAGCAAGGACGTGGCCAGGGTGCCCAGCAGGATCAACACGATAGGCAGCAGGATCAGGCTGACGATCAGGCCGAAACCCGGTGGCGGCGCCGGCGGCAGTTTCGCCGCCAGAGTGCCGGTGGATTCCTCCAGGCCCATATGGGCCACGGCCGCCAGTGCTTGCGGGCTGGCCGATTGCTCGGCGCCACTGTTCCAGGCTGCCAGGTCTTCATTGGTGACATGCGGGCCATAGACTTCGGCGCGGATATCGTCGGTCATCGGGTAGTTGCGCCGGGTCATGCGCCCCGCCACGCGGTAGCCGACATAGCACAGCAGCGCGGTCAGCGGCAGGCCGAACATCAGCACCCGGCCCAGGTCCGCCCCCAGCTGGCTGGCCGCGGCCACCGCGCCCGGATGGGGCGGCAGGAAGGCATGCACGGTGAGCAAGGCGGCACACATCGGCAAGGCGAATACCAGCAGCGGCTTGCGCGCACTGCGGGCCACGCCGTAGGCCAGGGGCATGAGGATGATCACCCCGACCTCGAAAAACACCGGCACGCCGATGATGAAGCCGGCGATGGTCAGGGCCAGGGGCGTGCGGCGGTTGCCGAAGCGCTCGATCAGGGTCTTGGCCAGGGCCTCGGCACCGCCGGACAGTTCGATGATGCGGCCGATCATGGCGCCCAGGGCAATGATGATGGCGATGTGGCCAAGGGTCTTGCCCATGCCGCCTTCGATGGTGGCCACCAGTTCCGCCGGTTTCACCCCGGCCACCAGCGCCACCAGGATGCTCACCAGCATCAGCGCGACAAAGGGCTGGAACTTGTACTTGAGCACCAGAAACAGCAACAGGGCGATACCGGCCCCGGCGGTGATCATCAGAATCAGCGGGCTCATTGGGCAAGCCCTCCACCCAGTGGTTGGCAGGTGTTGCAGGTGACGCTGGAACCCGTAAAGCCAATGCAGTCATTCATCTCGGGAAGTCCTGTTGTTATTGTTTTTTACCGGCAAGCCGCTCCCCACGAGAGCCCGATGGCGCTCCCGGGGGCGCTTGCCGTGAAGCGTTGTCAGTGATTACCAGGCGGTGCCGAAAGCGTCCCGCAGTTCGTCCAGGGCGTGTTGATCCAGAGGCTCAGGACGCGGCTGGCTCATGAGCCACAGGCGCGCGGTTTCCTCCAGCTCCTCCAGGGCATAGCTGGCCTTGGACACGCTGCTTTCCCAGACCACCGGGCCCAGGCGTTCGAGCATCACCCCGCGCACCCGGTTGGCCAGTTGCGCCACCTGCTCGGCGACCTTGGGCGAACCCGGACGCTGGTAGCCGATCAGTGGAATGTGCCCGACCTTCATCACCTGATACGGGGTCAGCGGCGGCAGGATGTCGTCGTCGCTCCAGACCCCGGCCAGGGTCAATGCCACCAGATGGGTGGAATGGGTGTGCACCACCCCGCCCACCCCCGGATTGCGGTCATACACCTGGCGATGCAGGGCCAGGGTCTTGGACGGCTTGTCGCCGCTGACCCACTCCCCCGCCAGGTTGACCTTGGCGATGGCCGCCGGATCGAGGCGCCCCAGGCAGACATCGGTGGGGGTGATCAGCCAGCCATCGTCGAGCCGCGCGCTGATGTTGCCGGCGCTGCCCACGGTGTAGCCGCGCTGATAGAGGCTGCGGCCGACGTCGCAGATTTCTTCGCGCAGAGCGTTTTCCCGGCTCATGGCTGACCTCCGGCCAGTTGGCCCAGGGCCTTGCTGAAAAAGTCGCGACCGCCGAAGTTGCCGGACTTCAGGGCCAGGGCCAGGGGCTCGCCGCCGCTGCTGACCGTGGCCGGCACTCCGGGGTCGATCTGTGCACCGATCTGCAGCAGACGCACGCCCAGGGCCTTGACCACCGCTCCGGAGGTTTCGCCGCCGGCCACCACGAAGCGCCGCACGCCGTTATCCCGCAGGCCGCGGGCGATCTCGCCCAGGGCGTTCTCCACCAGGGCCCCGGCGCGCTCGACGCCCAATTGCCGCTGCACCGCCTTGACCTGCTCGGGGGTGCTGGTGGCGTAGATCAGCACGGTGTCCTGCTGGGCCTGGACAAAAGCCAGGGCCTGGGCCACCACCGGTTCACCGGCCGCCAGGGCCAGGGGGTCGATGCGTAGGGCTGGGCGCTCGGCTTCCAGCCAGGCGTCGACCTGGGCATTGGTCGCTGCCGAGGCACTGCCGGCCAGCACCACTTCGCCACCGGCCACCGGCGGCAGGCTCGCGGCGTCCAGGTCCCGCAGCTTGCCGGCGCGGCGGAAGTTCTCCGGCAGGCCCAGGGCCAGCCCGGAACCGCCGGTCAACAGTGGCAGGTCGGCGCAGGCGGCGCCGAGGGTGTAGAGGTCGGCATCGGACAGCGCATCGGCAATCGCCATGGCGACGCCCTTGCCCCGCAGTTCGGCGATCTTCGCCCGCACCGCGTCCACGCCCTGGGCGACGCTGTCGTAACGCAGCAGGCCCACCGGCAGCACAGTCTGCGCTTGCAGCACCCGCACCAGGTTGGCGTCGGTCATCGGCGTCAGCGGGTGATGCTGCATGCCCGATTCATTGAGCAACTGGTCCTGGACAAACAGATGGCCACGGAAAATCGTCCGGCCGTTCTCCGGAAACGCCGGGCAAGCCAGGGTGAAATCGCTGCCCAGGGCCTTGAGCAAGGCCTCGCTGACCTGACCGATATTGCCCGCCGCGGTGGAGTCGAAGGTCGAGCAGTACTTGAAGAAGATCTGTTCGCAGCCCTGCTCGCGCAGCCAGTGCAGCGCCGCCAGGGATTCGGCCACCGCCTCGCCCACCGGGGTGGTGCGGGACTTCAGGGCGATCACCACGGCGTCGGCGTCCAGGCCGGCGGCCACTTCGGCGCTGGGAATGCCAATGCTCTGCACCGTGCGCATGCCGCCGCGCACCAGCATGTTGGCCAGGTCGGTGGCGCCGGTGAAGTCATCGGCGATGCAACCCAGCAACGGGCGTGGAGTGGAAGTCGTCATCACAGGCTCCTCAAACGGCATCAGGCTTGGCCACGGGCAGCTCAATGCCCGGGAAGATCTTGATCACCGCCGAGTCATCCTCGCGGCCGAAACCGGCGCTGGAAGCCTGCATGAACATCTGGTGCGCGGTGGCCGACAGCGGCAGCGGGAACTTGCTGGCCCGAGCGGTATCCAGCACCAGGCCCAGGTCCTTGACGAAGATGTCCACTGCGGACAGTGGCGTGTAGTCGGCCTTGAGGATATGCGGCACGCGGTTCTCGAACATCCACGAGTTGCCGGCGCTGTGGGTGATCACCTCGTACAGGGCATCGGCGTCCACCCCTTCGCGCAGGCCCAGGGCCATGGCTTCGGCGGAGGCGGCAATGTGCACCCCGGCCAGCAACTGGTTGATGATCTTGACCTTGGAGCCCAGGCCATGGGCATCCCCCAGGCGGTAGACCTTGCCGGCCATGCCCGCAAGGATCGCCTCGGCCTTGGCGTAAGCGCCGGCCGGGCCGGAGGTCATCATGGTCATCTCGCCGGCGGCGGCCTTGGCCGCGCCCCCGGAAATCGGTGCATCCAGATAGAGCAAGCCCAGGGCCTCCAGGCGCTGGCCCAGGTCCACGGCGTAGGTCGGGGCCACAGTGGCGCAACCGATCACCAGGCTGCCGGGGCGCAATGCCGCCACCGCCCCGCCCTCGCCAAACAGCACGCTCTCGGTCTGCTCGGCATTGACCACCACGGTGATGATTACCTCGCACTGCTCCGCCAACTGCGCGGCCGAGGCGCAGGCCACGCCGCCTTCAGCGGCGAACTGCTCGGTGACCGCGGCACGCACGTCACAGGCGTGCACCTTGAAACCGCTGCGCAGCAACGACCGGGCGATGCCCAGGCCCATGGCGCCAAGACCGATGACACCGACATTGTTGTTATTCATGGGGGACTCCAGAAATAGACCAGGACTGTGCCGCGCCGGACAGGCGCCAGGCAAGAACCGGGCAGGACAGGGAAATCCGGATTGCAGGTCCGGCAAATGCAACACAGAGAGCGGCAACAGGCGCAGCGCCAGACGGCAAGCCCGGAAGGTGCATGGCACCGTGAACCGGTGCCGAGAGAGGCAGGAGCGAAGCGATCATCATGGCCATCCTGTTGCTGTTGTTATCAGGTTGAGCGTTGGCTGTGAACGATCATCCACCAATGAACGGATTATGTGAAGATATTTTTCAATCTAACATTTTTTAACATCGCTTTTTACTGCCCGCTGCCTCCGGTCCGCGCCCGCCACTGGTCGGAACATCGAGGTCCAGTCGCCATCCCCTGCTACAACCTTTCACAGCCCTGATCTGGATCAGCATTGAGCGCGAGATCCTGACCGAGGCTCAGGACATGAAGCGTGCTGACTGGCGGTAGCACCCTTCATCGCAACCCCGTTGACGCCCCCACTGACCAGGGGCTCAATGGTCCGTCTCGTTATGCTTGGATAAGGATGATTCAACATGGCAAATATTGAAGTTTTATCGGGCGATTTTCTGCAGGGCGCCGGCGAGTACCGCCACGGCACCTTCAGGCTCAAGACAGTGCTCAACAGCGCCGGTGTCGAGATCAAGGCATCGGCCTTCAAGAGCCTGGAAATCGCCACTGAAAGCCCCGTCGCCAACAAGGACGCCTTCGGTTATGGCGTGGCCGGCGCCATGCTGCTGGGGCCGGTAGGCGCGATTGCCGGTTACCTGATGGCGGGCACGGAAAACGAAGTGACCTTCATCGGCACCTTAAAGGATGGACGGCAACTGATGGCCGCCACCGACAGCAACACTTACAAGGATATCTCCCGGCACTTGCTGAACTGATAATCCGCGAAGTTATATTCAGTGCTCATGACGCCCCATCGGTCATGGGCACTTTTTATTTGTATCCCTTATATGTTTCCCACTCTCGACGCCTGCACTCATCCCTCAAGCTGAACCTCACCTGAAACTTCATCATCGAACAACGATTCAGGGCAATTTAACCTTGACTCGATGAACCCTCCTGAGTAAATTGCGCGGGCCGGCAAATCCGGCCTTTTTTCAACTCACTAAAGAAGCCAATGGACACAGTATCTAGACGCTGTCTGGTCACTGCCGCTGCGCAGCGCCAGGCACCCCTGAACAATGACGGGACTCGACTCCGCGGTCGGGTGAGCTGCGCTAGGGCTTGACGCTCCAACGTAACTTGCCTCCCCGGAACCAGTCCGGTCACGAGGCACAAGTTATGCACTTCACATCTTCTGTAATGCCCGGCGTACGCGCCTTTGCCGCCACCATGCGGGTCAAGCTGTGCCGTGAGCCCAAGGCTCTGGCACGCTCGCCGTTCTCCTCATCCTCACCTTGCGCCGCCACCGCCCTGCGGGCCAATTGGCGCGTCTGCCCGATGACCGGCCAGCTGCAACAACGCTGGAGCCTGGACGACAGCCAGGACCCGCAGAGTCGGGGCGCGGCCCTGCTCTTGCAGCAGGCCGGACTGATCTTCGGCCTGTACCTCGGGGCGCGCACTTACCCATAAATCAACGGTCACTTTCCGTTGTTTCCACACAAACTTCTTACTTGGAAGTTTGACGGCGCCTTATTGCCTTCTCGTTAATAAAACTTGCTGGAGAAAGTTATGGAAGAGGCCAGTAGTAGGTTCGCTGTCCATTCAACTTCATTGTCTGGGCAGCGAACGTTAAAACCTGAAAAACGCCAAGATCCGTATCGATCGCTAACCTGCGGCTCGACATACTTTCGCTCGTCTTTAATTAGTTGAGTGGTCGCTGTGTCGTGCCGTAGTCAGGCGGCAGGAGCACACGCAATGACTGTAAAAACCACAACTTCCCGCAACACCAGCGCCACCCGCGACAGCAACAAACTGTCGATGCGTGCCGCCCGCGAAGCCCAGAACGGCCTGGCCGTGACCCTGGCCAACGTCAACTCCAGCACCGCTGGCCTGACTGAACTGGACGCCGAAGGCCGCCTGCAACGCGACGGCCACAATGAGGTCGCCCACGACCGTCCGCCTCACGCCCTGGTGCAATTGCTGCAAGCCTTCAACAACCCCTTCATCTATGTGCTGATGACCCTGACCGGTATCAGTTTCTTCACCGACTTCTGGCTGCCGCTGCAAGCCGGCGAAGAAACTGATCTGACCGGCGTGATCATCGTCCTGGTGATGGTGCTGGCCAGCGGCCTGATGCGCTTCTGGCAGGAACACCGCTCGGCCAAGGCCGCCGAAGCCCTCAAGGCCATGGTCCGCACCACTGCCGCGGTGCTGCGCCGCGAGCAGATGGGCATGCAGGCCCGGGTTCGCGAAGTCCCCATGCGCGAACTGGTGGTGGGCGACATCATCCAGCTGTCGGCCGGCGACATGATCCCGGCGGACATCCGCCTGATCGAATCCCGCGACCTGTTCATCAGCCAGGCGGTGCTCACTGGCGAAGCCCTGCCGGTGGAGAAATACGACACCCTGGGCGCCGTGCAGGAAAAATCCGCCCAGGCCCTGGCCGCCGACCAGCAGGACCTGCTGGACCTGCCGAACATCTGCTTCATGGGCACCAACGTGGTCAGCGGCACCGCCACCGCCGTGGTGGTGGCCACCGGCGGGCGCACCTACTTCGGCTCCCTGGCCCGCTCCATCGTCGGCTCGCGCACCCAGACCGCCTTCGACCGTGGGGTCAACAGCGTCAGCTGGCTGCTGATCCGCTTCATGCTGGTGATGGTGCCCATCGTCCTGCTGATCAACGGCTTCACCAAGGG
Source organism: Pseudomonas sp. 50_B (assembly GCF_017491625.1). Taxonomy (NCBI): domain Bacteria; kingdom Pseudomonadati; phylum Pseudomonadota; class Gammaproteobacteria; order Pseudomonadales; family Pseudomonadaceae; genus Pseudomonas; species Pseudomonas sp. 50_B. Next base: position 15,856 of record NZ_JAFGYX010000016.1, read on the forward strand.
CGACTGGGCCGATGCCTTCATGTTCGCCTTGGCGGTGGCGGTCGGCCTGACCCCGGAAATGCTGCCGATGATCGTCAGCGCCAACCTGGCCAAGGGCGCCGCGGCCATGGCCAAGCGCAAGGTGGTGGTCAAGCGCCTCAACGCGATCCAGAACTTCGGCGCCATGGACGTGCTGTGCACCGACAAGACCGGCACCCTGACCCAGGACCGGATCATCCTCGAACACCACGTCGACATCAGCGGCAGCCGCTGCGATGCGGTGCTGCAACTGGCCTGGCTCAACAGCCACCACCAGAGCGGCATGAAGAACCTGATGGACCGCGCCGTGGTCGCCTTCGCCGAGGGCAACCCGCACTTCACCCCGCCCGCCGCCTGGCGCAAGGTCGATGAACTGCCCTTCGACTTCGTCCGTCGGCGTCTGTCGGTGATCCTCGCCGATGCCCGTGGCGATCACCTGTTGGTGTGCAAGGGCGCGGTGGAAGAAATGCTCGAAACCGCCACCCGGGTCCGCCAGGACGGACTGGCCGTGAGCCTCGACGCCGAGCGCCGCGCCGCCCTGCTGCAACTGGCCGAGGACTACAACCGCGACGGCTTCCGCGTGCTGCTGGTGGGCACCCGGGACCTGCCCAAGGGCCAGACCCGCAACCAGTACAGCGCCAGCGATGAGCGCGAGCTGGTGATCGAGGGCTTCCTGACCTTCCTCGATCCGCCCAAGGAAACCGCCGGCCCGGCCATCGCCGCCTTGCGTGACAACGGCGTGACGGTCAAGGTGCTGACCGGCGACAACCCCATCGTCACCGCGAAGATCTGCCGCGAAGTGGGCCTGGAAGCGGGCGAGCCGCTGCTGGGTCGCGACATCGAGCACATGGATGACCAGGTGCTCGGGCGCCTGGTGGAAGAGCGCACGGTGTTTGCCAAGCTCACCCCGCTGCAGAAGTCCCGGGTGCTCAAGGCCCTGCAGGCCAACGGCCACACCGTGGGCTTCCTCGGCGACGGCATCAACGACGCCCCGGCCCTGCGCGATGCCGACGTCGGCATCTCGGTGGACAGCGGCACCGACATCGCCAAGGAATCGGCGGACATCATCCTCCTGGAAAAGAGCCTGATGGTGCTGGAAGAAGGGGTGATCAAGGGCCGCGAGACCTTCGGCAACATCATGAAGTACCTGAACATGACCGCCAGCTCCAACTTCGGCAACGTGTTCTCGGTGCTGGTGGCCAGTGCCTTCATCCCCTTCCTGCCCATGCTGGCGATCCACCTGCTGCTGCAGAACCTGATGTACGACTTCTCCCAGCTGGCCCTGCCCTGGGACAAGATGGACAAGGAATACCTGGCCAAGCCGCGCAAGTGGGACGCCAACAACATCGGGCGCTTCATGCTGTGGATCGGGCCGACCTCGTCGATCTTCGACATCACCACCTTCGCCCTGATGTGGTACGTGTTCGCCGCCAACAGCGTGGAAATGGCCGCCCTGTTCCAGTCCGGCTGGTTCATCGAGGGGCTGCTGTCCCAGACCCTGGTGGTGCACATGCTGCGCACCCGCAAGATCCCGTTCATTCAGAGCACCGCGGCCCTGCCGGTGATGCTGGCCACGGGACTGGTGATGGCCCTGGGGATCTACGTGCCCTTCTCGCCCCTGGGCAGCATGGTCGGCCTGGTGCCGCTGCCGTGGGAATACTTCCCTTGGCTGGTGGGCACCCTGCTCAGCTACTGCGTGGTCGCCCAGACCATGAAGACCCTGTACATCCGCCGCTTCAAGCAGTGGTTCTAAGGGCCTGGTTCTAAGGGCGTGAGCCCGGCGCGGCCGCCCTCGGACGGCCGCGCCCGATACACCTGACCAACGATGCCACCGTCGGCGCGGCCAGCGCCCTGCCGACGGCGACGCTGTTCGCCCGAAAGGAGCATCGCCATGTATCTCAAGCCTTTTTCCATGGTGCAACGCGGCCTCCAGGCCCTGCTGGTCTGCTGCCTGTGCACCAGCGCCCGCCTGCTCACCCGCGTGAGCATCCGGCTGTATGTCCGCGGCCTGCTGAGCGCGGTTGAAATTCGTTTTCTGCTGGGTTTCAGCGCCGCCATTACCCGCGCCTCGCTGCGGGTGGCGATCGCCTGAACCCGTCACCGACCCGGGAGCACACTCATGTCGGGCACCACACTTCTGATCAACCTGGCCGGGGCCATCGCCCTGCTGCTCTGGGGCTCGCAGATGATTTCCGGATCCCTGCTGCGCGGCTTCGGCAGCCCGCTGCGGCACTGGCTCGGACAACACCTGAACAACCGCTGGCTGGCGCTGCTGTGCGGCGTCGGCATCACCGGCGTGCTGCAAAGCAGCACCGCGGTGAGCCTGATGGCCAGCTCCTTTACCGCCGCCGGCACCCTGGGCCTGGCCCCGGCGCTGGCGGTCATGCTCGGGGCCAATATCGGCTCGACCCTGGTGGTCCAGCTGCTCAGCCTCGACCTCTCGCTGCTGGCCCCGGTACTGCTGCTGGCGGGTTTCCTGACCTTGCGCCTGCGGGACGACTCGCGCTTTGAAAGCATCGGCTGCGCGCTGATCGGCCTGGGCCTGATGCTGCTGGCCCTGGGCATGCTCGGCGCCACCCTGGGCGCGGTGGAAAGCACCCCGGTGTTCCAGCTGGTGATGACCAGCCTCGACGGCGACCTGTTGCTGGCCCTGCTGGTGGCCATGCTGCTGACCTGGATGTGCCACTCCAGCGTCGCGGTGGTGCTGCTGATCGCCTCCCTGGCCGGCACCGGCCTGCTGTCGCCGGCCACCAGCATGGCCCTGGTGCTGGGGGTCAACCTGGGCGGCACCCTGCCATCCCTGCTCGGCGCCAGCGGCAACGTGGCCCGGCGCCTGCCCCTGGGCAACCTGCTAGTGCGCCTGGTGGGCGTGGTCCTGGTGCTGCCGTGGATCACCGCCCTGGCCCGCCTGGACGCAGTGCAAGCCCTGGCACCGGAGTTGCTGGTGGTCTACCTGCACAGCGCCTTCAGCCTGGTCCTGGCCCTGCTGTTCATCGGCTTCACCCAGCCCCTGGGCAAACTGCTGACCCGGCTGCTGCCGGCCCCCGCCCCGGTCACCGACCCGGGCATGCCGCTGTACCTGGATCAGGCCGGCCTGGAAGTGGCCAATATCGGCCTGGCCAACGCCGCCCGCGAAGCCCTGCGCATGGCCGACATGCTTTCGAGCATGCTCGACCGGGTGCTGCAGCTGTTTCGCACCTCAAGCATCACCCATGCCGAGCAGGTGCGGCACATCGACCAGTCCCTGGACCTGCTCAGCGCGGCGATCCGCGCCTACCTGGCGGACATCGGCAAGGAAGGCATCAGCGACCAGGATGCCGACCGCTCCCAGGAAATCCTGCTGCTGGTGATCAATCTGGAGCACGCCGGCGACATTCTTTCCACCAGCCTGGCGCAACTGGCGGTGCGCCGCCTGCGCCGAGGCGAAGCCTTCTCCGAGTTCGAGCTGGGCACCCTGTACCCACTGCACCAGGAGTTGCTGGACAGCCTGAGCCTGGCCATCACCGTGTTCCTGCGCGAAGACCTGCCCACCGCCCACCAGTTGCTGGCGCGCAAGGAAAACGTGCGGCGCCTGGAAGCCGCCGCCGGCCGCGAGCACTTTCGCCAACTGCGCGAAGACCAGAGCGCCTGGGCCGAGTCCGGGGACATCTTCCAGCGCCTGCTGCGCGACTACCGCCGGGTCCACCACCACATCGCCGCCCTGGCCTACCCGGCCCTGGAGCGCGCCGGTGAGCGCGACATCGAGCACGGCTACCTCAGCGAGCCCCTGGCCGAAGCGCCCGGCGCCGAGCACCCCGTGGCCGGGCTCAAGGAGGACAGCCCATGCGCGTCCTGATCTGCGCCGGCCGCTACTACGCCGACAGCCGCCTGTGCCGCCGGGTCCTGGAAGCCTTCCAGCGCCTGCACGAAGTGCGGGTGGTGATCCACGGCGGCAGCCAGTTCCTCGGTGCCCACATCGAGGACTGGGCCCGGGAAACCGGGGCCCACATCGTCCGCTACCCGCCCAACTGGCAACTGCACGGCAAACACGCCGAGCGCCTGCGCAACAGCTTCATGCTGGCCGACAGCCGCCCGGACATCGTCCTCGCCCTGCCCGGCGGGGAAGACACCGAAGAACTGCTGGCCCAGGCCCGGGTCCGCGGCATCCAGACCCTATCGGTGGACGCCCAGTAAACACCCCACGCAGCACCCACCCGCGCCGGCTCCCCAACCAAACGGTCCGGCGCCCCAACAGAACGAGACCTGCCATGTCCAAGCACCGCCCACATCGCTCCTCGCGTTGCGCCTCCTGGGGCCACACCCTGCCTGCCGCGAAAAGCCGCATGCTCAAACGCAACCTGCTGTTCCTCGCCCTCACCGCCGGGGCCACCGCGACCCTGGCCCTGTGCTCCAAGGCCCAGGCCGCCGGCGGCGCCTACGTGGTGGATGACGGTGCCATCAACGCCCCCGGGGAATGCAACGTCGATGCCTGGTACCAGAGCACCCGGCATCAAGGCTCCAGCCACAACAGCGTGATCGCCCCGGCCTGCACCTTCAGCCAACTGCCCTGGGTACAAGTGGGAGCCGCGGTACAGCGCCAGCAGGCTGACGGCCAGGGCGAAACCCAGGTCAGCCCCCAGCTCAAGATCGCCCTGCTGAACCGCGCGGACCTGGGCCTGCAACTGGCCCTGGCCGGCTCCGCCCACTGGGCCCTGAACCGCCACCACAGCTTCGACGGCGGCGACCTCACCCTGCCCCTGACCTTCAGCGCCAGCGACCGCCTGCGGCTGAACCTGAATGCCGGCTGGACCCACGCCTACGACGATGGCGAGCAGAACCACCGCTGGACCTGGGGCAGCGGAGTCGAATACGACCTCATGCCGAGCCTGACCCTGATTGCCGAGCGCTACGGCCAGCGCGGCGGCGAACAAGGCTGGCAGGCTGGCCCACGCCTGCACGTGGGCCAGCACCTGGACCTGGACCTGATCCTGGGCCAGCACCTGACCGAAGCCCGCGACCGCTGGCTGACCACCGGCGCAACCCTGCGCTTCTGAGCGCCCCATAGCGTCGCCGCCCCTGTAGCCGCTGCTGAGCCTGCGAAGCTGCGCAAAGGTCCAAAGGACCTTGCCTGGCGATCTTGGGCAGCCTCAAGATCCCCGCGTCTCCTGCGGAGCCGTTCGCAGCCTGCGGCAGCGGCTACACGAAACGCAGCGAATCCTGTAGCCGCTGCCGAGCCACGGCGAAGCTGCGCAAAGGCCCGCAGGGCCTTGCCTGACGATCGCCTGCCAAACCTCTATCGATCTTGAGAACCCCGCGTCTCCTGCGGAGCCGTTCGCAGCCTGCGGCAGCGGCTACACGAAACGCAGCGAATCCTGTAGCCGCTGCCGAGCCTTAGCGAGGCTGCGAAAAGGTCCGCAGGAGCTTGCCTGACGATCGCCTGCCAAACCTCTATCGATCTTGAGATCCCCGCGTCTCCTGCGGAGCCGTTCGCAGCCTGCGGCAGCGGCTACACGAAACGCGGCGAATCCTGTAGCCGCTGCCGAGCTTTAGCGAGGCTGCGCAAAGGTCCGCAGGGCCTTGCCTGGCGATCGCCTGCCAAACCTCTATCGTTCTTGAGAACCCTGCGTCCCTGCGGGCCGTTCGCAGCCTGCGGCAGCGGCTACAGGGAGCAATCAGCCGGCAGGGGGTGCAGGGCTTCGTCGAATTGGTCCAGGCGCGGGAAGACCAGGGGTTGGTCGTTCGCCAGGTGCTGCAGGCGTTGACGGTAGCGGTGCAGGAAGGCTTCGCGAGCCTCCTGGCTGATGTAGGGCACATGCCAGGCCACGAACGGTTCCAGTACGTCACAGCCGACATAGGCCAAGGTGCCGCGCAGCAGCGGGCGCAGCATGTCCTGCAGCGGTCCATGGATCGCGCCTTCGCCAAACATGTGTTCGCGTCCGCCCAGGGTCAGGGTCACCAGGGCTTTCTTGCCCGCCAGCCCGCCCTGGTCATAGAAGCGCTTGCCGCCATAACACACCCCCGACACCAGCACCCGGTCGATCCAGCCCTTGAGCATGGCCGGCACCGAGAACCAGAACACCGGGAAGTTGAGGATCAACAGGTCGGCCCACAGCAGCTTGTCCAACTCGCCCTGGATGTCGGCGGCGATGCTGGCGTTCTTCACCCCAAGGCGTTGCTCCAGGGCGTACACCAGATACTCCAGATTATCCCGGGCGGCAAAGTCGGCGGCGCTGGCCACCGGGTTCCAGTTCATCGCGTACAGGTCGCTGACCTGCACCTGGTGCCCCTGGGCCTCCAGGGTGCTGCGGGCCTGGTCGCGCAGGGCGGCGGTGAAGGATTGCGGTTCGGGGTGGGCGTGAACGATCAGTACCTTCATGAAGACTCCTCAAACAGTAGGCAAAGTGGCGGGGGCAACGCGGCGGCTCAGGCAGTGTTCGGCGCACAGGGCAATGCGCCGGCAGGCTTCGCGCAAGTCATCCGGCTGCAGCACCAGCCCCAGGCGGATATGCCCGGCGGCGCTGGGGCCGAAGGCTTCGCCGGCCAGCACCGAGACGCCCTGTTCGTCCAGCAGGCGCTGGCTGAAGGCCTGGGCGCTGAGCCCGGTGGCGCGGATGTCGACCATGACGAACATGCCGCCATCCGGCTTCAGCGGCCGGGCGCCGAGGCAATCGGCCAGACAGTCGCAGACCAGATCGCGGCGCTGGCGATAGGCCTCGGCCATCTCCCGCAACTGCGGCAAGGGTTGCTCCAGGGCCACGATGGCCGCGTCCTGGATGAATTCCGGCGAGCCGTAGAGCATGCACAGGGCGAGGTTTTCCAGGTGCGCGGCCAGGGCCGTCGGCGCCACCACCCAGCCCAGGCGCCAGCCGGTCATGGCGTGGGACTTGGACAGGCTGTTGAGGGTCGCGGTGCGCTCGGCCATGCCCGGCAGGCTGGCCGGGCTGACATGTTCGCCCTCGTACAGCAGCTCGCTGTAGACCTCGTCGCAGATCAGCCACAGGTCATGCTCGATGCACAGCGCCGCCAGGGCTTCCCAGGTGGCACGGGGGATGCTGGCGCCGGTGGGGTTGTGCGGGCTGTTGAGTACCAGGGCTCGGGTCTTGCCGGTGATGCGTGCGGCCACCGCCTCGGGCTGCACCCGAAAGCCGTCCTCGGCCCGCACCGGCAGCGGCACCACCTGGGCATTGCAGGCGCCGAACACCGCTTCATAGGTGACGTACATCGGCTCGGCCACGATCACCTCGTCCCCCGGGTCCAGCAGGCACTGGGCCACGCTGTACAGGGCGCACTGGGCGCCGGCCAGCACCACCACTTGCTCGGCCTCCACCACTTGCCCGCTGCGCTGCTGATGACGCCGGGCAATGGCCTCGCGCAAGGCGCGCTTGCCGCGCACATCGGCGTAATGGGTGTGGCCGGCCTGCAGGCTGTCGATGGCCGCCTGGACGATGGGCTGGGGCGTGTCGAAATCCGGGTCGCCCACCGACAGCAACCAGACCTCTTCGCCACGTTCGCGTTTGGCCAGGGCCCGGTAATGAATGTCCCAGGCGGCGGCGCCGTCTCCGGCAATACGTTGGGTCAGTTGAGAAAAGCGCATGCTCAGGCTCCAGGCAAAAAGGGATGGTCAGCGCGCACAGGCGTGCTTGAGTTCGATCAGGCTCAGGCCATTGCGGGCAAAGCCGTCGCGCAGTGCCTGCTGCAACTCGTCGAGGCTGGCGGGTTGGCTGACGCTGCAACCGAAGGCTCGGGCCAGGGCGGCAAAATCCGGGTTGCGCGGCAGCACGCCGATGGGCTCGATGTTCAGATCCAGCATGTCGTCGCGGATCTGCCCCAGGGCGTCGTTGTTCCACAGCAAGACCACCAGCGGGCTGTCCAGCTCCTCCACCGCCGTGGCCAGCTCCTGCACCGTGTAGAGAAAACCGCCGTCGCCCACCAGCACCAGCCCCGGACGCTCGGGGGCACCGAGCTTGGCGCCGATGCCCGCCGGCAAGCCGTAGCCGAGGGTGCCGTAGCCGGTGGGGTGCAGCCAGCTGCGGGTGGCCCGGCTCGGGTACAGGTAGTTGCCGCTGTAGGCCAGCTGGGTCATGTCGCTGGCGATAAAGCCGTGCTCCGGCAGCTCGGCGGCAATGCGTTGCAGGATCGAACGGTGGATCTGTTGCAAGGGCCCCTGCCCGTTCTGCACCGCCTGGCGCAGATCGGCCACCGCGTGAATCGCCGCCCCGGCTTCGGCCGGTGTGGGTGGCAAGGCCTGCAGCAAGGCGTCCAGGGTGGCGCGGGCATCGCCGTGCAAGGCCACCGCGCACGGATAGAAGTCATTGAACTTGCGCGGGTCGATGTCCAGGCGCAGCAGCTCGCCATTGAGCGGCAAGCGTTCGCGCCAGTAGTCGGTGTCGGCCATCTCGGTGCCCACCGCCAGCACCACATCGGCCTGGCTGATCAGCTGCCAGCCGGGCTCCACGCACAGGGTCGACCCGGCATTGAGCGGCGCCTCGTCCGGCAGCAGGCCCTTGCCGGCGACGCTGCTGAAAAACACCGCGCCCAGGCGTGTGCTCAAGGCCCGCAACTGCTCGGCCGCGTGCAGCGCACCGCCGCCGGCAATGATCATCGGCCGCTTGGCGCGGCGCAGCTTGTCCGCCGCCTGCTGGATATCTGCCGCCGCGGCCGGGCCACGGGCGGGACGCCGGCGCACCTCGCCGGTCCAGTCCCGGGCGACCCTGGCCGCCAGCACATCCAGGGGCACGCTGATGTGCACCGGGCGCGGGCGCTCGCTGTCGAACACGGCAAAGGCCCGGGCGATCAGCTCCGGCAGGTCTTCCGGGCTCAGGGCCAGGGCCGAGAACGCGGTGATAGGCGCGGTGATGGCGCGCTGATCCTGGGTTTCGTGCAGCGAGCCCCAGCCCTTGCCCAGGCTGGCGCTGTGGTTGACGCTGGAAATCACCAGCAGCGGGATCGAGTCGGCGTACGCCTGGCCAATGGGCGTTGCGACGTTGGTCACCCCCGGGCCGCTGATGACGAAACACACCCCGGGCTTGCCACTGACCCGGGCGTAACCGTCGGCCATGAAGCCCGCGCCCTGCTCATGCCGGGTCAGCACATGGCGAATGCCGCTGCCGGGCAGGCCGCGATACAGCTCCAGGGTGTGCACCCCGGGAATGCCGAACACCGTGTCGACGCCGTAGCCGGCCAGCAGGCGCACCAGGGCCTGGCCACCGGTCAAGGTCTGATCGTGCATGTCTCTCTCCTCAAGCCTGGCCAAGGCGAATCAACGCATCGACCGCGACGGTGCCCTGGGCACCGACCAACAATGGGTTCACATCCAGTTCCAGCAATTGCCCGGCGTGTTCGCAGGCGTAGTCCGCCACCGCGCCGATGGCCGCCACCAGGGCTTCAAGATCGGCCGTCGGGCGCCCGCGAAAGCCCTGCAGCAAGGCGGCGCTGCGCAGGCTGAGCACGGCCTGGCGGATCGCCCCTTCGGTGGTGGGCAGCAGCAGGCTGCGACTGTCCTTGAGCAATTCCACCAGCACCCCGCCAGCACCGATCACCAGGGCCAGGCCGAAGTCGTTCTCACGCTTGATGCCGACAATCAGCTCCGCCAGGGGCGGCGCGGCCATGGGCTCCAGCAGTACCCGCTCAAAGGCCACGCCCGGCGCATGCTCGGCGATCCGCGTGCGCATCAGGCGCAGGGCTGCGCCCAGGGCTTCAGGGTCCTTGAGATTGAGGGCCACCGCCCCGGCCTCGGTCTTGTGCGGCAACTGCGCGCTGACTGCCTTGAGCACCAGCGGATAACCGACCGCAGCCGCCGCGCTCAGGGCCTGCTCGGGGCTGCTCAGCACCCCGTCCGGGATGCTCAGGCCGAAGCCGCGCAAGGCCTGCTTGGACTGCCACTCGTCCAGCAGCACCCCGGCACCGGGCAGGGCCTGCGGGCACAGCGGCACCAGGGCCGATTCGCCCAGGGCCAGCAACGCTGGACGCCGCTGTTGATAGGCGACGATCCGGCCCCAGGCCGCCAGGCCATCCTCCACCCCTTGCAAGGCGGGAATGCCATGGGCATGCAGACGCTCGCGGGCGCTGGCCGGCAGCAGCTCGGGAAAGGCCGAGGTGACAAAACCGCGCTGGCCGTGGCGTTGCAGCGCGGCGCAGAACAGCTCCAGCAGCAGGTCGCATTCCTTGCGCTCGCCGGTGAACTCGGCCGGGTAATCCAGCACCAGCATGGCGCTGTCGGCCCGGGTACGCAGGGCCGTGTCGAGCATGGCTTGCAAGGCCTGGGCGTCGCCCCAGATGGCGGTGGTGAAATCCAGCGGGTTGACCAGATTGGCGTAGCCCGGCAGCACCTGGGCCAGCTCGGCGCATTGCCCGGCCGCAAGCTTGGGCAACTGCAGGCCGTTGCGTTCGGCGTAGTCGGCGATCAGCCCGGCATCGCCCCCGGAACAGGCCAGGGCCATCAGTTGCGGCCCGGCCGGCAACTGCCCGCAGGAGGCGGCCTTCAAGGTCTCGACAAAACTCACCGGGCCGCTGACCCGGATCACCCCCAGGCGCTGGAACAGTGCGTCGTACAGCGCGTCCGATCCCGACAGCGAACTGGTGTGACTCAAGGCCAGCTCGGCGCCGATCTGCGACACCCCGGTCTTCAGGGCGATGATCGGAATGCCCTTCTCCAGGGCCTTGTGCGCCGCCCGGGCAAACCCTGGCACATTCTTCAGGCCTTCCAGGTGCAGGCCGATGGCGGTGACCCGGGGTTCGTCCAGCAGCACGTCCATCAGCTCGGCAATGCCCAACTGCGCCTGATTGCCCACCGAGGCCATGTAGGCCACCGGCAGCGAGCGATCGCTCATGGACAGGTTGTAGGCGAAGTTGCCGCTCTGGGTCAGCACCGCCACGCCCCGCTCCACCGGCTTGCCACCATGGGCCACCGGCCACAGCGCGGCGCTGTGCAGGTAGTCCAGCAGGCCGTAGCAGTTGGGGCCCAGCAGCGCCATGTCGCCGGCGGCCGCAAGCAGTTGCCGTTGCAGGGCCTGGCCCTGGGCGCCGGTTTCGGCAAAGCCCGAGGCGTAGCAGATCGCCCCGCCGGCGCCCTTGGCCGCCAGTTCCCCGACGCAAGTCAGGGTCAGCTCGCGGTTGGTGGCGACGAACACCGCGTCCGGGCCGCAGGGCAGTTGATCGATGCTGGCCACGCAGGGCACGCCATCGAGCTCGGCATGCTGCGGGTTGACCAGCCACATGGGCCCGGCAAACCCGCCTTCGGCGCAGCGCTTGAGGGCCCGGGCCATGCTGCGCCCGCCGACAAAGGCCAGATGCCGGGGCGCCAGCAGGCGCTTGAGGTTGTCACGAAGAGTCTGGGACATGACGGCAGTTCTCCAGGGCGCTCAGCGCATCAGCGGCCGCAGCAGTTCACGGGAAATGATGTGGCGCTGGATCTCCGACGTGCCTTCCCAGATGCGCTCGATCCGCGCGTTGCGCCAGATGCGTTCCACCGGGCCTTCGTCCATCAAACCCATGCCGCCGTAGATCTGCACCGCCTCGTCGGCCACCCGGCCCAGCACTTCACTGGCAAACAGCTTGGCCATCCCGGCCTCGCCGTCGGTCATGCTGCCCTGGTCCATCTTCCACGCGGTGTGCAGGGTCAGCAGCTCGGCGGCGCGGATCTGCGTGGCCATGTCCGCCAGCTTGAACGACACCCCCTGGTAACTGCCGATGGCCTGGCCGAACTGCTTGCGGTCCGCCGCCCATTGCAGGGAGGCATCCAGGGCGCGCTGGGCCTGCCCGACGCAGTTGGCCGCCACCATCACCCGCCCGGCGGTGAGCCAGGCGTTGGCCACGTCCCAGCCCTTGCCCACCTCCCCCAGCACCTTGTTGGCCGGCACCCGGCAGTCGTCGAAGAACATCTCGAAGGTGTGGTAGCCCCGGTTGCTCACGCACTTGGGGCCACGGCGGATGGTCAGGCCCGGGGTGTCGCGGTCCACCAGGAACGCGGTCACCGCGTTGCGCTGGCGGCCGTTGTGCTCATAGGTGCCGGTGACCGCAAAGACAATGGCAAAATCCGCATGCCCGGCGTGGCTGATGAAATGCTTGCTGCCGTTGAGCACGAAGTCGCCGCCATCGCGCACGGCGCGGGTCTTGATCGCATTGGCATCGGAACCGGCGCCGGGTTCGGTCAGCGCAAAGCAGTCAACCTTGCGCCCCTGCACGCAAGGCAGCAGGTAGTCGCCGATCTGCGAGCCGGTGCAGGCCATGAGGATTTTCGACGGCCGGGCAACGAACACATGCAGGGCCCAGGAACACTTGGCCAGCTCGCGCTCGATCAGCGCCTGGGACAGGTAATCCAGGCCACCGCCGCCCACCTCCTCCGGCATGTTGAAGGCATAGAAACCGGCGGCGATGGCCTTGCTGCGGATCTCCCCGGCGAGGTCGGCGCTAACCTCATCGGCGCGGTCCACCGCCTCTTCGTGGGGCAGCAACTCCTTGCTGACAAAACTGCGAACCGCGTCCACCAACATTTCTTGTTCTTGGCTGAGTTGGAAATTCATGGCGCTACCTGTGAGTGAGTGACGGTGCAAAAAAACCAGTGATCAGGCAGGACGGCCTGCCGAAGAAACCTTCCCGCAGGAGCCGGCCTGCTGGCGAACAGGCCCTTGAATGAGGCGCTGTTCTTGCGGGCGCCTTCGCCGGCAAGCCGGCTCCTACAAAATGGGCGCATGGCCCAGGGGCCCTTTCGCCGGCAAACGGAGCGCCGCCCGGCCGCTCCTACATGCCCTGGAAACGTGGCGGGCGTTTTTCCGTGGCGGCGCGCAGGGCTTCGGCGCCATCGGCACTGCGCCCGCACAGCAGGCCGGCGGCCAGCTCGGCCGCCAACTGCTGCGGCAAACTGCGCTCGGCCCCCTGGCGGATCAGCTTCTTGGTCTGGGCAAAGGCAAAGGTGGGGCCCGCCGCCAAGCGCGCCGCCAACTCGCCGACGTTGCCGATCAGTTGCTCGTCGGCGCACACCTCACCGACCAACCCGGCGGCCAGGGCCCGTTCGGCGCTCCACAACTCATCGAGAAACAGCAGGCGCTTGGCCTGTTCACTGCCGATCAGGCGCGGCAGGTGCCAACTGGCCCCGGCATCCGGCGAGTAGGCCATGCTGGTGTAGCCGGCCTTGAACCGCGCCGACTGCGCCGCCACCCGCAGATCGCAGCACAGACTCAAGTCCATACCCGCGCCCACCGCAGTGCCATTGATGGCGGCGATGGTGGGTTTGTCCAGGCTGTGCAGGCGGGTCATCAAGGCGTGGGCGGTTTCGGTCCAGCCGTAGCTTTCCAGGGCGCCGCGGGCTTCGGCTTCGGCCCACTCCGCCAGATCGGCCCCGGCGCAGAAACTGCGGCCGCTGCCGGTGAGTACCACGGCTCGGACGCTGGGGTCGCTGTTGCAGGTGTCCAGCAGGCTGTGCAGCGCTTTGAGGGTCGGGATGTCCAGGGCGTTGCGTTGCGCCGGGCGGTTGAGGGTGATCCAGGCTACGCCGGCTTCGATCCGGCTGAGCAGCGACGATGAGAGGGTCATGGGCGTCCTCGAATTATTGTGGTTGGCGTGAGGGGGTGGCTTGAGGGTGATACTAAACGAGTGTTCAACAAGGCGGCAATTGGGGGAGCTGGGGGGCTTTTGGGTCGATTTATTGAGATATCCCTTTGTTTTTATTAAGTAAAAATCTGGATTTTGGGGGTTGATGCGTGGGGGTTGTTACAACTTCGAACAAGCCTCGACAAAAGTGCGAGCGGGGAGTTTTTTGTGGTGAGGGAGCTTGCTCCCGCTCGGGTGGGTGGCGGCCGTAAACCTGAGGGTGCGGTCTGATTGGTGGGCATATCCGTTGCTGCGGGTGCGACGGCTTATGGTTTCGCTTTTACAGCGGGGGTTGGGTACATATCCGTTCCTGCGGGTGCGGCCGCTTACGGTTCCGCTCTTACAGCGGCTCACTTTTGAAGAGCGCAAAAGTAAGCAAAACGCTCTGCCCCTCCACTCGGTGCCTCGCCTAGGCTCGGCATGCCCGAACTCCGGCATTGATCCGTGGGCCGCCGCCACCGGCCATCCCTGGCCGGGTGGCGGCTAACCCGGCATCCCTGCCGGGTTACCCACGGCTCAATGCCTGCGTTCGGCCATCGTGGTTAACGGGGCGTTCAGATCAAGATCAAAATCAACAGCAAGATCAAAATCTGACGGCGGCCTGCCGGCCGGCCTGTTTCATTGCCGTTCGCGTTAATGTAGCCGCTGCCGCAGGCTGCGACCGGCTCCGCAGGAGACGCTAAACCTGCCTCCCCGATATTCCTGACCTATCGCGCCGCCTGGTTTTGCGAGCGCGAGCGCTCGTTCGCAGCCTGCGGCAGCGGCTACAGGGAACCGGCCTGCGCACCTTGGCTTTGGCTTTGGCTTTGGCTTTGGCTTTTGATCTTGATCTTCCGGCCCCTTCCCAGCCGGCCGAGCGCAGGCGTTGCGTAGGGGGCAGCTCGGCATGGATGCCGAGCTAGCCGCCACCCGGCCATGGATGGCCGGTTGGCGGCGGGCCCCCGGAGCAATGCCGAAGCGAGGGCACCCCGAGCCCTAGCGAGGGGCCCATGGAGGGGCAAGCGTTTTTGGTTCCTTTTTAGGCGTTTGTAAAAAGGGACTCGCCGTAAGGGCGAAACCCTAAGTGGCCGTTACCGCAGCAACGGATATGTACACCTTCAGCCTCGCCCTAAAAGCGAAACCGCCAGAGGCCATGACCGCAAAGGCCAGCGAAGGCGTCCGCCCAGGCGCTGCATGTCTCACGGGCCTCTTCGCCGGCAAGCCGGCTCCTACGGGGAGCTGCACGGTGTATCTGACTGCTGTAGGAGCTGGCTTGCCAGCGAAGGCGCCCGCCCAGGCGCTGCATGTCTTGCGGGCCCCTTCGCCGGCAAGCCGGCTCCTACACGGCAGCTGCAGGTTGCAGTTGGCGTTTGCGCTGCATCAGGTAGTAGGCGCCATAGCACAGGGCGATAAAGCCCGAGCCCCAGTACAGCGACGGCCGCTGGGTTTCGTCCAGGACCAGGAACACAAACAACGAGCTGCACAGCACGATGCACAACAACGGCACCAGCGGAAACCACGGCGCGCGGTACTTGAGCTGCTCCAGTTGCCCCCCGTCACGCAGGAACTGGCGACGAAAGCGGTACTGGGCCAGGGCAATCACGATCCAGGTCACGGTGCCAGCCATGCCGCTCACAGCCATCAGCACCATGAACAGGGTGTCGGCAGCGATAAAGCTGGTCATCAGCGAGATCAGGGCAAAGCACAGGGTGATGAACAGGGCCCGCAGGGGCACGCCCTGTTTGCTCAGGGGCGACAGGGCCTTGGGCGCCATGCCGGATTTGGACATGGCCCAGAGGATGCGCGTGGAGGCATACAACCCGGAGTTGCCCACCGAAAGAATCGCCGTGAGGATCACGAAGTTCATCAGGTCGGCGGCGTAGGGAATGCCCACCATGTCAAACACCTGGACGAAGGGGCTTTCCACCAGCCCGGCTTGCTGCCAGGGAATGATCGCCGCCAGCACCATCACCGCCAGGACGTAGAAGATCAGCACCCGGAACACCACGTTGCGCACGGCCCGCGGGATGCTTTTTTCCGGCTGGTCGGTTTCGCCAGCGGCCACGCCCATGATCTCGCAGCCCTGGAAGGCGTAGACCACGGTCATCATCACCGCGAACACCGCCGGCAGGCCGTTGGGGAACAGGGAGTCGCCCTTGAGGTTGTCGAACATCGGCGCCGGGGCGCCGCTGGGCAGGTCGATGACGCCGAAGATCACCAGCGCGCCGACCACAATGAAGCTCAGGATCGCCAGCACCTTGACCCCGGCGAACCAGTATTCGGCCTCGCCAAAGGCGCGGGTGGCCAGGGCGTTGATGCCAAACAGCAAGGCCACGAACAGCGCCGACCAGTACCAGATCGGCACGTCGGGGAACCAGCGCTGCATCAGCATGCCGGCGGCGGTGAATTCCAGGCCCACGGTGGTGGCCCAGCTCATCCAGTAGACCCAGCCGATCATGAAGCCGGTGGCCGGGCCGATGTACTTGGTGGCGTGGGCCTGGAACGAGCCGGACACCGGCATCTGCACCGACAACTCGCCGAGGCAGACCATCACCAGGTACATCAGGAACCCGGCCACCAGATACGAGAGGATCGCCCCCCAGGGGCCGCCCTGGTTGATGGTGACCCCGGAGCCCATGAACAGCCCGGTGCCGATCACCCCGCCCAGGGACAGCATGAAAATGTGCCGGCTCTTCAGCGAGCGCGTCAGGTGTATGCCTTTACGTTCAGTGGTGGTTGTCATGGCGCACCTCAGCAGTCGGTAAGGCGCAGGGCGCGGGTCGAGGGGGTGTGGCGGAAGGCGGAAGCAGCTTGCAGGCAGTTCATTATTATTATCTCCAATAAGCTTCGAAGACCGCGGCGGGCGCGGCTCAAGCGATTATTGGAAAGCCATGTAAGTTCGGATTGAACGCCAGGATCGAAGATGTAAAAAGTCGTAAGGATTTTGTACGTCAGGCCGCCAACAGCTGTTGCAGCAAGGCCCGGGACTGCTGCCAGGAGGCTTGCAGATCTGCCGCCAGGGCCGCCAGCGTCGGGCGATCGGCCTGCTCTGCCGCACTTTCCAACTCCCGCAGCACTCGGGCCAGGGCGCAGAAGCCCAGGGAGTCGGCGCTGCCCGCCAGGCGATGGGCCAGGTGCAGGACTTCGGTGCAGTCTTCGGCGGCCAGGGCGTCGGCCAGCCGTGGCCGTTGCTGATCCAGGGCATCGGCCAGGACCTGGAGCAGGCTGTGCAATTTCTGCTCGCCCAGCAGGCTGCGATGGGTGTCCAGCACGCCCTGATCGAGCAAGCCTTGCCGGGTGTCGGCCGGCGGCACCTGGACCTGCCCGGCCAGCACCTGCCGCAGGCTGGCCAGCTGCAACGGCTTGCCGAGAATGCCCTGCATGCCGGCCTGCAGATAACCGCGCACCAGCGACGGCTGCACGCTGGCGGTGAGGGCGAAGATTCGCGCCTGCCGATTGGGCCCGGGGCGGCGGCGGATTTCCCGGCACAGCTCGACCCCGCTGATGCCGGGCAGGTGCACATCCAGCAGCAACAGGTCAAAGGCCTGCTGCCGGCACAGGGCCAGGGCGCTTTCACCGTCTTGCGCCAGCCACACCTGATGGCCGTCTCGCTCGAGCAGGCCGCTGGCCACTTCGCGATTCAGGGCCACGTCTTCCACCACCAGGATATTCAAAGCCTGCATCGGCAACTCAAGCGCGGGCACCGACAAGGGTTCCTGGCCGATGCCCAACGCCAGTTCGAACCAGAAACAACTGCCCTGCCCCAGCTCGCTGTCCACACCGATGCGCCCGTCCAGTTGCTGCAGCAGGTGCTTGCAGATGGCCAATCCCAGGCCGGTGCCGCCATAGCGCCGGGTCACCTCGTCACTGGCCTGGACGAAACGCTCGAAGATCTTCTCGCGCATCGACGCGGCAATGCCGATGCCGTTGTCGCGCACGCAGCAGCGCAGGCGCTGGCCCTCGGCGCTGCTGTGCAGCACCTGCACCTCGACCCGCACCCAGCCGTCTTCGGTAAAACGAATGGCGTTGGCCAGCAGGTTGCTCAGCACCTGGCGCAGGTACTGCTCGGCGCCCTGCTGACGCGGCTCCAGTTGCGGGTCGATGTGCAATTCCAAACGGGTGCGGTTGGCCTCGGCCCGGGGCTGCAACAGGGTGGTGACTTCTTCCAGCAACTGACGCAGGGAGAAGTCCCGCACTTCCGGGCAGCTTTCGCCCTCTTCCAACCGGGCAAAGGACAGCACTTGGTTGAGGATGCTCAGCAAGCCCTCCCCGGCCTGGTGCAAGGCCTGCAAGCGCTGGCGGTCCTGCTGCTCCAGCGGCGCCTGGCGCAGCAGTTCGGCCATGCCGAGGATGCCGTTCAACGGGGTGCGCAGTTCATGGCTCATGGTCGCCAGAAAGCGCGACTTGGCCAGGTTCGCGGCTTCGGCTTCGTCCTTGGCGTGCATCAGGCTGGCGGTGCGGCGCTGGACCATTTTCTGCAATTCGTCGCGCTTGTCCTGCAAGGCCAGGCGGTCGGCTTCACGGCGCTGCACATCGTCGAGCACCGCCCGGCGCATGTCGTCCAGGGCCCGGGCCACGGTGTCGATCTCGTCGCCGCCGGGGCGCTGGCGCTTGTCCAGGTGCAGGGGCTCGTGCAGTTCGCCGGCCGCCACGCGCCGGGCGAAGTCGGCCATCACTTGCAGGTGCCGGGTCACCAGCCGGTAGAACAAGCCGGACAAGGCTACCGCCAGCCCGCAGAGAAACACGCTCATCCACAACAGGCTGGCCAGCCCGGTGGCGTACAGGCGCCGGTACACCGCCCCCAGATCGGTGCTGACCTGCAATTCGCCGAGCTGGCGCAAGGGCCCGGACGGCGGTTGATAGCTCAAGGGAAAACGCTCCACCCGTAACGGCCCGATCAGCTCGGTGCTGCCCTGCTGCAAGTCGAAATCGTTGCTGATCAGGTGCACCCGGGCCACGTCGGAAAAGTCCACCAGCCCCTGCAACTGCACGGTCAGTTGCTCCTGGTTGAGGTCCCACAGGTTGCGTTCCAGGCTGCCCAGGTAACCGGCGCGGATCAGCTCCATGCGGCTGTCGATCTCGCGCATTTCCCGGCGGTATTCGAAGTACAGCTGCACGCTGCTGGCGAGCACGGTGAAGCACAGGCTGAACAGCAGGATAAACAGCAGCAGGCGGCGCAACAGGCCGGCGGAACGCAGCCGGATCATGGCGCCGTTCCCCGTTGCGCCTTGAGCATGGCGCGGTAGTCGTCCTGGCTTTGCGCCAGCCAGCGCTGCACCGCGCCGCTGTCCACCTGCTGCTGCAACCGCGCGTCGATCTCGGCCATGCGCGGCGCCAGGGGCGAATGGCGCGACACCGCCAGGCGCAGGTAGTCGACGCTCAATGCCTGGGGCAAGGCGACTATGTCCTCGGCCCCCGGCAGTTGCTCGATGAATAGCTGCCCGGTGCGGCGTTCATGGGGGATGAAATCGATGCGCTGGCGGATCAGCTTGCCGAAGTTCTGCTGGCTGCTGGAGACCCATTCGATGTTGCCGTGCTGCACCACTTCGCGGTCGAAATCCTGGCCGTAGCTCTCGCCGAACAGCAGGCCGCCGCGGTAGGCGCGCAAGTCCTGCAAGTGGTTGAAACGCGGCAGCTGGCGGCGGTTGACGAACAGCGCGACTTCTTCGCGCAGCACCGACACCCGGGAAAACAGCAGGTCCTGCTGGCGCTGGCTGGTGCTGTAGGCCAGCACCACATCCACCCGGCCGGCGGCGGCGTCCAGCAGGCAGCGCTTCCAGTTGCCCAGCACCACCACCTGCACCTGATACCCCAGGTCCCCCAGCACCTGACGCACCAGGGTCGGCGCCAGCCCGCGCACCTGCTGGCCGTCGCTCCAGGAAATCGGCGGGTACACCGGGTAGTCGCAATAGCGCAGCACGGGCCGGGGTTCAGCGAACGTCGGGCCGGCCAGCAGGATCAAGCACAGGCTCAGGCACAGGTTCAGTGCGCGACGCAGCAATTCAGGCGGCCACGCTGGCGGTGAACAGGTAACCGGCACCGTGGATGGTGATGATCAGCTCCGGCTCGGCCGGGTCGTCGTGCAGCTTGCGCCGCAGGCGGCCCACCAGCACGTCGATGGAACGGTCGCTGGGCACCCATTCGCGGTTGCGGATCTGATCCATCAACTGGTCGCGGCTCAGGGTGTGGCCGCTGTTGCGCAGGAACACGCTGAGCAACTGGTACTCGCCGTGGGTCAGCAGGGTTTCGCCGCCGCGCGGGTCGATCAGCCGACGGCGGTCGGTGTCCAGGGCCCAGTCGGCGAACTGCTTGACCGGGCTCGGGCAGCCGGCCTGGGGCTGGGACTGGCGCGCATGGCGCACCCGGCGCACCAGGTTCTTGGCTCGCGACACCAGCTCGCGGGGATTGAGGGGTTTGATCACGTAGTCGTCGGCGCCGCATTCCAGGCCGACGATGCGATCGATGTCGTCGTTGCGCCCGGTGATCAGGATGATCCCCACTTCCGAACGCACCCGCAGCTCACGGGTCAGGGTCAGGCCGTCCTTGCCCGGCAGGCGGATGTCCAGCATCAGCAGGTCCACCGTGTGCTGGCCGAGAAAGCTCTCCGCCTGCTCCGCGGTGGCGGCGCAATGCACGTCGTAGCCTTCCTGAGAGAGATAAGCCTGAAGCAGTTCGCGAATCAGCGGATCGTCGTCGACGATCAAAACCCGAGGAGTCATCGCCTGTTTCCTGATTATTTTTATTGGAAAAGGAACCCTGTGCGCAGCAGCCTAGCCATTACTGAACAACCGATCAACAACCCTATGTCGGCCTGACGAAACCGCGCCCCCGGCTGGCCAGCAGCCCCTCGACCCAGGCTTCGCAGATCTGCACGCCCTGCTGCGGGCTGAAGGTCCCGGGGTTGAGCCCGGACTCCAGCCACAGGCCGTCGAGCAAGGCGCTGAGGCTGATGGCCGCCAGGTCGGCGTCGAAGCGTTCCCAGCCCTGCTCCCCGGCCAGCCGGGTCAGCAAGCTGGCCAGCTCGTTGCGGTACTCGCCGTAGGAATGTTCATGGGCCAGATTGATCGCCTCGGCGGTCTTCACCGCGCCCCAGAACGCCAGCCAGGCGTCCAGCAGCTTGGGGTCCAACAGTTCGGCGCAGAACGAGGCGCGAAAGAACGCCGACAACCGCTCCCGGGGATCGGGCGCGGCCTGCTCCATGGCCTCGCGCAGCAGGTTCATGACCCGCCCGGTGACCGCCCGATAGGCCTGGGCCACCAACTCGTCCTTGCCGGCGTAGTGGTGACTGATCAGCCCCACCGACACCCCGGCCTCGGCGGAAATCTTGCGGATCGACGCGCCCTGAAAACCGTGGCGCTTGAGGCACGTCAGGGTCGCCTCGATCAGCTCGGCCTTGCGCAGGTCGGGTTCCAGACGGGAAAAGCGCGCTTCCTGGCTCATGGGGCGGGTTCCTTGGACAGTGGCGGGAAATTGAAACTGAACGACTGTACAACAGGCCTTTCGTGGCGATCCAGCGTTTGTGTGACCGCCCAAGCCGCATCGCTTCCTGTGGCCGCTGCCGCAGGCTGCGAACGAGTTGGGCGGCATTCCGTCGTAGGGACGCAAAGATCCTGCGGGCGCCCCAGGTTCGGCTGAAGATCGTCAAGCAAGGCCCTGCGGGCCTTTTCGCAGCTTCGCCATGGCTCAGCAGCGGCTACACATGACAAAGCCGGGAGCACCGTGACAAAAACAACAAACGGCGCGGTCCCTGTAGCCGCTGCCGCAGGCTGCGCACGGCCCGCAGGGACGCAACGATCGTGAAGACGACACAAGTTCGGCTGAAGATCGTCAAGCAAGGCCCTGCGGGCCTTTTCGCAGCTTCGCCAGGGCTCAGCAGCGGCTACACATGACAACGCCGGGAGCACCGTGACAAAGACAACAAACGGCGCGGTCCCTGTAGCCGCTGCCGCAGGCTGCGCACGGCCCGCAGGGACGCAACGATCGTGAAGACGACACAGGTTCGGCTGGCGATCGTCAAGCAAGGCCCTGCGGGCCTTTTCGCAGCTTCGCCAAGGCTCAGCAGCGGCTACACATGACAAAGCCGGGAGCACCGTGACAAAGACAACAAACGGCACGGTCCCTGTAGCCGCTGCCGCAGGCTGCGCACGGCCCGCAGGGACGCAACGATCTTGAAGACGACACAAGTTCGGCTGGAGATCGCCAAGCAAGGCCCTGCGGGCCTTTTCGCAGCTTCGCCAGGGCTCAGCAGCGGCTACAGGCAGATACAAAACCAGGTGTGGTCAGGCGCGGTAGTCGGGGGCGATGCGCTCCAGCAGGCGCAGCAGCGCCGCCCAGGCCAGTTGCATGGCGTCCGGGTCGTTGAGTTCGCCTTCCTGCAGTGGCCGGCCCGGGTCGTTGAATTGGCGTTCGGTGTGGGCGCAGACCGCGTCCGGCGGCAGGACGATCTCCCCCGCCGCCTGGGCCGCCAGTTGGATCTCGCAGGCCTTCTCCAGGTAGTACATGCGCAAAAACGCCTGGCTCACGGTTTCGCCCACGGTGAGCAGGCCATGGTTGCGCAGCATCAGCACGCTCTTGTCGCCCAGGTCGGCCACCAGCCGTTGCTGTTCGCCTAGGTCCAGGGCTACGCCTTCGTAGTCGTGGTAGGCCACGCGGCCATAGAACTCCATGGATATCTGGTTCACCGGCAGCAAGCCGCATTTGAGCGCCGCCACCGCGCAACCGGCCTTGGTGTGGGTGTGCAGCACGCACTGGGCGTCTTCGCGGGCGCCGTGAATCGCGCTGTGGATCACGAAACCCGCCGGGTTCACCGGGTACGGCGACGGCTCCACGGCCTCGCCGTTGAGGTCGATCTTCACCAGATTGGAGGCGGTGATTTCCTCGAACATCAGGCCGTAGGGGTTGATCAGGAAGTGATGCTCGGGCCCGGGCAGGCGCACCGAGATGTGGGTGAAGATCAGGTCGGTCATGCGAAAGTGCGCGATCAGCCGGTAGCAAGCCGCCAGCTCTTGCCGCAAGCGCTGTTCGGTGGCGCTGCGCTCGGCGCTGGCGTGGGGGCTGGGAGCGATATTGTTCATTGTTGGAGTCCTCCAGGCGGGTGGGTGGGGCAATCTGGGCGGGCAAACAATAGGACCGGACGCCCGCAGGCGTCCAGCCCGGTGCGCTTACTTGCTGGCCCAGGCGTTGAAGCGCTCTTCCAGCTCTTCGCCATGATCGACCCAGAACTCCACGTTCATCGCCAGGGCGTCCTTGAGGTTCTGTTCCGAGGTCGGCACCCACTGCGCCAGGGCCGGGTCGAGCTTGGCCGCGGCCTGGGTGTTGGTCGGGCCATAGGGGATCTGCTTGACGTAGTCGACCTGGACCTCGGGGCGGTTGGCGAAGGCGATGAAACGCTTGGCCTGATCCACGTGTTTCGAGCCCTTGATGATCGCCCAGTAGTCCATGCCGTACAGGCTGCCGGGCCAGACCACCGCCAGCGGGGCGCCGGCCTGGGCGGCCACGGCGATGCGGCCGCTGTAGGTCGAGGTCATCACCACATCACCGGCGGCCAGCCACTGCCCCGGCTGGGCCCCGGCTTCCCACCACTGGATGTAGGGCTTGAGTTCGGTCAGCTTGGCGAAGGCCCGCTCCACCCCTTGGGGCGTGGCCAGGACCTTGTACACGTCCTCGACTTTGACCCCATCGGCCATCAGCGCGAACTCCAGGTTGTACACAGCGCGCTTGCGCAGGCCGCGCTTGCCGGGGAACTGCTTGACGTCCCAGAAATCCGCCCAGGACGCCGGGGCCTTGGCCAGCTTGTTGCGGTCGTAGGCGATGGCCACGCTCCACACCAGCACCGCCGAGCCGCAGGGCTGGGCGGCATCGGCAATCAGCTGCTCGGCACGGCCCAGGGCCTTCCAGTCCAGGGGCTCGTACATGCCCTCCTCGCAGCCGCGCATCAGGTCCGGGCCTTCGATCTGCACCAGGTCCCAATCGACGTTGCCGGTGTCGACCATGACCTTGATCCGGGCCATTTCGCCGTTGTATTCGCTCTGGATCAGCTTGCTGCCATCGGCCTTGCTGAAGGGTTGGAACAACGCCACATCCTGGGCTTTTTGTCCGGCTCCGCCGTACGCCACGACCACCATGTCGGGGGCTGCCTGGGCAGTGCCCTGGCCCAGGGACAAACCCAGGGCCAGGCTCAGGGCCAGGAAAGAACAACCGTGCTTGCGGGTGAGCGCTTTCATCTGTGAATCCTCGTCGCGGTGCCACACCGGCAGGCGCCGGCACGGCCCTTTTTTATTGTTGTGAGGTTCGCGCCAAAAGCGGGCGCAGATCGAAACTACTGCAAGCATCAGTAAAAAAACAAGTTGATTTTTTACTGGCGGTAAATTTTGATAGGCCAACAATAACAACGCCAAGGCTGTGCTCCCCTGCCCTTGGCCCGCCTGGAGTCACCGCAATGACCAGCGCCTTCCCGCACCTGTTCGCACCCTTGCAGATCCGTGGCAAACGCCTGAAGAACCGCATCATGTCCAGCGGCCACGACACCTCGATGCCCACCGACAACCTGGTCAACGAACAGCTGATTGCCTACCACCGCGCCCGGGCCGAAGGCGGCGTCGGCCTGATCGTGCTGCAGGTGGCCGGGGTCCACGACAGCGCGCGCTACACCAGCCACGTGCTGATGGCCACCGACGACGCCTGCATCGACGGCTACCGGCGCCTGGCCGAAACCTGCCACGCCCACGGCACGGTGGTGCTGTCGCAGATCTTCCACCCGGGGCGGGAAATCATGGAGTCCGCCGACGGCCTGCTGGCCGTGGCCTACGCCCCTTCGGCGGTGCCCAACGAACGCTTCCGGGTCATGCCCCGGGCCCTGGACCAGGACATGATCGACGAGATCATCCAGGGCTACGCCGACGCCGCCCGGCGCCTGCATCAGGCCGGGCTGGACGGCGTGGAACTGGTGGCCAGCCACGGCTACCTGCCGGCGCAGTTCATCAACCCGCGGGTCAACCGCCGCACCGACGGCTACAACGGCGAGCTGGAACAGCGCCTGCGCTTTATCCGGGAAATCCTCGACGCCATGCGCGCCAGCACCGATGCCGAGTTCATCATCGGCCTGCGGATTTCCGCCGATGAACGCGACCCCGAAGGCCTCACCGAAGACGAATCCCTGGCCGCCGTGCAATTGCTGCAAGGGCAACTGGACTACGTGCACATCGTCGCCGGCACCTCCGCCTCCCTCGGCGGCGCGGTGCACATAGTCCCGCCCATGGCGGTGGAAGCGGCTTATCTGGCCCGGGAAGCCGGCACCTTCAAGGCCCAGCTGTCGATCCCGCTGTTCGTCACCGGGCGCATCAACCAGCCCCAGGAAGCCGAAGCGATCATCGCCAAGGGCCAGGCCGATGTGTGCGGCATGACCCGCGCGCTGATCTGCGACCCGCAGATGCCCAACAAGAGCGAGCGCGGCCACAGCGATGACGTGCGCGCCTGCATCGCCTGCAACCAGGCGTGCATCGGCCACTTCCACAAGGGCCTGCCGATCTCCTGCATCCAGCACCCGGAAACCGGCCGCGAACTGCTCTACGGCCAGCCCAAGCCCAGCGCCCGCGGCAAACGCATCCTGGTGGTGGGCGGCGGCCCGGCCGGGATGAAAGCCGCCGCCGTCGCCGCCCAACGCGGCCACCGCGTCACCCTCTACGAAGCCACCGCGCAACTGGGCGGCCAGATCCAACTGGCGCAACTGCTGCCACGACGCAGCGAATTCGGCGGCGCCAGCACCAACCTGCAACGGGAAATGCAACTGGCCGGTGTGGAAGTGGTGCGCAACACCCGAGTCGACCGCGCCCTGATCGAGCGCGAAAACCCCGACCACGTGATCATCGCCACCGGCGCCCAACCCTACTGGCCGAACTTCGAACGCGGCGGCGACCTGCAAGTGGTGGACGCCTGGCAAGTACTGCGTGACGAAGTACAACTGGGCCGCAGCGTGGTGGTGGCCGACTGGCGCTGCGACTGGATCGGCCCCGGCATCGCCGAACGCCTGGTGCGCGCCGGGCACCAGGTGCAACTGGCGGTCAACGGCACCCACTGCGGCGAAAGCCTGCCGCTGTACGTGCGCGACCAGATGGCCGGCGAACTGCACAAACTGGCGATCCCGATCATCCCCTACGCCCGCCTCTACGGCTGCGACGACAGCACCGTGTACCTGCAACACACCGCCAGCGGCGAACCCATGCTGCTGGAAAACGTCGACAGCCTGGTCCTGTGCCAAGGCCACCAATCGGTGGACGACCTCGGCCAACAACTCAAAGGCCTGGTGCCCTTCCAACGCATCGGCGACTGCCTGGCGCCGCGCACCGTGGAAGAAGCCATCCATGAAGGCTTGAAAGTCGCCTGGGCGCTTTGAGGCTGCTTTATACTCCAGGGCTTTTGCAGGACGGGTGCCCGGATGCGCCCGCCTTCCAGGCCTGGAGCCCGCCATGAATCAAAGCAGCAAGACGCCGCCCGAGCCCGGCAGCGACAACCAAGCCCCCGGCGGCCCACAGTTTCTTGGCACCCGTATCCGCGGCCTGCGCAAACGCCGCGGCCTGACCCTGAGCGAACTGGCCCAGCAGAGCGAACTCACCGCCGGCTACATCAGCCAACTGGAACGCAACCTCGCCTACCCCTCCATCCCCGCCCTGTTCAACATCGCCCGCAGCCTGGGCGTGACCATCCAATGGTTCTTCGCCAGCGAAACCCAGACCGCGCCCGAGGATCAGGGCTATGTCGTGCGCAAGAAACAGCGGCTGCAGGTGAATTATGAGAACGGGATTATTGATCAGCTGCTGACCCCGCAACCGACCCGGCAGCTGGAGTTTTTGCACTCACGCTTTCCGCCGGGGACCTACAGCAAGGAGAGTTACAGCCATGAGGGCGAGGAAGCCGGGTATGTGCTGTCGGGGAGTTTTGAGCTGTGGGTGGGGGAACGGTATTTTCAGTTGAGTGAGGGGGATAGCTTTAGTTTCTCCAGCCAGGAACCGCATAAGTATGGGAATCCTGGAGAGGAGGATGCAGTGGTGTTGTGGGTGATTACGCCGCCGACGTTTTGAGGGTTAGGTGAGGTTGAGCGGTAGCGCCCTGCACCGCTCTTTTGCTTGCTGATGATCAGCCATCACGGGTTGGGAAGTAGAACTGCTGCCGTAACCACTCTCTGAACTGGACCTCGGTCAGTAGAGCGGGTTGCTCGCCCATCTCATTCCAGGCGCGGTTAATCATGTGCTCCCAGTTACGGGTGAGCTCCATTAGTGGCGCTGCTGAGCTTTAGCCTTTCTATTGCCCTGGTGCATCCATGCTCGGCGGCTTTATTGAGAAACCGCAGCTGCTCTTGCTTAAGGTTTTGCGTCAACATTTGAGTCGCCATACTCATATAAAGGTTGGCGCGAAAACTTTTTTCGTCGAGCAACACGATTGGATTGCTGTCAGAGCGACTATTTCTATCGCAACTCGGCATCAAAGTTGGCTGGGGGTAGTACCTGCTATACAGGGTTTGATCATTAGGCAACGCCTCGACAAGTGACCGATACCCAGGTGTTTTAACCTCATCGAAGCAATAGAAAAGCATCTGCAAACCCGCTGGAGTAAATCCGTTACTGAAACTGGACTTTAGGAGAGTGCAGACTTTTTCGGCGACTTGATCGCGAGATTCAAAAGTCGACAACATCAACGCTAGACGGTACTGCGCTGCTGGGTTGCCGTCCTCAGCTGAACGCTTGAGCAAAGGCATTCCTTCTTTTACAAGCGGAAGCATTTCGTCTCTATATTGTTCTTTTTTTTGGTCGGGTACCTTTTCGTTGACTGCTAACTGTTTTCGAAAAGTGAACATATCGTTTTGTACTTCATCGATTTTTTCCAGGTAAGGCAGCGCTTTGAAGTACAGCGCTTCACTTTCTGCGGATACTTTTAGATTGTTTTCATTCGCGCTTGCGAATGTGGCTAAAAAAACAGAAACAATAGCCAAAAAACTCTTAAGAGAAGATTTTTCCACTGTAAACGTCCTTTTTCTTCGTTGTGATTACGATTGCAGCTGAATCGCCCATACGTTGGTAGAGAACAAAATGAGCTCTTCCAACGGCCCTGCTGCCTTTATAAATTGTCGAATACGCCGTATCAGATAATTCCCATTTTTGAATCACCCCTAAACTCGTAGTCACTCGACGACTGATTTTGGCCGCTTTCTGTCTGTCGC
The DNA here is from genome assembly GCF_017491625.1 of Pseudomonas sp. 50_B. NCBI lineage: Bacteria > Pseudomonadati > Pseudomonadota > Gammaproteobacteria > Pseudomonadales > Pseudomonadaceae > Pseudomonas > Pseudomonas sp. 50_B. Next base: position 43,631 of record NZ_JAFGYX010000016.1, read on the forward strand.
GACCGGTTGGTTTGGGTCGGCTGCATTTCCCTATAATGTTATAAGCATCGTAGTGGCTTTGATCACCGATGTGTTCGGCATGCTTGTTTTATTTCGAATGATGTTGAGTGATGCCTCACACTTAGTGGGCATCACTGATTTTAGTAACGTTAGTCAATGCAGTGCACTGCATCATCACCGAACCACTTTCTAGCGGTGGCAAGGGCTTTCGGATTGGGCTGGGTGTAGTAAACTACTAAGCTCCGTTTAGATCGCGTACTGCATACATAAAAAAGCTTGCGCGTTCTCGCAATAACAGATTCTGTTCCTGCCTCTTCGAAGATGTACTTGAAATTATATTTATTCCAGTTTCCATTATCTAAAACCACTAAGACATTATCGAATTGCGCGCCCTTTATCTTATGCTGAGTAGAGAATGGGGTGTATCCTTCCAAATATTTATGGAGATTTTGAAATTCAGAGAAGCATATTTGCGCAACACGATCATAAAGATATTTACTTCTGTTCATGAAGATTGAAAGCTTATCGTCTTTTTTGCATACCCCTAGATCGTTGGCCCTCTCAATCACTTCCGCGATTGGTCTATCGGACATTTCCCGAAGTTCGTCAACGATCTCCTGAAGACGTTTTTTGTCTTGGACAGATCTGATTTTTAATTCTGTCCGCTTAAGAAACTCGTTGTATTTTTTATCCTCATACAAACTAATTATATTTTGGATTTTAAACAAGTGACTTATTAAAGCGTCCCGCTTGCTACCAGCTTTGTTTGAGTTATGAGGCTCATCTTTTTTATCATCAATCAGCGCCTCTTTAGCAACGTAAATTCGCCTAAATGTCTCATAGGAGGTGGCAAGTGCGCGTTGATACAACTCTACGTTTTCATCTATGAAGGATTGCATTCCTTTGGTTGGCAATATGTCTTTCATCCTTTCTGAAAAGTTTATCGCCAGATAGTCAATTACTTCTCCAAATGTGAGCTCGGAAAAGTCCGCTTCCACTTTATTGTCTTTTATGAAATCTTTTATACGGTTCCGATAAGCAATTATTTTGTCCCCATCATAAATCAACATAAGTTCAGGGAAGCCCGCCTTTGGAGCAATAAGATTATGGGTTAAGTTTAGTTCCTTGTTTTCTTTGGTGTCTGTGAAGTCCCACCCAAGCATGTTCTTGACCGCGTCAAGCCGATTCTCTTTACCTTCGCTATAAATAAATTTTATATCCCCATCAATAACCTTACCATCAAGCATGTTGGGGGCGTTTTGATCGACAGACGCAATCTGTACTATACCGTCAGTTCTCAATCTATTTGCTAGTTCGTAAATCAATCTGGGGTTTCGTCGGTTTTGTTCTTTTTTTACTTCACTGACCAGCCCGAGTTGCAGATATTTATTTAGATCTCCGACCCCCTCGTCATAAATTGACTGCATCGAATCCCCGAAAAAACCGACAATACACTTCTTTTTGCTTTTCTGAAAATGGACTAAAAATATATCCGTTACTAATTCTGAAGTATCTTGGTACTCATCTATCAATATGTATTTAAATCGGTCTTTTGCAATATCGCTGAGCTTCGGGTATTCATTAAACATTTCGCAAGCTAATATAAGTAGCTCATCGTGCGAAATAATTGCCTCTCTTACAAGAGTGTATTCCTTATATGATACTTCTTTTCCTCTCAACGTCTCAGGATCAAACTTTTCGTCTGGGCTTTTTATTTTAATGGGCTTGTCACTTTGCAGTGAACGTATCAGAGTATCTATCAGCTCAGCTTTGTGCGGGCGAATTAGATCCCATAAAAACTCATGTATTGTTCCAACATGAAGATGTTGGTCACTGACACGGCTACGGATTTCTGCTACGGCAGCATTGGTATAAGTCATACATGCAATTTTGCTATGACTACTCTCACTCAAAGCTTGCCGTATAAATTGAACTAAAGAGTAAGTTTTACCGCTGCCTGCACCGCCACTTAACAAAAAATTCTTTCCCTGGTCGACCAAGTCAAAAATCTTCTGAACTTCTGGCTCTAAGCTTAGCCTTGTTTCAGCCATTGTAATGCCTCCCTGATGTATAAAGGAGTATTCCAATTCGAAAACTCCATCGAAACTTCTTTCACCGCTCCAGTTTGGAACTCGTTCACATCCAACTTGGCTATCGTGCTATTGAGTAAGATTTCCATAGCAAATGATGGTTTGCTTGTAATAGCATCTTCAGCGCATGTATAGGGGTCGGTTTCTCCCCGAGCAAAGCGTTTCAAGTGCGTTTGCACTAATGATGGAAATTTTGTGTCACCAATGAAGCTTGAGTGCTCATCGAATGCCAAGCTTTTTATGAAGGCTTTATTTGCGTGAAAGAAGGCGTCCTCAAAGCTTCTTGCATGATAGAGTTCTCCTTCTTTATTGGTCTCTACAGTTTGATAAGCGCAGAGCAAATTTCCATCAGGCGATAAATTCCAAGACGAATCATCTATTTTTTCTAGAGTTTTTTGACTTGTTTTCAGACTGCAATAAAATCCTAACTCATCCCTTTTATAGAAGAAGCGTAATGAGGCATTTGTGGTATTAGTGCCTTCAGCCACCCTGCATTTTTGAAGGCCAAACTTAATGTTGTTTTCTTTGTCTAGTTTGGGCTGCTTGTTTTTATCCAATAACGGAAGCATTGCTGAAGAGTCTATATCGGTAATGATTAGCGATCTGACCCCGATGAAATTAACAAATTTTTCAAAAATATGAGAGTAGGCACCGACCTCGATCATGGATATATTTTGTGATAAAAGTGGGATATTACTAATCGCTCCTGATTTTATCTCTTCTATTAAATCTTCTTGATCTATTTTCAGCATCATTGCTGGTAGTAATACACGCTCCGTATCACCTTCAATGAATACGGCTTTATCGGCGAAGAATAGCTCTGAGCGGTGAATTGTCAGATATTGTTTTAGGAAGGTGTAGTGCTGAGAGTCTTGATAGTAATCTTTAAGTGTTTTGAGATTCTTCGAAATAACGCCTGATTCGCTTTTTTTAAAGTATTTTATGTCTTCAAAATCGCTTTCGGAAACTATATATGATGAGTGCGTGCTCAAAACGGTTTGTAGATCTCGATGTATCCCATCTACCCTTTTAATACCTGGCTTTAGCAGGGTTTTAATATTCTTTATAAAGATCCTTTGCAGTTGTGGGTGCGTATGTGCTTCAGGCTCTTCAATAAAGAGTAGGTTAACATCGGATGGTGACTCATTTAGATCTTTGTGGAAGTCATGAAGCTTTAGTTTGATTTCGAATATCATACTGATTAGGTTTAGATATCCTAACCCGTTATAGTTTTCCGGCAGGTCGTGCTCATTGGTCCCGAGCCCATACATGACGGTGGTGTTTTCTTCGAGTAGATCTCTGTGTTGCAGCGATGACACAATCTTGATTACGGAATCGTTTTGGCTCATTCCGCCAAATCTTTTAACGTCGTTGATAACATCTTCGAATATCTTTTCGTAAACGACGTTTAATTTAGAGTCAGTGCTGGTTAGTGTGTCTTTAAACTCCTCTACTACTGACTCATCTGGATTGCTGGACTCTAATTTTTTGTAGATCTTTGCTGAAAGAAGAGAGAGTGAGTTATCTGTGTCCTTGTTGGATACATTCCTGCGAGCACTAATCCATTTGAAATTTATTATTTTCGAGATGTTTATGTTTTCAACATCAAGATCAACGAAGATGGTTTCATCTTCCTTATGTGCTTCAAGGTCATAACGTAGACTTCGGCGCGAAATGGAGAAGTATTTACTATGATTCTCTTTTAGATACTCGAATAGAGACTTCACAGGTTTGTTTTCCCCCGCTTTTTTCGCCGTTATCTTGTTGAAATCCTCAATTAATTTATATACATCTTCTTTGGTTGCTCTGTATTCAAACGCAAGAATGACAAACCTATTATTAGGATCTAGATCCATAATAACTTTGTCGCCGATATTCTCTAGATCATCTTTTTCATCGTACTCAATAAAAACTTTCAGTGTTACACCAAGCTGTCTGTCGTTTCTCTCTCTTCCTTCTACCACATTAAGTATTTGGTCTTTCAATTCGCTATTGAGGTCGTCGAATGTAAAGGTATTTTTCGTCGAACTGCTACCTATGAATTTTTCTAGGCAGAGGAGGAATGAAGTTTTTCCCGTGTTATTTTTTCCAATTATTACTGAAAGATCTTTCTCCAAATCAATGGATATGTTTTTGAGCAGCCTAAAGTTCTGTATGTTGATTTTTGTTACTCGCATAGCAGCATCCTTTCATTAGCGATACGTAAAAAACTCAAGCGGGTAGTTCGTAATATAGACAGAAATTGCGATTCGAATGCTCGCGCGCACGTCTACATTGAAAATAAATGTGACAGCGTAATCGGAGGCCGGCTAGCTGGCACGAAATGCCTTTGAAACACGCGTTCTGTTTTATTAATTTAAAAGGAATCAATGGGCGAGTTTAAATTCCAGGACACCAATCAATCGCAAGCCGAGAGGTGGACTATCCAGTTGAATTAAAAGCGTTATTTCTGTTTTCATGTGTTTTAATCAGGCTCGCTTCCCAAGATGGATGATCCCGCTCGCTGCCCCCTTGCCGTTCCTGCACGGTAGGCCGTGATGAAAGGGATATTGATTTCAGACCTCTGTGTTGAGCGATTGATAAGCCGATCGCCAGTGATAGTTCCGACATAGCGACCGTCTATGCCATAGACTTTTTTCACCTTTTATTGGACCAACTACCTTTTCGGATCCGCTGTACGCGGTATTCCCTTAGGCTTGCAAGGGCTTACCATATATTGGGCGATGATCCTATTTACTTTCTCGTTCTCTGATCAGGAAGCGCCTAACGTTTTTTTGTCGAAAAAATCTGTCTACTATGATGGTTTTATTTATTGCCTGAAAATGTTTTTTGTCAAAGCCAAGTTTGTCTAGAAGGTATAGATCAATAACTAGTTGCAGCTTGAGAGTTAGAAAAGGCAAGTTGGTGGCCGAAGCAGCTTCTGGGGGAGCTTTCCGGCTGTAATGTGTAAAGTAGTTTCTAGCGTCCGTAATATTTCTACAGATTTTGTTTGTGGACTCTTCGCTTTTGGGTGGGAAGAGTAGATCCTTGTATTTTTGTCTTAATACGATATTCCTTACTCTCAAGTTGTAGTCAACTTCGTTTTTTCGCTCTAGCTTTCTATGCAGAGCTTCTATTAATTGAGCTTTTAAAATGTATTTTGTATTGATATCCACATCATTGATTTGAGGCAAAAAATATAGAACTATTAAAGGAAGAATGTCGTCGTATATTTTGTTCCATGCATTGAACCTTGACTGTAAATTTTCGTGTCCATTTATGAACAGCGGTGTAACGACAGGTTGTTTTTTATCGCTGAAAAATGCAGGCCTGTAGTATATATCCCATATACCGTCCTGGTTAACAATTTGGGTTTTCTCTTGTAGCAAGATTCTGCCAGTTGCAAAAGATAAAAATGTTATCGCACGATGTAAGGTGACTTGCAACTCTTCAAGCGAGGCTGGAATCAAACTAGTTATAGTTGAAATCGAGTTGTTTGTTCCAGCTTGGTCAAGGCTCTCGTGATTAAAAACTATATTAAAGTCTGAATATTTTAAGATCGTTGTTTCTTGAGTGTTTTTATTAACAGGGTGATTATTGTCTTTGAACCAGGATTGCAATCCCTGAATTACGAATTTTAGCGAATTACCTTTCAAGCTTTCTTTATTTACCAGGTAAGAATCTCCTAGATACAAAATTGATGAGCTTAATATTGACGGTGAGATGTCACCTAGTCCGTGCATTTTGCTTAGATACATTGGATTGTGCATAGAAATTTTTTTCTTGTTATCGAGTATTCCATACACGGCGCTCTCGATCACACAATCGTCACGACTGAACGCTTTTTCCACCTCAACTAAAAATGAACCATCATTACTGACCGAGAGGTGCCCTGAAATCTTCGTGTCAGGCATTTCTGGTGTCCAGAACTGACCTGTCATCTTCCTGTGCGTTGCTGAGCTATCCATGCTTTGATTCGCTGTGCTAAGCCCGTCTGGATTGAGGGCGGATTGCACGAGTTTATAGCATGTTAGCGTTCTGCCACTATCCTCCTCTCTACCTACCTAGGTCTGTATGAAAAGTAATGTCGCAAACCCCGCATGGCACAGGCAAATGAGACCGTTGCGGCGAAACTTTTCGCGAGCTTGTCGAAGCGTTTAACGATGCGGCGGTTCTTCTTCAGCCGTCTGAACATGCGCTCAATAATGTTGTGCTGTCGGTATTTGGGGCGAACAAACAACCTGGGTAATCCCGGCAGAGGCTTTCGCTTCATGCTTCCCAACGGGATCACTGGCTGCATCCGCGAACGATTGCAGTAACGGCGCAAGGCCTCGGCGTCATAACCTTTGTCGGCAAACGGTCATCGACAGCGTTTGCGGGACCTCACTGACCGAATATTGCGACTTTCGCACCGTATGATTACCGTCAGTTTGTAGCCAATCGCAGTCCATCCTGACAGGCAGCTTCTGGCCGAATACAGTCTCTCAAGCAATAGAGACACCGCTTATAAACCAACAATAAGCGGCGTCTCTATCTACTTAGTACGGTGTAGCCCTAACTCAGAGCCCCTCCCTCAGCCCCTCTTCCACCCAACCCCAAACACACATCATCAATCACCGCTTTACCCATCTCCGCCAAAAAGTGCGAAGCCCAAGCATAGCGCTCCCCCTGCTCTTCCATAGCAGCATCCAGCGCTAGCTTCTTGGCGTAGAAAAGCAAAGTAGAGGCGTGCTCCAACGCCTGCTGCAAAGGCACGTCAGCATTCACGCGAAATACCTCTAATTCAGGATCGGCACAACTGCCAAAGGTGACAAAACCCAGTGTCTTGACTGAGGCTGAACTGCTCATCGGACACCTCCTACAACAGCCAGGAGACGGGTGTTACGAAGGGAAGATCCACACAGATTACGGGCGTACATGATTGAAACTCCCATATCGGTAATGAGAGCTGCCACCTTCGTTCTCAGGCGAGTGGGTGGCAGCTGTGCGCGGGCTGAGAAACCGGAGATACAGGAACCCGGCAGACCCGAAGGTCTCCCACGCACAGCCGCCATAACACGAATAGACGGGCACAAAAATGCGCCTGCATTCATGGGCGGGCGCTTGTGCGCCTGCATCTTACCGGGTTCTCAGGCCCGGTCGCTGATTTTGCAGCGACCGCAGCAGACTAGGCGGCTGTTCGCGTTAGAGCAATGGCTAAACCGTCGCCGGTTATGTCCAGGGCTTTTGCCCACAGGTATGCTCGGCACGTTATTGCAGATAAGGATATCCAGCCCCCCATGACCGCCCGCGAACAACTCCATCGCAATGGCTATACCCTGCTGCGCCAAGCCATCCCGCTCGACTGGCTGGCGGACCTGCGCGCCACCTTCGATGCCGGGGTAAAACCGTCGGATCAGTGGCCGGTGCCCCGTGGCTGGGACTGGCGCCATTCGCAGTTGGATACGGATGCACGGGTGCAGGCCCTGTGCCGCTTGCCCCAGGTGCTGGCCGTGGTGGGCGAGTTGATCGGCGAGCGTTTCTATCTGTCCCAGGTGGAGGGCCGTGAGCCCGTGGCCAGGGGCGGTCATCAGGTGTTGCACCGTGACTTGTCGGTGCAACGGCCGGGGGATGTGGTCAATGCCATCGCCTATCTCGACGACTACGGGCCGCACAACGGCGCGACGCGTCTGGTTCCCGGCAGTCATCGCCCCGGTGCGCAGGAGCCGCCGTTCGACTTCGCCGATGAATCCCGCGCGGTGCAGCTGTCCGGTGCTGCGGGGGACATTCTGCTGTTCGATGTCGATCTGGTGCACGGGGCCTGCCGCAACCCCAGTGGCGCGCGCCGGCGTTCGCTGCTGATCAGTTACTTTGCCGAGCCGCTGTACGCCAGCCAGCAGCAAACCGCGAGCCAGCGCAATGTTCAGATGGACACCCGCGAGCGCTTCGATCCCAAGGATTTGCCCTCGTGGGCTGAGGGCCCGCCCCCTGTCTTATGAACTCTGGATGATCAGGGCCCCGGCCATCAGGTCTTCGTCATCAATGCCTTGCTTCAATAGCAGATAGCCGGTTCCGCCGACCAAAATGCCCTTGTGCCCTGGAGCGGCCCTGTTCAGCCGGGAGTTGTTGATCTGCAGCACATAGTTCAAGCCTGGGCGTGTCTCTTGCCCCTGAATCCAGGCGGGTATTCCGGCGATCTTGGCCAGGCCGTTTTCGTCGCTGTCCTGCCCCGGATTTTCAATCACTGCGATTCGCCGCGCCGGGGTGATGGGCTGTCCGTAACCATCCACCTGTCGCGCCGCGGGCCTGTAGGCCAGCACCTTGCCGCCCTCTTGCATGGCCTGCTCGATGTAGGTGTCGCTGACGATTGAGTAAGGCGTAAACAGCGAAATCACCGGCTCGTCATTCAACTGCATGCCGGCAAGGTATCGATTGATAACGCTGGCCGGCAGGCTGGCAAGGTGCAGCAAGGGGGCGCCCGTCGAGTCGGTGGGCCAAGGGATGGACTCAGGCAGGTAGGGGTTGCCGCCGAGGTAGGCGGAGCCCTGGTCGGGGTCTTCGGGCAAAAACACTAGTTCGTTAAACAGGGGCTGTTCCTCTCAGGCGTGCCGTTGCCCAGGTGGTTGCGTGGGCGCGGGTCTTGGGGCTGCTTTCAGTCCGCAAGGCGGCTGGCCAGACGTTGCAGTGCCTGGGCCAGTTCCAGGGCCAGTTCTGCCGTCAGTTCCACGGGGTCGTTGTGTTCGGTGCAGGCCTTGAGATGAATGGCACTGCCCTGCTCTCTCCATAGGCGCACGGCGCCCTCGCTGCTCTCGACATAATCCGTTGTGCGCTCAGCCGGTATGTTCATTCACCTTGTGCGTAGGCGGTGGCCAGTTCCAGCAGGCGGGTGAAGTTGGCGATGGCGAAATACAGGTCATCGCGGGTGTCGCCGTCCCATTCTTCGACGGCTTCGCGGGCGGCTTTGAGTGAGGCAATGCGGGTTTTGATCTCGGCGATTTCCGCCGCGCCGCATTGTCTGGAGATGAGTTCCCAGCCGATCGGGGAGATGTTTTGCTGGATGCTAAGGCCTTCACGGGCTTGTTCAATCAGCGCTGTCAGTTTGCTCATGGGGGGTGTCCTTAAGAGGCTGGGGATTTGCTGGCTTCCTTGCCGGGCATGCGCATGCGTTGTGCCTTGGCGCCCAGGCGGCGGATGGTAACCCACTCGCGCCTCGCCCGGCGCGGGTTGTACACGATGGGGTTTTTATCCCGCCTGTTGCCTCGGGTGCTTGGCAGCGCCGCACGGGTCGGCTTCAATGAGCGCCCCTTTTCATGTTCAGGAGCTAGAAGGATGCAGCTTTATTACCGTTGGGCGGCCGCATGGGTCATGGCGTGGGTACTGGGAATCGGGCTGGCCCAGGCCGAGGAACGGCCACAGGTGGCGGACAAGATCCTGGCCTACACCGGGCCACACGGGGTGAAGGTCTGGACCCTGCGCATCGGTGAGCGCAGCGCCCATCAGGCGCTGGTGCAGGTGGAAGACGCCGACCACGACTGGAACATGCGCATTCAGAAAATGAACGTGGAACAAACCGACCGCGACACCCGTTACTTCACTCAGGTGGACAGGCAGAAGTTCGTGGTGCTGCTGCTTCAGGAAGGCTATGGCGAGCTGCATCTGCCGGGCGAGGCCAAGCCGCTGAAGGTGGGTTATGACAGCAACCTGTCCAGCTATGGCGATGCCCAGGCGTTTCTCAATGAGTACCTCAAGGCCCAGTAGAGCCTCTGGCGGGCGCTGTGGGTGCAGCGCCCGCGGATTCAAGGGTGGTCGCGGCCAGAGGGCGGCGACCGCGTTGCTGGGAACGCCTTACTGGGGAGGTGACTGTGGCGTTTTTGGGGCTGCTTCGCAGCCCAGCGGGAGCAAGCTCCCTCGCCACAGATCATCAGCGTGAGTCCCTTGTGAGGCGTTGTGGTTTGACCTAGCTGTAAATCTCCTTAGCGCAGATCGAACCGGTCCAGGTTCATCACCTTGTCCCAGGCGGCGACAAAGTCCTTCACGAACTTCTCTCCCGCATCCGCCGCTGCATACACCTCGGCCAAAGCCCGCAGTTGCGAGTTGGAGCCCAGCAGCAGGTCGACCCGGGTACCGGTCCATTTGTATTGCCCGGTGGCGCGGTCGCTGCCCTCGTACAGCTCGCGGGCCTCGGACTGGGGCTTCCATTGGGTGCCCATGTCCAGCAGGTTGACGAAGAAGTCGTTGCTCAGGGTGCCCGGGCGCGCGGTGAACACGCCGTGGGGCGCTTGCCCGACGTTGGCCCCCAGCACCCGCAGGCCGCCCAGCAGCACAGTCAGTTGCGGGGCGGTCAGGGTCAGCAGCTGCGCCTTGTCTATCAGCAGGGCTTCGGCGGTGACGCCGCTGACCGGCTTGAGGTAGTTGCGAAAGCCATCGGCCACGGGTTCGAGCACGGCGAAGGATTCGACGTCGGTCTGTTCCTGGCTGGCGTCCATGCGCCCCGGGGCGAACGGCACTGTGATGCTGTAGCCGGCATGGTTTGCCGCCCGTTCCACCGCCGCGCAACCGCCGAGGACGATCAGGTCCGCCAGGGACACGCGTTTGCCACCCGTCTGCGCGTTGTTGAAGGCGCTCTGGATGGCTTCCAGGCCTTGCAGCACCTGGGCCAGTTGCTGCGGTTGGTTGACCTCCCAGTCTTTTTGCGGGGCCAGGCGAATCCGTGCGCCGTTGGCGCCGCCGCGCTTGTCCGAGCCGCGGAAGGTCGAGGCCGAGGCCCAGGCGGTGGACACCAGTTGCGCCACGGACAGGCCGGAGTTGAGGATCTGGCCCTTGAGCTGCTGGATGTCCTGGGCGTCGATCAGTGGGTGGTTCAGCACCGGAATCGGGTCTTGCCAGATCAGTTCCTCGGCCGGTACTTCCGGGCCCAGGTAGCGGGCCCGGGGGCCCATGTCGCGGTGGGTGAGTTTGAACCAGGCGCGGGAGAAGGCGTCGGCCAGTTGCTCGGGGTGCTGGTGGAAGCGCCGGGAAATGGCCTCGTAAGCCGGGTCGAAGCGCAGCGCCAGGTCGGTGGTGAGCATCGACGGCGTGCGGCGTTTATTCGGGTCGTGAGGGTCGGGCACGCTGTCGGCCCCGGCGCCGGCCTTGGGTTGCCATTGGTGGGCGCCGGCGGGGCTGGTGGTCAGTTCCCATTCATAGCCGAACAGGTGGTCGAAGAAGTCGTTGCTCCAGCGGGTCGGGGTGGTGGTCCAGATCACTTCCAGGCCGCTGGTGATGGCGTCGCCACCAACGCCCGTGCCGAAGCTGCTGCGCCAGCCCAGGCCCTGCTCTTCCAGGCCGGCGGCTTCCGGTTCCGGGCCGACGTGGGTCGCAGGGCCAGCGCCGTGGGTCTTGCCGAAGGTGTGGCCGCCGGCGATCAGGGCCACGGTTTCTTCATCGTCCATGGCCATGCGGGCGAAGGTTTCGCGGATGTCCCGGGCCGCCGCCAGGGGGTCGGGGTTGCCGTTGGGGCCTTCCGGGTTGACGTAGATCAGGCCCATCTGCACCGCCCCCAGGGGGTTCTCCAGTTCGCGGTCGCCGCTGTAGCGCTGGTCGCCAAGCCAGGTGGTTTCACTGCCCCAGTAGACGTGGTCGTCCGGCTCCCAGACGTCCTGGCGGCCACCGCCGAAGCCGAAGGTTTTAAAGCCCATGGATTCCAGGGCGACGTTGCCGGTGAGGATGATCAGGTCGGCCCAGGAGAGCTTGCGCCCGTACTTCTGCTTGATCGGCCAGATCAGCCGCCGCGCCTTGTCCAGGCTGACGTTGTCCGGCCAGCTGTTGAGCGGGGCGAAACGCTGCTGCCCGCCCCCGGCGCCGCCGCGGCCATCGGCGATGCGGTAGGTGCCGGCGCTGTGCCAGGCCATGCGGATGAACAGCGGGCCGTAGTGGCCGAAGTCCGCCGGCCACCAGGGTTGGGAGTCGGTCATCAAGGCCAGCAGGTCGCGCTTCACGGCGGCCAGGTCCAGGGTCTTGAATTCGGCGGCGTAGTCGAAGTCCTCGGCCATCGGGTCGGACAGCTGCGAGTGCTGGTGGAGGATCTTCAGGTTCAGTTGGCCGGGCCACCAGTCACGGTTGCTGGTGCCTTCACCGGCGGTGTGTTTGAACGGGCACTTGGATTCATTGGACATGGATCACTCCTTCGGTCATCGAAAACCTGCCGCTCGACGTTGGCCCCGGGTTGGACAACCGTGTGAAAAGCGTAGTGAAGGACAAGCGAAGGTAAAAATAGCTTCGCTTGATGACCCTGCCAGAAAAAAACCATGACCGGTGTCAGGCCCCAAGCGGGCGCCCTGCCCCCTGCCGGAGCCTGTTCATCCCTTTGCGAGTGCTGTCCGGGCATGCTCAGCGGCGCCTGAGCCAGGCACCGCCGATCGTGAACCGCCGCTCAGTCCTGGGCGTCGAGGCGGCGCCGGGTGTCAGCATCGATCTGCTGGCGCAGGGCCTGGAACAACGGGCTGGCATCGGTGTAGCGGCGGCCGTAATCGAGGTTGAAGCCGTAGTCGAAATCCGCCGGGTTCTGGCCCTGGGTGTGTTGCAGCAGGGTTTCCAGCTTGTCCAGGGCCTTGACCGCGCGCGCCTCGGTGCTGGCGGCGCCTTCGTATTCGTCCCACAGCTCCAGCAGGCGCTGGCGGGCCGGGGCGTCCAGGGCCCGGGCGAGGTATTGCAGATCGTCGCGCTCCTGTTGGCTCTTGTCCGGGTGGGCGGCCTGGGCCACCGCCGGGATGTCGCCATGGATGGCTTCCCCCAGGTCGTGGACGATGCACAGCTTCAGCACCCGCAGCAGGTCCAGGTCCCCCAGTTGGTCTTCGAACAGCAGCGCCATCAGGCACAGGCGCCAGCTGTGCTCGGCGGTGCTTTCCTGGCGGCCGCTGGAGGTGTGGGCGCTGCGCAGCACGTCCTTGAGTTTTTCCGCTTCACGGAGAAAGTCGAGACGGCCGCTGAGAAGTTCGGGGGTCATGGACAAGCCTGCTGCACGTGAATGAGGCCCGCGCCGTGGGGCGGCGGGCGAAGGCTTGCCAGACTAGCCAGCGGGCAGCAACCGGTCCACGGATAAAATATGCGTGGCGAGCCTCGACAAGCGCGTCAGAGGGTTTCCACCAGCCGCACGGCGTTGCCGTCGGACAGGTTGAGGCGGGTCCAGCGGCACTGGCTGGGGGCGATGGGCACGATGGCCGAATCGTTGTGGCCGCTGAAGAATTCCAGGGACTGCGGCGCCAGCACTTCGCGCCAGCCCAGGTCATCCAGGGCGGCTTCCTTGCGCACGATTTCCTCGGTGCAAAAGCCCCACAGCGATTGGCCCAGCAGCTCGCTCAAGGGCACGCCGAACTGTGCGGCGCGGGTCGGCGAACAGGCCAGCAGGCGGTGGGTCAGGTCGCACACCAGGTGCACGGCGCGCGGGCTGTCATTCACCAGCCGTGCCAGGGCCTGATCGGCAGCGGCGCTGAGGTTGGCCGCCAGCAGGTGCTCCAGGCGCGTACGCTCCGCCGGTTCCATGGCCTGCCGGCCGTTTTCCCAGCGGGAAATGCTCGACTGCGCCACGCCGAACAGCTCGGCGGCGTGCTGCTGCTTGACCCGGTGCAACAGGCGCCAGCGCCTGAGGGCCAGGCCCAGATGGGGTGAGGTGAACAGGGCTGCGGACATGGCGTGAGCGATGCAAGTCAAGGGGCTGGCAGTTTCGCAGCCACAGCCCTTGGCGGGCAACCGGTGCTGACCAACGCCATTGGCCCGGCCCGTCACAAGTTGCTGGACAGCGCGACCAAAGCCCCGAAAAATCAGCGCCTTTGCCCCGCCCTTTACGGGCTGGGCGTCTGTGCCAAGGAGTTCGGCCCAATGCTCAATGTCTTGTTTGTCTGCAGCCAGAACAAGCTGCGCAGCCCCACCGCCGAGCAGGTGTTTGCCGACTGGCCGGGGATCGAAACCGCCTCCGCCGGGCTCAATCACGATGCCGAAGTGCCCCTGGGCCCGGAGCTGGTGCAATGGGCCGGGTTGATTGTGGTGATGGAAACCCGCCACCGGGAAAAACTACGCAAGCGCTTCAAGGCGCAGTTGAACAACCAGCAGATCGTGTGCCTGAACATTCCCGATGATTACGACTTCATGGACCCGGAGTTGATCCAGTTGCTGCGGCAGAAGGTGCCGCCGTTTCTTCCCGATGGCGACGCGGCTCGCTGATATGCCTTTGGCATTCAGAGCCCCGCCTGAGCGGCGGCTGGAGCTGCGCAAGACCCCATCGGCTGGCGAGCCTGCGGCTCGTTCGCAGCCTTCGGCAGCGGCTACACGAAGCGGATGCTAGCGCTGGCGTCACGGGCTCCTCTGTAGCCGCTGCCGCAGGCTGCGCAAGGCACCGCAGGGGCCTCGGCAGTTGCGAGATCGCCGCGAGCCTGCGGCTCGTTCGCAGCCTTCGGCAGCGGCTACACGAAGCGGATGCAGACGCTGGCGTCACGGGCTCCTCTGTAGCCGCTGCCGCAGGCTGCGCAAGGCACCGCCGGGGCCTCGGCGGTTGCGAGATCGCTGGCGAGCCTGCGGCTCGTTCGCAGCCTTCGGCAGCGGCTACACGAAGCGGATGCTAGCGCTGGCGTCACGGGCTCCTATGTAGCCGCTGCCGCAGGCTGCGCAAGGCACCGCAGGGGCCTCGGCGGTTGAGGGATCGCCGCGAGCCTGCGGCTCGTTCGCAGCCTTCGGCAGCGGCTACATGAGGCGGATGCGTGGCGGGGTCAGGCGCGGTGTGCGGCGCCAAGGGCGGCGGTCAGTTCGGGGGAGGCGTTGTACAGCGGGGTGCTGCCCTGTAGCAGAATCTGCGCGCTGCGCCGGTAGGCGGCACCGTCGATCAGTAGCTCCCCGGCCACCTGTCGGGCATTGATCAGGGTCTCCAGCACTCCGGCGGGGTTTTCAATCGCCAGCGGGTATTCGCCCTTCCCTTCACCTATTGCCGGTGCCCGAGCCAACAGGGCATGGGCCACGGTGCCTTCGGCCAGGCAGGCCGCCGCCAGGCAGCAGCCGCCGGACACCGCCAGGGACGGGTGGGCGTTCTGTGGGGTGAAGTAGCGGGTGGCGATATCACCGCCTTGCCGCGCCGGGCTGACGATGCAGATTTTGGGGACGGTTTCGCTGCGCCGCAGGTCGTCGGCGCTCATCAGGCGGCCATCGCGCTGGCGCAGGCCCATGCGCAACCCGCCCAGCACCATCAGCTCCAGCAGGCGCGCCTTGAACTGTGGGTCGGCATCCAGTTCAGCCGGGCTTTCCTGCCCGGTCTTGCCCAGGTCCGCCGCGCGCAGGATGACCATGGGCACCGCCACATCGATGCAGGTGGCGGCAATCCCATCCAGCAGGTCGACCCGTTGCCCGCTGGGAAACAGCGCGCCGGTCTTGGCTCCCACCGGCTTGTCGAGAAACAGGTCGACCCCGGGAAACACCCCGTTGACCCCGGGAATCCGCGTGTCGCTGAGCAGTCGGCCGTCGCGCAGGCTCAGGCGCGCATACATCGTGGTCTGGGTGTTGCTGTTGAAGATCTCGATCTGCCCGCCGCCCTCCCCGGGCTGCAGCCAGCCGCGTTGCAGCGCATACAGCGGCAATGCCGCGGACATGTTGCCGCAGTTGACGCTCCAGTCGATGGCGCTCTTGCCCGCCGCCAGTTGCGCCAGGGTGCTGATCATCCGCGTCTCGCCGGGGTGGCGTTCGACGATGAACACCTTGTTGCTGGTGGGTCCGCCGCGGCCCAGGCCGGTGATCTGGGTATTGCCCGGCCACTCGCCGTGCAGGGGCACGCCCATCAGGTGGCGCAGCAGTTCTTCCACCAGGGCTTCGTCCCGGGGCAGCGCTTCGCGGGCCAGGATCAGCCCGGTGGAGGTGCCGCCACGGGCGTGGCACACGGGGAACTCAGGGATAGCAGCAGGCTTTGGCAGATCGGGCATGGCGGGCGCCTCCACGGTGGGCGAAAAGAGCAGCCCCTTGTCGGCCGGGCAACGGGCAGCAGCGCGGCATGATAAACCCTCGCGGCCGATCTCGGGTCGGTGGCCGGGCTGAAGACGCCCAAGTGGGCGCCTGGCCCTGGCCTTGCACCGCTCGTCTTGCGCTCGCTCTTTTTACAGCGGGCCATTTGACTAACCGTCTTGAGGATCTAGATTCCACTCGCGACTTCATGGAAGTGCATCAAGCTCGAAGCCCGGCAAACCGGGGCCCGGGTAGCGATGCTCAGTGGCCGCGCCCGGAAACTCGATTGCCTGTTTGCCTGGGCACTCCAGGCATCTAACGCGACAGCAGGGAGCTGGACATGAACGACAACATCATCGACATCATGGTCACCATTGATGTGGACACCATTCTCAATAGCCAGGGCAAAACATTCGACAGCGGCCAGACATTCAACCTGCAAAAAAGCGACCCGACGCAGCCCAGCCACCTCTACAACTTCACCACCGGCGGGGTAAGGCTCTCCAGTCAGGCGATCTACATGGTCGCCAGACGCAACAACGCCCCAGTCGGCGAAGGTACGGATGAACTGTCGGTCAACCTCAAGGAGGGCGACCTGATCCACTGGCGCAGCACCAGCCTGTCCGAGGGGCTGTACCACACGGTGCTGCTGTATCAGTACACCCAGACGTCGCCGGTCGTGACGCAACAGAACCCCAATTACGTGCAAGACATCACGCCGGTGGTCTTGAACCACACGCCCATGCCGATCATCAATCAAAGCAATCCATCCGCGCAGCCCATCGCCCAGAGCGTCAAGAATTTCTATTGGGAAGGCCGCGCCGTGCGCCAAGGCAGCATCACCTATACCTGGGCCTTCATGATTGTCGACAGTGACAACCAGGTGGTGGGTTATTGCGACTGGGACCCCTACATCAATATCAACTGAGTGCCTTGTCCCTCTCCCTGTCGGCACCGGGAGAGGGGCTTGCCGTTGCCCTGCCCGATCACTGTCACTGCCTCTGCTCCCCGCTCAACCTTGGCCAAGCCTTGATGCACCGCGAACCAGGCACTTGCCTCCCGCCCGACGCGGCCCGTATTTTATCGACCCCCGCCGCAACAACCTCCCGGCCAGCCCCGAGGTCGCCGATGGCGTGGGCACGTTCCCTTGCCTTGTCCCGGAGACTGTATGGATCTCACCACCCTGAGCCTGTTCATCCCCGCCTGTTTCGCCCTGAACATGGCCCCCGGCCCGAACAACCTGTTGTCCGTGAGCAACGCCACCCGCTACGGCTATCGCCACTCCTGCCTGGCGGGCAGCGGCCGGTTGCTGGCCTTCGCCGCCATGATCGCCCTGGCCGCCGCCGGCCTGGCGGTGGTCCTGCAAACCTCGGAGCTGTTGTTCCATGGGATCAAGATCCTCGGCGCAGGCTATCTGCTGTACCTGGCCTGGCAACTGTGGCGGGCCAATCCGGGCACTGAAGCGAGCGAGGACAGCGCCCGCGTCGGCCTCTGGGCCCTGGCCCGCCAGGAGTTCCTGGTGGCGGCGGGCAATCCCAAGGCGATCCTGATCTTCACCGCCTTCCTGCCGCAATTCGTCGATCCGGCGCAGCCGATGGGCCCGCAGTTCCTGATCCTGGGGGCGCTGTTCCTGGGGCTGGAGTGGATCGCCATCTGCGCCTACGCCTACATGGGCCTGCACATGCGCCGCTGGCTCGCCGAACCCCGGGGCAAGCGCCTGTTCAATCGCGGCTGTGCGCTGCTGTTGTCAGGGGCGGCGTCGGTGCTGCTGATGGCGCGGCGGGGCTAGAGGAGTACAACCTTCAGTCAGACGGGGACAGCCCATGGATGAGGGGTTCTAGGCATTTTGCTCGGAGCGAGGGTAGGATTAAATCCTATCCAGCTGGAGAAAGTCCCCATGCGTAGCACTCAGCAATTCAGCATCACGCTGCCAAACCAGATGGCCAACGCGGTGAAGGCCAAAGTCGCGACTGGTGAATATGCCAGCGAAAGTGAAGTCATACGCGATGGCCTGCGGGCATTGATGGCCCGTGATCGAGCCGTGGAAAGCTGGCTCACCGGCCAAGTGGCAACCGCCTACGATGCCTTGAAAGCAGACGCTTCACACACACTCAGTGCCGATCAGGTCCGTGCTCGGTTGTCAGCAGAGCACCAGAACACCCGCAACAAACTGGAATGACGCACACCGTCGAATTTGCTCCAGAAGCTCTGGAGCAGCTAACCGCGCTTTATCGCTATATAGCCACGGCAGCCTCGCCAGACATTGCCCAACGCTATACCGACGCCATCGTGAGCCATTGCCAAGCGTTACAGACCTTTCCTCAGCGGGGAAACCAGCGGGACGATATACGCCCTGGCCTGCGCACCACCCACTATCGCAAGCGGGTTGTGATCGCCTTTGTCGTCGATACCCGACAGGTTGTTATTTTGGGCGTTTTTTACGGTGGCCAGGATTTCAAGACCACTCTTCTGGCTGATTGGGACGACTAAAAGAGATGACGCCAAGCGCAAAGGCTCTGCGGGGACGGCCAGCCAGGGCGGCTCCCGCAGGCGAATGAACACGCCCCGCACTCAAAACACCCGGAACGTCGGCGCCTTGATGGCGGTCGAGCCCCGCCGCCGATGCCCGCCCGCGACAGGATCGAAGGCGCCTACCTGATGGCGCTTGAGGGCGGCAAATAGCTGCAAGCGGGCGCGATGCAACAGCACGCGAACATGACTGCGCGAAATACCCAACTGCCCGCCGATCGCCTCAAGCGCGTGGCCCTGGCGCTCACGGGAGAACAAGACCCGGCGTTGCAACAGCGGCAGGCTGTTCAGTGTCTGCTCCAGGCAGCCACGCAGTTGCTCGGCGCACAGCAAGGCTTCCGGGCTGTCTTCGTGCCACTCCAGCGGCGGCGCCCAGTCCCCCTCCTCGGCGAAGCGCTGCTCGCCCGCCTGGGCCGGCCGCACGAAGCGACCCGCCTCGCGATGGTTCTGCACGTAGCAGCCCTTGGCCGCGTTGGCGGTGATGGTCAGCATCCAGGTCTTGAGGCTGGAGCGGCACTGGAAACCGCCAAGGTTGTGCACAATCGCCAGCCAGGCGTCCTGCACCACGTCATCGACGTACCGCTGCCCGACAATCGCCAGGGCCACCGAGCGCATGGCGCCCTGATGCTGTCTGACCTGTTCGCGAAAGGCCCGCTGCTCGCCGGCCAGCAGGCACGGCAATAACTGCAAGTCGTCGCTGACGGCGGTCAGTGGCAGGTGCTGCAAAGATTCCATGTCGAGGATCTCCATGCTCATCAGCTCGCCCCCTTTACCGCCGAGGCAACAATCCTACGAACAAGCCTAGGGAACGGATGCACACTCGTGCATATATTTCTCTGCGCGCCGCGTTCGGCTCGCTATGATGGTTTCCCATGAACCCCAGCCCCGCCCTTCGCCAACCCTGTCCGCCCGGCGCCTGCATCTGCGAGCGCGAGCAGTTGCTGGACACCCCCGGAGCCGACCTGCGCATCCTCAATCTGACGCGCCAGGAGGAAAAACGCCTGCTCGAACGCCTGGAGAATCTCAAGGACCTGGCGGACCTGGAGCACATGCAGAGACGGATCTACCAGCAACTGGGGGTCCGTGTGGAGATCACCCCCAGCGACAACGAAGTGCGCAGCATGCGCGGTATCACGATCGCCCTGGCCGAGCACCCCGGCCTGTGCCGCAAGACCCGACAGTCGATTCCCGCCGCCATCCGCCGGGCCATGGAGAACCGCCCGGAAATTGCCTACCGCCTGCTCGATGCCCAGGACTTGCTGCGCGATACCTGACGGCAAGTTTCAGCTTCAAGCAGCAGGCTTGCGGCTTGTGGCTCAAAGCTGGAAACTTGCCGCTGCTTTTTTTCAGGATTCCGTACATGCCCAACTCGCCTCTCAACGCCGCCGACTTCGAGCTGATCGAAGACACCCTGCTCCAGTACGGCGACGACCACTCGGTGCTCAATCCCTGCGAGCTGGACGGTTACTTCACCGCGCTGGTGTCGGGCCCGGCTCAGGTCGATATCGCCGAATGGTTCCCGGGTATCTGGGGCGGCGAAAACCCGGCCTGGGAAACCCCGGAGCAATGCCGGCAGTTCATCGACCTGTGCGTGCGCCACATCAACACCCTGGCCGTGCAATTGACCCAGGCCCCGCAAGCCTTCAAGGCGCGCTTCGAACACACCGAGCACCAGGGCCAGGACCTGCTGCTGGCCGAAGAGTGGTGCTTCGGCTACCTGCGCGGCGTGGCCGTGGGCAACTGGCCGGAGATGCCGGCGCCGCAGGTCCAGGCGCTGCAGTTGATCATCGACTGCGCCGAACAGGACAACTTCGAATTGCCCACCGACCTGGACCTGGAGCAGCATCGCCAGCAGATCGCGGCCATCGAACCTGCCGCGCGGCAGTTGCATGCCTACTGGTCGGCACAGCGCTGAATCTAGCGACGCCAACAGCAACGCCCCTCTCCCCTAGGATTGAAAAAAGGCAGGTTTCCCGTTCAGGGATACCGGCCTGCCAAGTACGGATACTTCCCCATGCTCAAATGCATCAAAAGACTTTTCACCGCGCCTGCCCCGGTAACGGAACAAGCACAAGACACTCCCGTACAAGCCACCGCGCCAGCCACATTCAAGGAATATTTAGCAGGCTTGCCGACTTGCGATCATGAGCTCAGCGAGGACTTCTATTACAGGACAGAGGCCGCTGAAAAATGGCAGCAGTACTTCTCAAGCGAGTTCAGAGTGACCTGTCGCAATTCAGCAGGAGGCCACTCTCAGGACCTCGCCATGAACGCTGCTATGCGAGACGCCTGCGACCAGGGCCTGGTACATGCTTTCTACTACTACGCCCCCTTCACCTATGCAAAAGAGAGAATTGCCTCGCACCATGAGCAGTGCATCAGGTCGCATCTGATCTCGACTGATATGCATTGGATGACTCTTTGCTTTCTGGCACGTTATAAAAAAAATACCAAGGCCTTGGCTGGGCGAACAAGCCATGTCGATGGGACCCAGAACAATAAAGGGTGCCGATACATCATTTGCGGCACTGACTGCCTGACCATTCCACGGCAGGACATCCAACTTCACTTGAATGGTCACTGGTATCCACTTCCAGCGATCAGCGATGCAACCCTGAGAAACCTCCTGGTGACTTGGCGCGATGATGCCTTGTCCCGCGAATCGCGCGCCTCTTCCTTACTCCAGGCCTTGAAGGTCTGATCAAACTGGAGCTTGCGCAGGTGTAGGTCATCAGGGCTGCAACAGTAAGGCCCTCAAGTCATTGAGTAGGCGCATATTCCTCAATCAGCTTCCACAGCAGACGGCCCATCGGCAGACGGTAGATATCGCTGTGAGCGCCTCCTCCAGACCCCGGCGAGTTGAATTGGGTAATGCCGTTCGATGCATCGATGTAAGCCACTTTCCTGTCCGGGCCGTTGCTTTTGAACGGCTCGGCGCAGCCTTGTTGACCGTACTTACAGACTTCGAAGCGCCCCCCAGGAACTGCGGATGTGTCAGAAGCCGTCATGCACTCGAATATGCGCTGGTACTGGGAGTCGGCCGTATCACAGGCCTTGTGGTAAGAGCCTATCGACCCGGCAGGATCGGTCCAGACGATAAAGGGAGCACCAGTCGCCGAATCGTTGGTAGCTGCCGTCAGCACGACCTTGGTCTTCTGAAGATGCCCGTAGTCCCGATAGGGAGCGCCTTCACGTCCGAGATCCGGGACAAAACGGTTGATGCTCATCGCCCCCTGCAGGCCGACTGCCAGATCAACCGGGCTGGCGACCATAGGCTGATCGGGGAACTGACTGTCCAGCGGGACCAGGACCGGCGAACTGAACACCGCGCGAGTCATGGCACGCGCACCGAAGCTGTGGCCCAGCGCAACGACTCTGGCCTTGCTGCCAGAGGCCGCCAGGCTGCGCGGGATGGTTTCGTTGATAATCTTGTTCAGCCAGGACAAGCCTATTTCGTCCGCATCATTGGCCTTATTGGAATAGCTGAATACGTTGCCAAAGGAGTTGGACCAATAAGACGGCCAGGTCACACCAATGACCAAGGGGCGGAAGTTGCCAACCACCTGATCATTGACCAATGGTTTAATTGCCATCGTCCTGTCGATCGGACTTTCCTGCAGTCCCTTCGCTGCTTCCAAGGAAGCAGCCATCAAATTACCGGCCAGGTCATTGAAGTTCCGAATCGCCTCTTGCTGGGCAGTGTTCCACCCCATGACAATCACCAGGACATGGGTATAACGACCTCGCCGAAGATCCTGGGTCAGATTATCTTCCAGTGACCGCAACGCATACTTTCCATAATCGTAGAATTGATAGGCACGGGCATCTACCTTGTCCAGGTTAGTGGATATGGAACAAGCATGCCAATCACTTATTTTCGCCAAATCATAGTTCTTTTGGATTAGTGATAATTGCTTGGCCGCGTAAGCGTTATATACAAAGCAATGGTCTTTTGAAAGATAAGGATCACTCGCTCCTGCATCGTCCTTGGCGATCGAGTTTTTTATGATGTGCGAAATAAACATCGCCTTTGAGTCACTTTCCTGAAATCTTCTTATCTGACTTGGTGTTCCCCAAGTGCTTGGCTTTTCTGCATTAATATATTGACCGCTCCGGACGAAGCTGACCTGAGGATAGGGCTTGGGGCCACCGACAATCGACTGCGGGCTTTTTTCAATGGCAACGATATACCCCGGATAATGCAACGCTGTTCCAGATGGAAAATACAGGCTGGAATGGAAATTCTTTGCATTGGTGCTTTCCAGTTGCAATGCCGACTCGTAAGGCTCCATGACCGACCCAGGTCCGGAACAACCAGCGACTCCTACTCCCAAGGCAATCAGGCTTAACCATTTAAGACGCATCATAACCAACTCCTTGGATCATTCTTGACCCTTATGCCGACAAGCACGCTAGAGACACCGTAACTAGAGACAAACTGAGTGCGCCGCCTAGTTACAACACCACTATAGTCGGCAAACTCCCATGAGCCAGCATCTCAACATATAAAAATTAAGACTTACCCCTAAAGCATTTCTCACATAGAAGCCACTCTAAACCCGCGCTTCAATCGAGCTTCTTCTTGCCAATAGAACCCAAACTTAAATTCAGATATTACTTGAAAAACCCTACTCAATAGCCAACTTATAGTTAGCCAGCAATCAAATTTTACTTATGAAAATCAAGAGCAGCCAGTGGATAGAAGATCAACTACAGCGGGCTCAGGCCAGTGCAGTTACACAAGAATATTGGCCCCGCAGCAGGCTCGTTCAATAAAAAACGCCGCATGCCCTGAACAGAGCAAGCGGCGTTTCTATTGGCGCCCGGCCAGCGGCGCGAGGCTTACAGCAATTTGCGCTGCACCGCCTCCTCCAGGGTGCTGCGGGCCAGTTGCTGGACCACGTCGCGGGTGTCTGCCTGGAAAGGAATGGCGACGATCAGCAGCAATTGCATCCAGGTGCGCACCGATTCGCTCTTGCGAATCCGCCCCAGCTCCTTGCCGTCCTTGTCCTTGAACACCGTCTCCAGGGTGAAGGTGTTCTTGGCTGTTGACGGAATCACGAAGAAGGTGACGCCGGTGATGATGGCCGAGGCCATGCTGAACTGTTCGTTGTTGTACAGGGTGGCTTCGGCATACAGGTCCGACTCGACCTTGTCGGTGCTGACCCGGGCAAAGCGCCCGGACTGGCGGTAGGCATCGGCCACCACGGTTTCCCAGGCGGCCGCCGGAGCGCCGGCGGCGGCATTGGCCGGGCCGCCGTTGACCTGGTACATGGCGGTGGTGCGGACAAAGGCGCTGGGCTTTTGCTCGGTGGTCTGTGCCGCCGGAGGCCAGGTGCCGACGGCTGCCAGTTCGTGTTGCGAGTAGGACACGCAGCCGCTCAGCAGCACTGCGCCGAGCACCAGGACGTGCTTGATGGAAACCAACATGTGTCTCTCCTTGACCTTAGCGTTGTGCCAACCGGGCGCTGGCGTTGTCGAGCAATTTGGCAACCAGTTCATTCAGTTGCTTGGCGCCTTGGGTCGGGGCCCAGTACTCGCGGCCGTACAGGCCGACGTTGCGCTCGAACTTGAGCTGCTCATTGGCACTGGCCAGTTCCTGGCCGTTGCGGTCGACGATCGACAGCTCGCCGGCCAGGTCGAAGCTGTCGACGTAGATCGGCCCGTTGACCCAGATCCATACGGTCAGGGTCAGCAAGGCCCCGGGCAGGTAGCCCGGGTGGGGCGCGCGGTGGCCCTTGAGGGAGGTCATGTTGAATTTCAGCACCACGTCTTCCTCGCCCAGGCGGGTGGGGAATTCGCTGAGCTGGCGGAAGTAGCCGGCGCTCTTGACGTAGGGAGTCATCTGGGCGGTCAGGGAGCGGCTGATGGCAGTGCGGGTGGCTTCGTCGATACCGGGAGCGGTGACCTGCACATCGGCAATTTGCGCAGTGCGCGGGCTGCTGATGGGTGCAGGATGCAACGGCGCGCCCAGCGGGCCGGTGACGTGGTAGGAGACACAGCCGGTCAGCGCCAGGGTGGCGATGAGGGCGGCGGCCCCGAGCAGGGTTCTGAACACGAAATATCCTTATTGAAAGACAAACAGCACCAACGTCTCGACCCCGGCGCCCAGAACTTTAGGAAAACCGCGCATTGCGTCGAGCGGCACTGGCCCGCTTGCGGCCCCTATTGATAGCCCTCTTCATGGGCCTGGAGCAGATTGAACAAGTGCTCCTGGGGCATCGCGCAGTCCTGCAACGGTTCGGGCGCAACCCCGTTCCACTCCTCATCGGGGTCGCTTTCGACAATCAGCAGCGGCACCTGGGCGCTGTTGAAGAAGGCGAGGATGTCGCGCAGTTCCTGCTCGCGCTGCACATGGTCGTTGTGAAACAGCTTGGCGCTGTAGAAGAAGCCCTCGGCGCCACGGCGCAGATAGCCCTGGGCAACGCTCAGGGACAGGCCCAGGCGCTGATGGAGAAACTTGACCAGCGCCAGGCTGGTGGTGGGAGTGGCCGTGGCGAGGCTAATGCGGGACATGGCAGGTTCCTTGAAAAACGACAGGTAATGACCGCGCGGTTACTCGGGGCGCCACAGTTCGAGCCCCTGCACATGACGCTCGATGTCGTCCATGTCGTCCTCCCCCAGGGTGCAGTCGAAGGGCTCGCTGAGAATCCTGCGCACCTGGGCCAGGCGCTGGGTGACCTGCTGGTTATCGATGAAATCGGTGGTGGCGCGCTGGTAGTCGGCCACGGGTTTATCCCTGTAGTAGGCGCCCATCTTGTGCAGCGAGATCAACACGAACTCCAGCTCCGCTAGGGCTTGCAGGGCCTGCTCCCCCGAGAGGGTGATGGTGCGGTTGCTTTCCAGCATCGAATACTTCCTTGGCTCTCAACAATTGGACAGACCGCCGCCAGCTGGGTAGCGTGCGGCGCACATTTCAATCCGACAGGCCCCCAAACATGCTGATCAGGGACTTTCAAAGCAGCGATCTGCAAGCGTTGCTGGCGCTCTGGCTGGACGCCTCGATCCAGGCCCATCATTTTGTCGACCCCGATTTCTGGCGCTCCAGGGTCGAGGACATGCGCAACCTCTACCTTCCCCATGCCCAGACCCGAGTGGCCGAACGCGACGGCCAGCTCCTGGGTTTCTATTGCCTGCATGAGGATCAGTTGGCAGCGATTTTCGTCAGTGTGCAGCACCAGGGCCAGGGCGTGGGCAAACAGCTGCTGGCCGATGCCCGCGAGCGGCGCTCACGCCTGGAGCTGGCGGTGTATGCCGCCAACCTGCCAAGCATCGGCTTTTACCGCCAGCAGGGTTTCCAAGTGATCGGCGATGGCATCGATCCCCACACCGCACAGGCCGAACTGATCATGGCCTGGCCGCAATGAAGGACCTGGCTCACGGCGACTTGGCCGGAGCCAGCTTGAGCCGTGTCGGGTCGATGGCGCAGACCATGTTGCGCAACTCGCCCAGCAATGACTGGCGGGGAAACGCGGCCCATTGCGCCTGATCGGCCTTGCGCGTGACCTCCACGCCCTGGGCGAACGGCTCGGAGAAGTACACCCGGCCGAACTGCGCCGACTCATCCTTCTCGCAGTTGATCACCCGGGTCGCCCGCGAGCTGTGGATCGGCGGCTTGCCAGCGCCCAGCTCGGTAGGCTTGGCGTAGTTGTTGACCAGATAGAACTGCCGCAGGTTCGGGTTGTTCTGGTAGAGGGCCAGCGAGTTGGCGGCAAAGTAGGTGGCCAGTTCCGGGCTTTCCAGCACCTTGAACATGCCGTCCGGACGCTGCGGCGCCGGGGCCTGGCTGCCCGAATGCGCGCAACCGGCAAGCACGAGCGCCGCGCTCAAGCCCAGCAGCTTGTTCATCGGCCCGCTCCCTGGGCCAGGTCCGGCCGCTCCTGGTCGAGCAATGCCTGATCGACCGTGCCCTGCAGCGAGCAGAGCAGGCGGGTCTTGCCGTCTTCGTCGCTGAGCATGAGGATTTTTTCCGCGGAACCCGGCGCCGGAGCGATGCCCGAGGCGGCGGCCGGGTTGTCCTGCCAGGGCGCCGTGGCGTTGAGTTTGATCTGTGGCCGGGAGATGAAGTACTCACCGGCTTCCTGCCAGCCGGCCTGGGGCAGCGCGGCCATCACCGCGGCGCGGCTGGCATCGATGTCGAAGCCCCAGAAATGGAAGCTGCCCTGCTCGCCCAGGTCGAACTGACGGTCGTAGTAGCCGGTCAGGCGCAGGCCGCCATCGCTCAACGGACGGGAAAACGCCTGCGCTGCCGTGGCGCTGTTCAGGCGGTCGGTGACCGGCACCCAGGCGATGCCCTGGCGCTGATTCTCGGCCAGCTTGACCACCTGCCCGAGTTCGCCGCGCTGCTGATACAGGGCCTTGAAGAAGCCCGGCTGGCAGTCCAGCAGGCTCTCGCTGAGGCTGGCGGCCTGGGCAGCGCCGGCACTCAGGCCCAGGAGCAGGGCCAGCAGCGGTGAGGTGGCAAGGCGGGGCAAGGGGCGCGTCCGGTGCATGGTCTGGAACATCCTGAGCAGGCGAAAAAAACGCGACTCTACCTGCGCGGGCCGTGCCGAGACAAATCCGCTTGCAGGCGCTCGGCCTGCGCCGCGTCAGAGGAAAATGCTGCCCTTGAGGTACAAGGCGCCGTAGCCGCTGATGATCACCCGCCCGTTGTCCAGCACCTGGCACTCCAACTGGCCCTTGCGCGCCCCGCCCTGTTGCGCCCGCAACTGACGCTTGCCCAGGCGCTCGGCCCAGTAAGGCGCCAGGGAGGTATGGGCGGAACCGGTGACCGGGTCTTCATTGACTCCGACCCGCGGGCCGAACCAGCGCGAGACGAAATCGAATGCCCGGGACGGCGCCGTCACGGCGATGCCCCGTACATCAAAGGCGGCCAGTGCGGCGAAATCCGGCTTGAGCGATTCCACCAGAGCTTCGTCGTCCACCACCAGCAGGTAATCGTCGGTGCGATACAGGGCCTCGGCCGCCGGCAACCCCAGGGCTTGCAACAGGGCCGCAGGAATCGCCAGCGCCTCGGGCTGCTTGGCGGGAAAATCCATGGACAGCAGGCCGCCCTCGCGGCTCACCCGCAACTCACCGCTGCGGGTGGCAAAACGCAGCACGTCGCGGCGCTCGCCCAACTGCTCGAACAGCACCCAGGCCGCCGCCAGGGTGGCGTGCCCGCACAGGTCGACTTCCACCGTGGGGGTGAACCAGCGCAGTTCGAACACTTCGCCCCGGGGCACGAAATAGGCGGTTTCCGACAGGTTGTTCTCCAGGGCGATGCGTTGCAGGAGTTCATCCGGCAACCAGGCGTCCAGGGGGCACACCGCCGCCGGGTTGCCACCGAAGACATGGGAGGTAAAGGCATCCACTTGAAAGATATCGAGTTGCATCGCGGTCATTCCTCGGCGCCTTCGGCGCGGATCTGTTCCAGGTAGTTGTAGACGGTGTAGCGGGTCACCCCCAGGGCCGCGGCGGCCTTCTCGATCCCGCCCTTGACGATGAACACCCCGCGCTCCTGCATCTGGCGCACGGCCTCCAGCTTGTGCGACTTGCTCATGCGCGTCGCGCTCGCCGGGCAGGCACCCTGGATGATCTGGGCCAGCAACTGCTCCATGTCGGGGGCTTCGTCGCGGCGCGGCGCAGGGGCGCTGCCCAGGCCCAGCAACTGGCCCAGGCAGGCATGGGCGGCGGCGATGCCGCTCAGGTCGCTGTTGCTGCACAGGCTGGCGAAGGGCTGCCCGCTGCGGTCGCGAAAGATCACCGTGGAGCTACGCAGCTCGCGGCCGTCGGGGGCCAGGGTCGGGTAGTTTTCCAGCACCAGCGGGGTGCTCGCCGAGCGGTCTTGCAGGGCACTCAGCACCGCGGCAAAACCCAGGTCCTGGCGCGGCCCGCCCAACACCGGGTCGCCGACCCGGCGCCCGGTGACATGGCCGTTGGCGATGGCGACGATCGAGGATTCCGGGCGGTCCAGGTCATGCAGGACGATTTCCACATGCTGGCCAACCACGCTGGCGAGCATCTGCAAGGTGCTGCGCAGCACCTGCAGGACCAGTTGGCGCTCGGCAAGAAGGGTATCGGAAGGCACGTTCATTGGTGTTTACCAAACTGGGCGGACGGGAAAAATATCAACACACTGTTGAATATTCAACTTTTAGTTGATTTCAATGCCCTGCCCGGTCAGCCGATTGCGGCAATTGCAGCGCTCGGGACATTGCGGCAATATTCGCAAATGTAAAACATTCTCATTAAATACTTTCCTTCAAGTGCCCCCCATGACCCCCACCCTGCTCCTCGTGGAAGACGACGCCCGACTGCGCGACGATCTGCACCGGCATTTCCACCAGCGCGGCTTTGCCGTCACCCCTTGCAGCGACGGCCGCCAGGGCCTGGCAGCGGTGCGCGCCGGCCGCTTCGACCTGGTGCTGCTGGACATCATGCTGCCGGGCCTGGACGGCCTGGCCCTGCTGGAAACCCTGCGCCAGGAGCAAGACACGCCGGTGATGCTGATGTCGGCCCTGGGGGCCGAGCAGGACCGGATCACCGGCTTCACCCGGGGCGCCGACGACTACCTGCCCAAGCCCTTCAGCCTGGCCGAACTGGACGCCCGCGCCGACGCCCTGCTGCGGCGCATGGTCCGGGTGCAACAGCAGCAGGCCACACGCCAGGACCCGGAACTCAGCTTCGACGAGCAGGCCCAGGACGTACTGCTCCAGGGCCACGCCGCGGGCCTCACCGGTTCGGAATACCGGCTGCTGGTGACCCTGCGCGAGCACCCCGGAGAAACCCTGAGCAAGCCCTTTCTCTATCAGCACGTGCTGCACCGCATCTATACGCGCCTGGATCGCGGCCTGGATGTGCACGTATGCAACCTGCGGCGCAAGCTCGCCGAGCTGGGGGTGCAGCACCTGCAGATCCAGGCGGTGCGCGGCGCCGGCTACATCCTGGTGGAAGCGGAGCGCCATTGATGCGCCGTCATCCCCTGCTGTGGAAACTGGCCGGGCTGCAGATCGGCTTCTGCCTGCTGCTGACCTGGATCATCTGGACCTGGGGCCTGTCGGCCGAGCGCAGCACCTACTTCCTCGACCCCGCCGATCGCCAGTACCTGGCCCGCTATGCGCAGCAGGCCGAGGCCGCCTGGCAACAGGGTGGCGCGGCGGCGGTGGATGCCTTCGAACAACGCCTGGCGGCCGAGGAGCACACCTGGGTCGCGGTGCTTGGCGAGCGTCTGCAACGCCTGGGCAGCACCCCGCTGAGCGCCGAGGACGCCAGCCACCTGACCTTCATGCGCAAGCTCGACTGGCCCATGAGCCGGCGCCTGCAGGACGAGTTGCCCTACGTCAGCATCGAATTCCCCGAGCACCCGGAACAAGGCCGGCTGGTGCTGCAACTGCCCGAGCGCCTGCTGCCCAGCGGCCTGACGCCCTGGACCCACCTCTTCAGCCATGGCGTGGTGCCGACCCTGCTCGCCGCCCTGCTCGGCCTGTTGCTCTATCGCCATCTGGTGCTGCCACTGAACCGCCTGCGCGACCGCGCCGATGCCTTGCGCGCCGACGACCTGGAAAGCCAGGGGCTGGGCACGCCCCTGGTGAACCGCCACGACGAACTGGGGGAGCTGGCCCTGGCCTTCGAGCACATGGCCGAGCGCCTGCGCCAGAGCCTGGCCCAGCAGCGCCTGCTGCTGCGCACCTTGTCCCATGAGCTGCGTACGCCCCTGGCGCGGCTGCGCATCGCCCATGACAGCCGCTTGCCGCCGGAGCAGTTGCGCCAGCGCCTGGACCGCGAGATCGCCGACATGCAGCGCCTGCTGGAAGACACCCTGGACCTGGCCTGGCTCGACACCGAGCGCCCGCAGCTGCCCACCGAAGCGGTGCAGGTGCTGTCGATCTGGGAGGCGCTGCGCGAGGACGCCTGCTTTGAAAGCGCCTGGGACGCCGAGCGCCTGCCCTGCCTGCTGGACGCCGAGTGCCGGGTCCAGGTGCACCTGGACAGCATCGCCCAGGCCCTGGAAAACCTGCTGCGCAATGCCATCCGCTACTCCCCCGCCGACGGCCGGGTGAGCCTGCGCGGCTGGCGTGAAGGCAGCTATTGGCACCTGTGCCTGGAAGACCAGGGACCGGGCGTGGCCGAGCAGGACCTGCAACGGATCTTCCAGCCCTACCAGCGCCTGGACTCGGCCCAGGGCGACGGTTTCGGCCTGGGCCTGGCCATCGCCCGGCGCGCCGTGGAGCTGCACCAGGGGCGGATCTGGGCCAGCAATGGCAACCCCGGGTTGTGCCTGCACCTGCTGCTGCCTGCCGCCTAGACCCACGACCTGGAAGTGTTTAGAAAGTTAATGCGCTTTACTCGCAAATAGCAGTCATTATCATTCGTGATCTTCTGTTTCTGCCTCTGTCCGGAGATCACCGATGTCCATGCGCTCGCTGCGTCCTTTCGCCCCCTTCCTGCTGTCCGGCTGCTGCCTGCTCAGCCACGCGGTGCAGGCCGCCAATGCAGGCTCGACCCCGCTGGTCCTGGAGCTGGAACCCCAGAGCGTCATCGCCACCGCCAAGGAAGAAACCAAGCAGGCACCGGGGGTCTCGGTGATCACCGCCGAGGACATCCAGAAGCGCCCGCCGGCCAACGACCTGTCGCAGATCATCCGCACCATGCCTGGGGTCAACCTCACCGGTAACTCCACCAGCGGCCAGCGCGGCAATAACCGGCAGATCGACATCCGCGGCATGGGCCCGGAAAACACCCTGATCCTGGTGGACGGCAAGCCGGTGGGCAGCCGCAACTCGGTGCGCTACGGCTGGCGCGGCGAGCGCGACAGCCGCGGCGACAGCAACTGGGTGCCGGCCGATCAGGTCGAACGCATCGAAGTGATCCGCGGCCCGGCGGCGGCCCGCTACGGCAACGGTGCCGCTGGCGGGGTGATCAACATCATCACCAAGCAGGCCGGCAGCCAGACCCACGGCAACGCCACGCTCTACAGCTCGTTCCCGACCCACAAGGACGAAGGCGCCACCCAGCGTGCAAGCTTCGGCCTCAACGGCCCGCTCACCGACACCTTGAGCTTCCGGGTCTACGGCAACGTGGCCAAGACCGACTCCGACGACGCCGATATCAACGCCGGCCATGAATCCCTGCGCACCGGCAACCAGGTCGGCACCCTGCCCGCCGGCCGCGAAGGCGTACGCAACAAGGACCTCAACGGCCTGTTGAGCTGGCGCATGACTCCGGACCAGACCCTGGATTTCGAGGCCGGTTTCAGCCGCCAGGGCAATATCTACACCGGCGATACCCAGAACACCAACAGCAACAAGAATGTGCAGAACCTGCTGGGCCACGAGACCAACCGCAGCTACCGCGAAACCTACGCCCTGACCCATCGCGGCGATTGGGACTTCGGCAGCTCCATGGCCTACCTGCAATACGAGAAGACCCGCAACACGCGGATCAACGAAGGCCTGGCCGGCGGCACCGAAGGCATCTTCAGCAACAACGAGTTCTACACTGCGGTGCTGCGCGACCTGACCGCCCATGGCGAAGTCAACCTGCCGCTGCACGCAGGCGTCGAGCAGACCCTGACCCTGGGCAGCGAATGGTCCCAGCAGAAGCTCGACGACCCCAGCGCCAACACCCAGAGCACCAGCGAAGGCGGCGCCGTGGGCGGCCTGAGCAGCAGCAACCGCAGCACCCAGTCCAGCGCGCAGATCTTCTCGCTGTTCGCCGAAGACAACATCGAACTGCGCCCGGGCACCATGCTCACCCCGGGCCTGCGCTTCGACCACCACAACATCGTCGGCGACAACTGGAGCCCGTCCCTCAACCTGTCCCATGCCCTGAGCGACACCCTGACCCTCAAGGCTGGCATCGCCCGGGCCTACAAGGCACCGAACCTGTACCAGCTCAACGCCGACTACCTGCTCTACAGCCGCGGCCAGGGCTGCTATGGCCAGAGCACCAGCTGCTACCTGCAGGGCAACGACCAGCTCAAAGCAGAAACCAGCGTCAACAAGGAACTGGGCCTGGAGTACAAGGCCGACGGCTGGGTCGCCGGCCTGACCTACTTTCGCAACGACTACAAGAACAAGGTGGAATCCGGCCTGGCGCCAGTGAGCCGTGCCAGCGGCGGCAGCGGCGCCTACCGCAACGCGGCGATCTACCAGTGGGAGAACGTGCCCAAGGCCCTGGTGGAAGGCCTGGAAGGCACCCTGACCATTCCTTTGGCCAGCCAGCTGACCTGGAACAACAACTTCACCTACATGCTGCAATCGAAGAACAAGCAGACCGGCGACTACCTCTCGGTGACCCCGCGCTACACCCTCAACTCGATGCTCGACTGGCAGGCCACCCAGGACCTGTCGTTGCAGGCCAGCGTGGCCTGGTACGGCCAGCAGACGCCGAAGAAGTACGACTACCACGGCGACCGGGTCACCGGCAGCGCTACCCAGCAACTGGCGCCCTACGCGATTGCCGGGGTCAGCGGCACCTACGCCCTGACCCGCCACCTGAGCGTCACCGCCGGGGTCGACAACCTGTTCGACAAACGCCTGTTCCGTGAAGGCAATGCCCAGGGCGTGAACAACATCGCCGGGGCCGGCGCCGCCACCTACAACGAACCCGGGCGCACCCTGTACACCAGCCTGAGCGCATCGTTCTGATGTCATCACCCAGCCCCCGCCGAGAACGCCTGATGAGACGTTTTGTTCTGCCCCTGGCCTGGTGCCTTGCGGGAACGGCCCTGGCCGCCCCCGCCCCGGACCAGCCCATGGACCGCAGCCTGCTACAGCGTCAGGACCTGCCCTACCGCTTCAGCAGCCTGCAACTGGATTCCGTCGACGGCCAGCGCCACTACCAGCTGTGGATCGGCCAGCCGCTGCAGGCGCCGCCGCCCCAGGGTTACCCGGTGCTGTGGATGCTCGATGGCAATGCCGCCATCGGCGCTCTGGACCCCGAGCAACTCAAGCGCCTGGACCGGAGTCCGGCGCCGCTGCTGGTGGCGGTGGGTTACCAGACCCCGCTGCGCATCGAACGCAACGCCCGCACCTATGACTACACCCCGCAGCAACCGGGCCTTGAAGCACAGCAAGACCCGCTGACCGGGCAGCCCAGCGGCGGCGCCGAGGCCTTCCTGCAGTTGTTGCGCGAGCGCATGCGCCCGGCCGTGGCGGCGCAGGCGCCGATCGACCCGGCACAGCAGACCCTGTGGGGCCATTCCTATGGCGGCTTGCTGGTGCTGCAAGCGCTGTTCGCCCGGCCCCAGGAGTTTCGCCACTACGCCGCTGCGAGTCCTTCGCTGTGGTGGGGCGACGGTCTGATCCTGACTCAGGCCCAGGGCCTGGCCGGGCGCCTTCACGGCCAGCGTGCACAACTGTTGCTGATGCGTGGCGGCGCCGAGCCGGGCAACCCGCGTCAGCCAGCGGGGCCCGAGGCCGACCAGCGCGCCCGCCAGTTGCAGGCGCAACTGGCCCAGGTGCCAGGATTGGCCCTGGACTACCACAGCTTCGAAAAACTCGGCCATGGCGAAACCCTGGCGGCGTCGCTGCACTACGTGCTGCAGCGGCTCTACCTGCCGGCGGCCAAGGACTGAAAACCCTGCGCCCGGGTGCAAGGCCCGGGCGCCGAGTTCCAGCGCAAGAGACGGGGTGCAAGCCTTGGGGCGGCGGGCTAATCTGCCGCTCGCCCCGCCACATGTTCCGGATCGCCAATGCCCACCTGCCCCGCCACTCGTTTTCTTGCCGCACTGGATGCCGACTGGGCCGCACTGATCGCCGCCGTCGGCCCCTGCCTGCACCAGCCCCGCCCGGAGCGCGAGCCTTATCAGGCGCTGGTGCGCGCGGTGGCCTACCAGCAACTGCATGCCCGCGCCGGCGACGCGATACTCGGCCGCCTGCGCGCCTTGTTTCCCGGGCAGGCCTTCCCCACGCCCCGGCAACTGGCCGATGCCAGCCTGGAGCGCCTGCGCGGCTGCGGCTTCTCCGCACGCAAGGTGGCGACCCTGCATGGCATCGCCCAGGCCGCCCTCGACGGCCGCGTCCCCGATGCCGCCAGCGCCCGCGGTCTGGACGATGAACAGCTGATAGAGCGCCTGACCCAACTGCCTGGCATTGGCCGCTGGACCGTGGAGATGCTGTTGATCTACAGCCTTGAGCGCGAGGACATCTTGCCGGTGGACGACTTTGGCGTACGCGAAGGCTACCGCCGCCTCAAGGGCCTGGAGCAACCGCCCAGCCCCCGCCAGTTGCGCCAGATCGGCCAGGCCTGGAGCCCCTGGCGCACCACCGCCGCCTGGTACCTGTGGCGCGTACCGCCCCACCAACCCTAACCCTGTAGCCGCTGCCGCAGGCTGCGAAAAGCCCCGAAGGGGCTTCAGGGACCTCAAGAGCGGCGCCTGCTTCGCAGTCGTTCGCAGCCTGCGGCAGCGGCTACAGACAGCCAGCGCAGCCAGTTGGGCAAGGCCAGGGAGATCAGCGGCACCTAGGTCACCAGGATCAGGAACAGCAGCAGGATCGACAGTCGGCCCGACTCCAGCAACACCTTGGCGCAGTCGCGCAACGTCATGCCGCGGTACACCAACAGCGCGACGAAGGCCGAGTACACCACCATGACGATCGACGGCGGAATCAGGATGCCCAGGGTCCCGGCATTG
This sequence comes from Pseudomonas sp. 50_B, assembly GCF_017491625.1. Lineage (NCBI taxonomy): Bacteria > Pseudomonadati > Pseudomonadota > Gammaproteobacteria > Pseudomonadales > Pseudomonadaceae > Pseudomonas > Pseudomonas sp. 50_B. The sequence goes on from NZ_JAFGYX010000016.1 coordinate 78,782, forward strand.
CAGTTGATCCCGGCGCCGAATTCCTTGGGGTAGCCGGAGCGCACCATGCCCGCCACGGCAATCGAGCCCACCGTCGCCACCGTGGCCGGCGACGAACCGGACAACGCGGCGAACAGCATGCAGGCCAGTACCGCGGCAAACGCCAGGCCGCCGCGGATATGGCCGGCGCAGGCGTTGGCGTGGGCCAGGCCGACGCCTTCGCCGGCGCGCCAGCGCCTGCAAGCGGGCAATTGAACCGCGCGCGCGTAACCCCTAAAGTCACGCCTCCCGCTATCAATCTGAGATCGCCGATGGCCGCTCTTCGCCTGACCACCCTGCACACCACTCAAGCGGTGCTGGACGCCTTTCGCGACAGCGATGTATCGCCCGAGGTGCTGCTCGAAGGCAGTGGCATCCAGCTGGCCGACCTGGAGCTGCCCAACAGCCTGATCAACATCAGCCAGGAAATGCGCGTGTTCAGCAACGCCGTGGCCTTTCGCCAGGACCTGGGGCTGGTGCTGGGACGCAACCTGCATATCAGCGCCTACGGCATGTTCGGCCTGACCCTGCTGACCAGCGCCACCCTGCGCGAAGGCTGGTCCCTGGCACTGCGCTACCCCTTGCTGCTGGGCACCTTCTTCCACCTCGACCTGCAGATCCGCGACGGCCTGGCCTGGCTCACCGCCGACCAGTACAGCGAAACCGAGCTTGAGGTGTTCAACACCGACTTCTGCATGTCGTCCTACCGGGTCACCTGCCAGGACCTGCTGGGCTGCAAGCTGCCGCTGCGCGAGGTGCACCTCAAGCACCCGCCGCAACCCTATCTGGACAGCTACGAGCAGGCGTTCAATTGCCCGGTGCAGTTCAACGCCGGGCGCAATGCCATCGGCTTCGACCTGGAATGGCTGGACCGGCGCCTGCCCCTGGCGGACCTGGTCACCCAGAACGACATGCTGCAACGCTGCATCCGCCTCAACGAAGAGCTCAGCGCCCGGCCGACCTGGATCGATCAGGTGCGGCGCATCCTCAATGAACAGCTGCACGCGGTGCCGGACTTCGACAGCCTGGCACGCCAGGTGCACTGTTCCCCCAGCACCCTGCGCCGACGCCTGCGGGCCCAGGACACCAGCTATCAGCAGTTGCTCGATGAGCTGCGCTATGCCCGGGCGCAACAGTTGCTGGGCCAGCACAGCCTGCCCATCTACCGCATCGCCGAAGCCCTGGGCTTCAAGGAAACCGCAAGTTTCCGCCATGCCTTCCAACGCTGGAGCGGCGTTGCTCCCGGGCGCTTCCGGCAGTTGGCCGGCCAGCTCGGCCCGCTCTCGGACTGCGCTGAAGATTGACGCTAAATATCCCCTATTGACCGTTGCCAACATTCTCTCAGGGACCTATCCGGCCAAGAATGATCCACCCGGAAGGTCCCGCTCATTTCAGACATGGAGTTGTCGCATGAAATCGCTGCATACCGCCCTCACCCGCCTGGCCCTGAGCTGCTCCCTGAGCGCCCTGGCCCTGAGCGCCAGCTTCAGCGCCCACGCCGCCCCCGAGCGCACGGTGAACATCTTCAACTGGTCGGAGTACATCGCTCCCAACACCATCAAGGACTTCCAGGCCCAGAGCGGGATCAAGGTCAAGTACGACATCTTCGAAAGCAATGAAGTGCTGGAAGCCAAACTGCTGACCGGCAACAGCGGCTACGACGTGGTGGTGCCTTCCAGCGGTTTCGTCAGCAAGCAGATCAGCGCCGGCGCCTTCCAGCCCCTGGACCGTGGCCAACTGCCGAACTGGAAGAACCTCGACCCGGCGGTGATGAAGCTGCTGGAGCAGAGCGACCCGGGCAACCGCTACGTGATCCCCTACATGTGGGGCACCAACCTGATCGGCTACAACCGCGACAAGGTCCAGGAACTGCTGGGCAGCGATGCCCCGGTCAACAGCTGGGACCTGGTGTTCAAGGAAGAGAACCTGAAGAAGCTCAGCCAGTGCGGCGTAACCTTCCTCGACTCGCCCGCCGAGATGCTGCCCCTGGCCCTGCACTACCTGGGCCTGGACCCCAACAGCCAGAACCCCGAGGACTACCGCAAGGCCGAGGCCCTGCTGCTCAAGCTGCGTCCTTATGTGCGCTACTTCCACAGCGCCAAGTGGATGGGCGATATCGCCAACGGCAACATCTGCGTGGCCGTGGGCTACTCCGGCGGCTTCCTGCAGGCGGCCAACCGCGCCAACGAAGCCAAGAACGGCGTGCACATTGAAATGCGCATTCCCAAGGAAGGCACCCTGGTGTGGATCGACACCGTGGCCGTTCCCGCCGGCGCCAAGCACGTGGACACCGCCCACGCCTTTCTCAATTACCTGATGGAACCGAAAGTCATCGCCTCCATCAGCAACTACGTCGGCTACCCCAATGGCGTGACCGACTCCAAACCGTTCATCCAGCAGACGCTGCTGGACAACCCGGACCTGTTCCCCAGCGCCGAGACCATGACCCGCCTGTACCCCCTGGCACCGCTGCCGGCCAAGGCCGAACGCACCCGGACCCGGACCTGGGTCAAGGTCACCAGTGGCCGCTGAGTTTTTGACCCTCAAGGGTTTGCGGGCCGCCACCAGCGGCGCGTCCGCAGCCCTTGCCCGTTGGCCCGCCACCGGCGCCCCACGGCCTTGATAGAAGAGCTGCCCATGTCGTTATCCCCGTCCAGCACACCGGCCCTGCACCTGCTGTCCATCGAGGCATTGCTGCACGGCTTTGCCGCCCGGCAGTTCACCCCGGTGGATCTGCTGCACGCGGTGCTGGCCCGGATCGAACGCCATGAGCCGCAACTCAACGCCCTTTGCGAGCGCCAGGACGCGGCCGCTCTCGCCGCCGCCCAGGCGGCTACCGCGCGCTGGGCCGCCGGGCAACCGCTGGGCCGGCTGGACGGCATCCCGATCCTGGTCAAGGACAACAGCGACATCCAGGGCTGGCACACCCGCAGCGGCTCCAGGGCGCTGGCCGACCGCCCGCCCATGCCCCGTGACACCAGCCTGGTGGCGCGGCTGCGCGAAGCAGGAGCCATCTTCATTGGCAAGACTACCCTGCCGGAACTGGGCAGCACGCCGCTGACCGACAGCCCGCTGACCGGCATCACCCGCAACCCCTGGAACCTGGCCCTGCATGCCGGTGGCAGCAGTGGCGGCAGCACCGCTGGCGTGGCCGCCGGTTACGCCCCGGCGGCCACCGGCAATGATGCCGCCGGATCGATCCGCACCCCGTCGAGCTTTTGCGGGGTGATCGGTTTCAAGCCCAGCCATGGCCTGGTGTCCGCCTGCCCGAGCATCGACCCGGGGGGCATGGCCGCCGAAGGCCCGATTGCCCGGCATGTACGGGATATCGCCCTGCTGATGGAGCTGATGAGCGCCCATGAGCCTGATGAACCTTTCGCCTGGCCCCATGCTCCCGGCCAGTTCCTGTCCGGCATCGAGGACGGCATCAACGGCCTGCGCATCGCCTTCAGCGCCGACCTGGGCCATGCCGCCCATGTCGATCCGCAGATTGCCGCCCGTTGCCTGGCCGCTGCCCAGTTGCTGCAGCAGGCCGGGGCAACGGTGGTCCAGGCCTCGCCGGACATCGGCCAGCCGGCCGCGAATTACCTGCGGGCCTGGCCGGTGGAAGTGGCCAGCGCCATGGCCGAGGAAATCCCGCTGGAGCGCCAGCACCTGGTCGGCGACTTCCTCCAGCAGGCCCAGGTCCGCGCACGCCAGCTCAATGCCCTGGATTACGCCTGCGCGGTGCAGGAGCGGCATCGGGTCGCGCAACAACTGCATGACTTTCTCGGCGACTACGACCTGCTGCTGACCCCCACTGCGGTGGTCGAGCCCTTCGCCGTGGAGCGCCAGATGCCGCCCGACTGGCCGGAGCAGATCAGCGCCATGTGGCAGCCCACCACCTTCCCGTTCAATTTCAGCCGCCAACCGGCGCTGAGCATGCCCTGCGGCCTGAGCGCCGCCGGCCTGCCCATAGGCCTGCAGATCGTCGCCCGCTTCGGCCGTGACGAATGGGTCCTGCGGGCCGCCCGGGCCCTGGAAAAACTGCTGCCTGCCGGGGTGTTCGCTCACCCCGCCGGCCTGCTGGACGCCCCCCGGGCGTGAACTGCACTGAACAACCCGCTGACGCAGCAACAACGCGCCGCTTTACGGACAAGGAGGTGGACCATGGAGTCTTCTAGCAGTTGGTATCAAGACACTCAATTCGACCACGACATCTACGTGATGATCATTCGTGAGCCGAGTTCACCGAGTCTCTATGCACATCAATCCGGTGCCAGCTTCAGCTACGTCGGGCGGCTCACCGGCCATGGCCAGCACCCGTGCTTTTCCGTGCACTTTGCCTGCCCGCCCTACGGCAACGACTACGCCAGCACCGAAGCCGCCCTGCAAGCCGGCCTGGCCCATGGTCGCGCCCTGATCGAACACTGGCGCACCCGGGGCAGCAAGCCACCGGCGCGCAACGCCGAAGTCGCCCTTTCCAGCTACAGCAACTGAACGCCCCGGCGCCGCTGACCCTGGGCTAGCGGCTCAAGGCCGGTCCAGGCTGTCGAGGTACTCGATGGCCTGGCGGTACTTCTCCAGGCGCCGCCGGTCATCGTCACTGGGTTCGGGGATGCGTGACAGGTCACTGTTCTCCGCCAGGTCCGCCCGCTTTACCCGTCGCGCCAAAGGATTCTGTGCCGCGCGGCGGATAAACCCCGGATAGTCCTCGCCCTCGACCTTGGTCAGCGCCGCCAGGGCCTGCAGCACCTCTTCACTGAAACCTTCGCCGCGCAGTTGTTCCAGGGTCACCGGGCTGTCTTCGATGACGTCATGGAGCACCGCGACCAGCTGTTCCCGGGGCTCGGACAGCCGCAGCATGACCCGCAGGGGATGGAGGATATAGGGCGCCCCGCCCTTGTCGACTTGCCCGGCATGGGCCCGGGCGGCAATGGCGATGGCGCGTTCCAGGGTACTCATGGGCGGTGGCTCCGGATCTTGGCAACAATGCCGGGGCCATACTAACCCGACCGGTTCAGGCCAGGGCCAGCAGACGCCGGGCCTGTTGCAGCACTGGCGCGTCGACCATCTGCCCGTCCACCTGATAGGCAGCGGATGGGGCCATGACCGGTGATCGCCAGTCGCGGCGCGACAGCAGCGGACATTGATGCCGATCAAGCGCCCGGATCGCGGGCGGAGTAAAGCTTGTGGCAATCACCTGCCCTTTGCTTCCCCGGAGACTTGATCATGTCCAGCAGCGCCCTCGATGTCCTCGCCCAACCGCCCTTTCCGGCCCAGCAAGGCCAATACTGGATCGACGCCCTGAGCGACGGCAGCCATGTGCTGATCCGCCCGCTGCGCCCTGAAGACCGGGGCCGGGAAAAGGCCTTTATCGAAAACCTCTCCCCCGTCACCCGGCACCAGCGCTTTCTCGGTGAGGTCAAGGAAGTCGGCGATCAGTTGCTGGATCAACTGATGGACGTCGGCACCCCGCAACGGGTGGCCTACGTGGCCCTGGTCCACGACAACGGCGAGCTGCGGGAAGTCGGCATCAGCCGCTATGCCCAGGTCGACGACCAACCCTGGCGCTGCGAGTTTGCCGTGACCATCGCCGATCAATGGCAAGGCAAGGGCCTCGGTGCCCTGCTGATGCAGCATCTGATCGACGAAGCCCGTAGCAATGGCTTCCAGCAGCTGTATTCGGTGGACAGCGCCGCCAACTACAGCATGCGCCGCCTGGCGAAGACCCTCGGTATGCGCAGCGCCATCGACCCCGACGATGCCACCCAGGTGATCCACAGCCTGGAGCTGTAACCCGCCCAAGCCGCGCCTCGGTCCGAGGCGCGGCCGCCTTCGCTTAACACTCTTTGACAGTTTCCAGACAAAGCTGCCAAAGACTCCTCAGGCGCCCTTCCCTAGCATCCGCTCATCGAATTTCCGGTCGGGTGCTGCATGTCCCCCAAACTTCTCGGCCTGCCACTGCTGGGCATCCTGCTGAGCAGCCTCGGCTGCAATGGCCAACCACCTGCGCCGCCGGTCATAGCGCCCGGCGACTACGCCAGCATCATCAGCTACTTGAAGCAGTACATCCCCCGGGAGATGGCCGAGCACCAGGTCCCGGGGCTGTCCATCGCCCTGGTGGACGGCCAGGAGCTGATCTGGGCCCGGGGCTTCGGGTTTGCCGACCAGGCACGGGGCCTGCAGGTGACCGAGAACACCGCGTTTCGTGCCGGCGCCCTGTCGCAGTTGCTGACCGCTACGGCGGTCATGCAACTGGTGGAACAGGGACGCCTGCAGTTGGATGCGCCCCTGCAGGACAGCCTCAAGGAATTCTACGTCCGCTCGCGCTTTCACCAGGACCAGAACGCCGCCGACCAGGCCGTGACCGTGCGCCGTCTGCTCAGCCATCAGGCCGGGATGCCCGCCGAGTACCTGCGCGATTCACGTACGCCCCAGGCCCTCAACGAGCTGCCGAGAAAGGTCAGCGGGGTCTGGCTGAACAATGCCCCGGGCACCCGGACCGCCCCCTCCAACCTGGGCTACGCCCTGCTGGGCGCGGCGGTGGAACGCAGCAGCGGCCTGGATTTCGAGATGCAATTGCAAAAAAGCCTGCTGCGCCCGCTGGGCATGAGCCAGTCGAGTTTCATAGGCGGCAGCGGCGCACAACCCTACCGCACCCAAGGCTATACCGACGGCTCCCGCAGCAATGATGTCCTGGTGCGCGACCTGTCCGCCGCTGGCTTGTGGAGCAATCCACGGGACCTGAGCCACTTCGTGCGCATGCTCTTCGCCCAGGGCAGCTACAAGCACCAGGCGTTGCTCTCGCCGGCCTCGATCAAGGAGATGGTGCGTCCGCAGAACAGCGGCAACCCGCTGGATTTCGATTGTCAGGTGGGCCTGGGCTGGTTCCTCTCGCCCTGTGGCGATGAGTGGGTCAACCCGGGGGTTGGCACTTGGCAGCGCAGTGGCTCCGGCGATGATTTCCACGCCCGGATCAGCGTGCTCCCGGAGCAGCAACTGGCGGTGATCGTGATGAGCAATTCCGGCTCCGGCGCAGCCCTGGCCCAGCCGTTGGTGCCGCAGATTCTGCGCATGCTGCAGCAGGCCCATGGCGCCCCCGGAGGGATGCAAGCCGGCCCTGTTCAGCAGGGCTGCGTTCAGCACGATTCCGGCCAGGATGGCTTCGTCAAGAATGGCTCCGTCAAGAATGGCTCCGTCCCGAATGGCTCCGTACTGGATAGCTCCGTAGTGGATAGCTCCGTAGTGGATAGCTCCGTAGTGGATAGCCCTCTACTGAGTAGCTCCGTCCAGAGTCGCACTGACCAGAAGGGCTCAGACCAGAACGGCTCCGACCAGCCCCCCCCGCGGCGCCGGGTGCCGGAAGCCGCCGACCGCCAGCATCTGGCGGGGTTCTATGCCACGACCTGGGGCGTGCTGCGCATCAAGGACCAGAACCAGCGGCTGTTTGGCGAACTGGCCGGCACGCGCTTCGAGCTGCTGCGCGACGAACACGGCTGGCTGCGGGCGCAGAAGAAAATCCTCGGCCTGTGGCAGCAGGACCTGGGCGACCTGGGGCGGGTGCAACTGGACGTCATGAACGTTCAGGGCAACCGGGTGTTTACCGCCAAGCGCCACGGCCAGCTACTGGCCATGGGGGAACGGATCGACCCGGTGCCCCTGCCCGACAACTGGCTGGCCATGGTCGGCACCTATCACGCCCTCAACGATGACGAAGCCAACGCCCCCGTGAACGGCGTCAGCATCGCCCTGGAAGACGGCTTCCTGATGATCCGCAGCCTGCAACAGGGTCGCACCCTCACCGATTACATCCTGGCTCCGGTGGACAACGCCCATGCGGTGATTGCCGGCCATGGCCCCGGGCTGGGCGACACCGTGCGCCGCCAGGTCAACGGGGTCAACGTCCTCGGCTACTCCTTCAAACGTATCTACACCCCCCACTACCTGAGGTTCTAAAACACTATGAAAAGCCTGAAACGCTGCACCACCGTCGCCCTTTGGGCGGGCACCCTCGGCCTGGCCACAGGGTCTGCAGCGCTGCATGCCGAGGACTGGAAATATGGCGTGCGCGGCGGTGTGGCCAGCGTGCCGCGCTACAGCGGCAGTGACGAGCGCACCGTGGCGCCGATTTTCGGCGGCGAAATCATCAGCCCCTATGGCCTCTTCCTCAACACCGACCAGGGACTGGGCTGGGGCCATGAATGGGGCGACCTGTCGTTCAGCACCTGGGTCGGCCCCAGCGAAGAACGGCGCGACAAGAACCACCTGGGCCAAGGCTCCAAGCGGCTCAAGGGCATGGGCCAGATCAAGTCACGTGCACAGTTCGGCGCACACCTGGGTTACGACCTGGGCCCGTTCGAACTGGGAGCCACGGTGACCCACGCAGTGAAGAAGAATGACAACAAGGACACCGGTTCGGCTTACAGCCAGCTGCAGCTGAGCATTGGCACCAACCTGTACGAGGGACGTTTGGGCAGCCTCGATGCCAGCCTCAACAGCCTGTTCGGCAATGCCGACTATATGCAGACCTGGTACGGCGTGAGCGGCACCCAGGCCGCCAACAGCCGCTTCAGCGCCTACCGCGCCAAGGGCGGGCTGGTGAGCAATGGCCTGGACCTGGAATGGAGCCTGCCCCTCAACGAGCAGACCAAGCTTTCGACCCTGCTGTCCCTGCAGTACCTGGGCAAGGAAGCCGGCGACAGTCCGATCGTCGATCGGCGCATGCAGACGGTGCTGGGCACCCAGCTTGAGTACAGCTTTTAAGCGGTAGGCTTCGAGCGGCAAGCGGCAAGCAGCGAACTGGCGGCTTGAAGCTTGCCGCTGCCGCTAATCGACATGGGCCCAGGTCAGGCGAAACGAGGCCCCGCCCCACTCCGAATCCACCACCTCGACCTTGCCGCCATGCCACTGGGAAACCCGTCGCACCAGGGCCAGGCCCAGGCCGAAGCCACCGGTACGCCGGTCGCGGCTGGCGTCGAGCCGGGAAAAGGGTTCAAAGATTTTCTCCCGTCCGTCCACCGGCACGCCGGGCCCGTCATCATTGACCCGCACTTCGTAGCCCTGCTCCAGGCGGACCAGGGACACTTCCACCCGCCGGTCGGCGTAGCGAATGGCGTTGCGCAACAGATTGATCACCGCCCGGGCCATGAAGCGTGGCTCGATCCGCACGTACTCGACCTGGCAGGAGCGGATCAGCAACTGCACCCCCGCCGCTTCCGCCTCCAGGGCGACACTGCCGACCACGCTGTCGAGCCAGCTCTGGGCCTGGATATTCTCGCGACTGATGGTGGCCGCGCCGTGCTCCAGGCTGGCGTAGGACAACAGCTCGGAGACCATGTCCTCCAGTTCGCCAAGGTCGGCGTACATGTCGGCGATCAGTTCGCGGTTTTCCTCCGGGTCCGGTTGCTGCTGCAACTGGTCCAGCTCGAAAGACAGCCGCGCGATGGGCGTGCGCAACTCGTGGGACACCGCGTTGGTCAGCTCGCGCTGGTTGGCGATCAGGCCCTCGATGCGCGCCGCCATGCGGTTGAAGTGCTGGGCCAGGTCGCGAATGTTGGAACGCTGGGACAGTTGCAGGCGGGTGCTGAGGTCATTGCCGCCAAAACGCTCGGCGGCCAGGCGCAGGCGCTCCAGGTCGCGCCAGTGCGGGCGCACCCAGAAGTACAGGACGATGGCCAGCAGCGTGCCGAGCAAGGCATAGGCGGCGATGTTGTACAGCAGGGTCAGGGGTGGGTCTTCCGGCAGCTTGATGCTCAGTAACTGGGGACCGTCGTCGATGCTGGAAATGAATTCGTTGAAATCATCCCGGACCACCAGTTGCTTGGCACTCAGCAGCGCCCGCTCCTTCTGGTTGAGGTCCAGCTCGCCGGCCTGCACCAGCTTGAGCCCCAGCCCGTAATGGGGTTTGAGCAACTCCAGTTGATGCTGACGCCCGGCCTCGTCAAAGGGCCGCAGCTGCTCGCTGAGGCTATAGGCCGGCCCGCGCACCGCATCGCGGTTGTAGGCCTCGATCAGGTCCACCGCCAGGTAGTTGAGGAAGATGTGTTGCACCGCGGTCATGGCTCCGGCAAAGCCTAAGGCCAGGAACAGGTAGAGCCCCAGAAACAGCCGCAGCATTCAAATCTCCCAGGCGAATGGATTGAACAGGTAGCCCTTGCCCCACACGGTCTTGATGCACACCGGCTCGCGCGGGTTGTCCTTGAGCTTGCCGCGTAATTTGCTGATGTAGACGTCGACGCTGCGGTTCAGACCGTCGAACTCGATGCCGCGCATGCGGTTCAGGATGTCATCCCGGGACAGGGTCTTGCCTGCCGCATTGGCCAGCAGCCAGAGCAGCTCGAACTCCATGGTGGTCAGTTCGATCGGCTCGCCGGACAGACGCACCTCGCGGCTGCTGCGGTCGATGCTCAGCACGCCGAACTCCAGGGCCCCGCGCAAGGCGCTCGACTCCGGCACCTGGCGCCGCTGCAGGGCCCGCAGCCGCGCCAGCAGCACCGCCGGCTTGATGGGTTTGATCACATAGTCGTCGGCGCCGGACTCCAGGCCGAGAATGTGGTCCAGGTCGTCTTCCTTGGCGGTGAGGATGACAATCGGGGTATCGGCCACGGCGCGGATTTCCCGGCACACGTGCAGGCCACTCTGGCCCGGCAACATCAGGTCGAGCACCACCAGCTTCGGTTTGAATTCGAGAAACGCCGCCAAGGCCACATCGCCCCGGTGCACCGTCAGCACTTCAAAGCCATGCTGGGACAGGAAGCTGGCAATCAGCCCGGCGAGCTTCTCGTCATCTTCCACCAGCAGGACTTTGCCAAGACCCAGGTTTTCCATACCTTCCCGTTCGCAAGCACACAATTTTGAGTGCGCGCATTATAGAAGGACCGAGGTTAAAAAAAGGCTAAGGTCGTGGCAAAACCAGCGACTTATCGCGGTTTTGCGCAAAGTTTCATTCTTTTAAGAGTTTTTAACAATTTGCCCCTGTTTTTACACAAGGGCAGCGACACAAGGGTTGTGCCTTACCAGGCCGGTACGCCGCTGTGGAAGCGGAACTCCGGGTCCGGGGACTCGATCAGCTCCTGCTCGGCGGCCCGCACCTTGTCGATCACCTGGGCGATGTCCTTGGCGTCGCCATATTGGTAGGCCAGCTTCAGGTAGCCCTGATAGTGCCGGGCCTCGCTTTTGAGCAGGCCGAAATAGAACTTGCCCAACTCCTCGTCCAGGTGTGGCACCAGGGCTTCGAAGCGCTCGCAACTGCGGGCTTCGATAAAAGCGCCGACCACCAGGGTGTCCACCAGCTTCACCGGCTCATGGCTGCGCACCACCTTGCGCAGGCCCGAGGCGTAGCGCCCGGCATGCAGTTGGCGCAGCTCGACCTTGCGTCGTTTCATCAGGCGCATGACCTGTTCGTGGTGCACCAGTTCTTCCCGGGCCAGACGCGACATCATGTTGATCAGGTCGACATGGGAATGGTACTTGGCGATCAGGCTCAGGGCGGTGCTGGCGGCCTTGAACTCACAGTTCTTGTGGTCGATCAGCAGGGTTTCCTGGTCGGCCAGGGCCGCCTGGACCCAGGCGTCGGGAGTCCGACAGCCGAGGAAGTCATGAATTTCCGGAAAGTTCATCGGCGCATTTCCGAGCAATCCGCCACAGCAAGGCGAGCAATGGCGGCACTATCAGTGATCGATAACATGAGGCTCACGAGACAAATAAGGCTTCACAGCGAAAGGCTGGCGATTATACCGGCCACGTCGCAGACCACCAGCGGCCGCGCTTGATATGCATCAACATGCGGCGCGGGCGCCAGCAACTATAGTTGTGCACGCCAGGGTCTGTTGCCGTTTGGTGACGAGCCGCGTTGCTGGGCCAAACGGGAACAGACCCTAACCGTTCATCCCTTTCCTGGAGATCCCGATCATGCAAAGTATCCGCAGCATCCTGGTGGTCATCGATCCCACGCCTGGCGAAAGTCTGGCCCTCAAGCGCGCCAAGCTGATTGCCGGGGTCACCCAGGCCCACCTGCATCTGCTGGTCTGCGACAAGAAACACGAACACTCGGCGCTGCTCAGCGTGCTCAAGAGCAGCCTGACCGGCGAAGGCTACAGCGTCACCACCGAGCAGGCCTGGAACGAGAGCCTGCATGAAACCATCATCGACGTGCAGCAGGCCGAGGGTTGCGGCCTGGTGATCAAGCAGCATTCCCATGACAATCCGCTGAAGAAAGTCCTGCTGACCCCGGCGGACTGGAAGCTGCTGCGCTACTGCCCAACCCCGGTGCTGCTGGTCAAGACCGCCACCCCCTGGGCCGGTGGCGTGGTCATGGCGGCCATCGATGTCGGCAACATGGACGGCGAACACCGCACCCTGCATGCCAGCATCGTTGACTATGGTTTCGACATCGCCAGCCTGGCCAGGGCTCAACTGCACGTGATCAGCGCCCATCCATCACCGATGCTTTCGGCATCCGACCCGGTGTTCCAGCTCAAGGAAACCATCGAGAAGCGCTACCGCGAGGAATGCAGGGCGTTCCAGGCCGAGTTCGACATCGACGATGCGCACCTGCATATCGAGGAAGGTCCGGCGGACGTGCTGATTCCCCATATGGCCCACAAGCTGGGGGCCGTGCTGACCATCATCGGCACCGTGGCCCGTACCGGGTTGTCGGGGGCCTTGATCGGCAACACCGCCGAAGTGGTGCTCGACTCCCTGGACAGTGACGTGCTGGTGCTCAAACCGGCGGACATCATGGACCATCTGGAAGAACTCGCCGCCAAAGTCTGAGCCCCTTCCCCGCAACGCCAGCGCCTAACCTGCGTCGCCCATGACGACGCTGTCGCTGGCAAGCCCACGCCTGCAGCACCCTTTGCGCAGGAAGTGGCTGGCCGACGAACCTCTCAGCCCAGGGCGTCCTTGAGAAACCCCGGGGCGATGTAGCGCTGGTAGTGGGCTTCCGACAGCAGGAAGAATTCCCGATCGATGGCGTCACGCAATTCCGGCAGGCCCCAGTCACGGAACTCCGGCAACAGCGCCATGCCGTAGGCGTCGAGCTGGTTGATCACCCGCGCGCCCCGGGCAATCAGCTGATAGGCCCAGCAATACTCGGACTGGTGCGGCACGAAACGGATCTTGCGCTGCTCCAGTTGCCCGCGCAGACGCGCCGGGTCAAAGACTTCCAGCTTGGCCGTCATCACCTGCACCAGCAGTTGTTCAAGACGCAACCAGACCGCGCGTTTCTCCTCCTCGTTGTAACCGTTCCAGTTGATCACTTCGTGATGGAAACGCTTGCAGCCGCGGCACACCAGGTCGCCGTAGACGGTGGAGCAGAGGCCGACGCAAGGGGTCTTGATGGTCTGATTGGGCATAGAAAAACAACACACGCAAAGGCAAAACAGTCGGCAATGTTAGCCCTTTGTCTAAGATTGATCACCCCTCAAACTTCAATACAGCAACTTACGTTTAGATTTTTTTTGCCGTAGAATCAGCCAGCCTTTTTAGGCGCCAATGTCCGTTTGAAGCTGTTTTCAAAGCGTCACGAGCACAGTCGTTCCTTCAGAGCGGTGTTGGCGAGGGGTTTTTCCAGCGGGGAAAAATCCAGCGCCAACCCTCATCAGCTCCCCGTTCTGCAGGCGTAAAACTTTGAAAGCAGCTTCTGTAAGGAATTGTCGGTAATTCTGGCTAAGTGGCCCACAACGCCACGCAGCGCATGAGTACGGCAATTTCGGGATGAGCGTCCCGGACACCCATTTGGGACCACTGATGAGGGTAATAACTGTGCTTGAAGCCTACCGCAAACATATCGAAGAGCGCGCAGCACTGGGTATCGTTCCCCAGCCGCTTAACGCCGAACAAACTGCAGGCCTGGTCGAGCTGCTGAAGAATCCCCCGGCTGGCGAAGAAGCTTTCCTCGTTGACCTGATCACCAACCGCGTTCCACCAGGAGTCGACGAAGCCGCCTACGTCAAGGCCGGTTTCCTCTCCGCGCTGGCCAAAGGCGAAGCCTCCTCCCCTCTGATCGACAAGAAGCGCGCCGTAGAACTGCTGGGCACCATGCAGGGCGGCTACAACATCGTGACCCTGGTCGACCTGCTGGACGACGCCGAGCTGGCGCCGGTGGCTGCCGCTCAACTCAAGCACACCCTGTTGATGTTCGACGCTTTCCACGACGTCGCGGAAAAAGCCAAGAACGGCAACGCTCATGCCCAGGCCGTACTGCAATCCTGGGCCGACGGCGAGTGGTTCAAGAACCGCCCGGTACTGGCCGACAAGATCAGCCTGCGGGTGTTCAAGGTCACCGGCGAAACCAACACCGACGACCTCTCCCCTGCACCTGACGCCTGGTCCCGTCCGGACATCCCGCTGCACGCCCTGGCCATGCTGAAAATGGCCCGTGACGGCATCGTGCCTGACGTGCAAGGTTCCATCGGCCCGATGAAACAGATCGAGCAGATGCGCAACGACGGCTTCCCGATCGCCTACGTCGGCGACGTGGTCGGCACCGGCTCGTCCCGTAAGTCGGCCACCAACTCGGTGCTGTGGTTCTTCGGCGACGACGTTCCTTATGTGCCGAACAAGCGTGCCGGCGGCTTCTGCTTCGGCAGCAAGATCGCTCCAATCTTCTACAACACCATGGAAGACGCCGGCGCCCTGCCGATCGAATTCGACGTGTCGAAGATGAACATGGGCGACGTGATCGACCTGTACCCGCACGCAGGCAAAGTCACCAAGCACAACAGCGACGAAGTCCTGGCCACCTTCGAAATGAAGACCCCGGTGCTGCTCGACGAAGTCCGTGCTGGCGGCCGTATCCCGCTGATCATCGGCCGTGGCCTGACCGAGAAGGCTCGCGCCGAGCTGGGTCTGCCGCCATCCGACCTGTTCAAGAAGCCTGAAGCCCCAGCTGAAAGCACCAAGGGTTTCACCCTGGCGCAGAAAATGGTCGGCAAGGCTTGCGGCGTGACTGGCGTACGTCCAGGCACCTACTGCGAACCGAAGATGACCACCGTCGGCTCCCAGGACACCACCGGTCCAATGACCCGTGACGAACTCAAGGACCTGGCTTGCCTGGGCTTCTCCACCGACCTGGTGATGCAGTCGTTCTGCCACACCGCGGCCTATCCGAAGCCGATCGACGTCACCACTCACCACACCCTGCCCGACTTCATCATGACCCGTGGCGGCGTGTCCCTGCGTCCGGGCGACGGCATCATCCACAGCTGGCTGAACCGCATGCTGCTGCCGGACACCGTCGGCACCGGTGGTGACTCCCACACCCGTTTCCCGATCGGCATCTCGTTCCCGGCCGGTTCCGGCCTGGTGGCCTTCGCCGCCGCCACTGGCGTCATGCCACTGGACATGCCGGAGTCGATCCTGGTTCGCTTCAAGGGCAAGCTGCAGCCTGGCGTCACCCTGCGTGACCTGGTCCACGCCATCCCTTACTACGCGATCCAGAAAGGCCTGCTGACCGTCGAGAAGAAAGGCAAGAAGAACGCCTTCTCCGGCCGCATCCTGGAGATCGAAGGTCTGGAAACCCTGACCGTCGAGCAAGCCTTCGAACTGTCCGACGCCTCGGCCGAACGTTCGGCTGCCGGTTGCACCATCAAGCTGTCCAAAGAGTCGATCGCCGAGTACCTGAAGTCCAACATCACCCTGCTGCGCTGGATGATCGGCGAAGGCTACGGCGATGCCCGTACCCTGGAGCGTCGCGCTCAAGCGATGGAAGCCTGGCTGGCCAACCCTGAGCTGCTGGAAGCCGACAAGGACGCCGAGTACGCCGAAGTCATCGAGATCGACCTGGCCGACGTCAAGGAGCCTGTGCTCTGCGCGCCGAACGACCCGGACGACGCTCGCCTGCTGTCCAGCGTCGCTGGCCAGAAGATCGACGAAGTGTTCATCGGTTCCTGCATGACCAACATCGGTCACTTCCGCGCCGCCGGTAAGCTGCTGGATCAGGTCAAGGGCCAGCTGCCAACCCGTCTGTGGCTGTCGCCGCCGACCAAGATGGACGCTCACCAACTGACCGAAGAAGGCTACTACGGCATCTACGGCAAGGCTGGCGCGCGCATGGAAATGCCGGGCTGCTCGCTGTGCATGGGTAACCAGGCCCGCGTTGAGCCGAACTCGACCGTGGTGTCGACTTCGACCCGTAACTTCCCGAACCGTCTGGGCGATGGCGCCAACGTCTACCTGGCTTCGGCCGAGCTGGCGTCGGTGGCTTCGATCCTGGGTCGCCTGCCGACCGTCGAGGAGTACATGGAATACGCCGGCAAGATCGACAGCATGGCAGCGGACGTGTACCGCTACCTGAGCTTCGACCAGATCGCCGAGTTCCGTGAAGCGGCGGCCAACGCCAAGATCCCGGTGGTGCAAGCCTAAGGCTCTAGCGTTGTAAAAAAGAACGCCGCGTATTCCACGATACGCGGCGTTTTTTTATGCCTGTAACTTTTGCTGACTGCCCTGCCCGCTCGTTCGCCCTGAGCTGCGCTGCAACAGGCCAGGCGCGATACACCCAAGCGCCAAGACTCAATGCCAGAGTCCCGCCTGAGCCTGACCGCTCCAGATCTGCAGGCTTTCCTGCAGCGTATCGTCGACGCTGGTGCCACTGAGCAACACCTGATGCTCGGCAGTCGACGGCAGGCCCGCCAGGGCTTCCTTGGCCCTGTGCTTGAGCCGGGCCAGGGCCAGGCGCTTGTGCTCCAGGCGGACCTGACGGAAGAAGTCGTCCAGGGCCTCGATGCTGGTGCCGTCCAGATTCGGCGACTCTTCCAGGCTGAGAATGACCGTGTGAATCGGCGTCTGTACGTGCCGGATCAGGTGCAAGGCACCGCCCAGGATGCGCTCGGCATTGGCGAAGAACAGCGCCTCCCCCGGACGCAGAATCAGCACCCCCGGCACCTGCCGCGCCTGAGGGTGGCGGCTGAGGTCGACAAAATCATGTCCGCTGCCCAATTGACCGAGGATCTGGATATCCGCCGCCGACAACTGGCGCAGCATCAACAGAATGCTCACCCCTACCGAAAGCAGCAAACCATCCAGCACCCCCAGCACCAGCACCGCGGTGACTGCACAGATCACCAGCAACCGATCTCGGCGCCAGATGAAATAGCGCCCCAGCGGTTGCAGGCTCAGGCCATGGCCCAGGGCGTAGATGACGATCGCCGCCAGCACCGGCTCCGGGGTCAGGGCGATATAGGGCAGCACCGTCAGAACGATGATCAGCATCACCGCAGCAGCGGTCAGCCCGGCCAGCCGCGAGCGGGCCCCGGCCGCTTCGTTGGCGGAAGTGGCCGAATAACCGGCGCCGACCGGCATGCCATGGAACAGACCGGAGAGCAGATTGCCAGCGCCCAGGGCCAGCAGGTCGCGGTTGGACGAGACCCGGTCGCCATGCTTGAGCGCCAGGGAGCTGATGGAGCCATAGGACTCGGCATACAGGATCATCACCAGGGCAAACGCCAGTTCCCCCAGGCGCAGCCAGTCGGCAAAGGGCAGGTCCGGCAGGCTCGGCACCTGCAACTTGAGTTCGATCACCCCGATCAGGGCCACCCCATGAGCCGGCAGATCGAGCCATTGCCCGGCGCCAATGCCGATCACCACCGCCACCAGCCCACCGGGCACGTAGGGAATCCGCGAACAGATCGCCAGCACCAGCAGGGCCAATGCCGCCACCGCCGCGCCAGCCCAGTTCCACTGCGGCCACTGCTCCAGCAACTGGGGCAGAAAACGCACCAGATTGCCGGTGCTCAGGTGCACCCCCACGATGGTGGCGAACTGCTTGAGGATGATGGTCACGGCCAGGCCGAAGGCGAAGCCGCGCAGCACCGGCTTGGCAATGAACGCGGTCACGCCGCCGAGGCGAAACAGTCCCGCCAGAAGGAAGAAGCCTCCAGTCAGCAGCACCAGGGCGAACGCCAGGTTCAGGCGCAGCTGCACGTCGCCCTCTGCCAGGGACAAGGTGGCAGCAGCCAGCACCGCCGCCGATGAGGACGTGGCCGAGACAATGGCGAAGCGGCTGCTGCCCAGCAGGCCGTAGCACAGCAGCCCGGCGAACAGGGCGATGACCCCGGCCTGGGGCGGCAAGGCGGCAATACCGGAATAGGCCACAGCCTCCGGCAGCAACAGGCCGGCGATGGACAAGCCGGCCAGCAGGTCACGGCTGCGCTTGGGGGCAACAGTTGGCTGGGTGAGGGGTTCAGTGGCCAATCGGGTTCATCCGTGACAAGGCAAAATTCGAATTCAGAGGGTGTCGCCCAACGGCATCAACGCGTTTGGGCCAGATTGCAGCCCGTGTGACGGGAGTGGCCATTGGCGGGTTTCGGGCAGCAATAAGAGCACCAGCTTAGCCCTTTATTCAAGGCCGCAAACGATCCTGATCAATGCCTTGAACGACAACGCCGCCGGTGCTGTGAGCACCGGCGGCGTTGGTTGTGTTGCCAGCAATCGCGTCAGGCTTGAGGGCCTGTCCGCCGGCAAGCCGGCTCCAGGCGGTGAGCGTCGCGCAGGTGTGGAATGCCAGCGAAGGCACCCGCCAGCGCGTCGCGCAACTCACGAAGCCAGGGAGTACACCAGGGCGGTAATGGCCACCAGGCCCACCAGGGTCACGAAGACGTTGGAGGCCTGGCCGCGATAGCGGGCCATGGCCGGCACTTTGCGAATGGCGTACATCGGCATCAGGAACAGGATCGCCGCGATCACCGGGCCGCCCATGGTCTCGATCATCGTCAGGATGCTCGGGTTGAGGGTCGCCACGGCCCAGCAGATCACCAGCATGAAGGCAGCGGTGACCCGGTCCAGGGTTTTCGCCCCAGGACGCCGGCCGCTCTTGCCGATCAGGCCCTTGAGGCCTTCGCTGGCACCGATGTAGTGACCCAGGAAGGACTTGGCGATGGCCACGAAGGCAATCAACGGCGCGGCGAAGGCGATGGTCGGGTTCTGGAAGTGGTTGGCCAGGTAGGACAGGATCGACAGGTTCTGTGCCTTGGCTTCGGCCAGTTGCGCCGGGTTCAGGGTCAGCACGCAGCTGAAGACGAAGAACAGCACCATGCCCACCATCAGCAGGTGGGCACGCGAGAGGATCTGCGAGCTGCGCTCTTGGGCATGCACGCCATAGCGGCGTTTCTGGTCCACGGCAAAGGCCGAGATGATCGGCGAGTGGTTGAACGAGAAGACCATCACCGGAATCGCCAGCCACAGGGTATGCAGGAAGGCCGAAGGCGCCGGGACATCGCTGACGGTGGCAAGGATGCCGCCATTCCAGTGCGGGATCAGGAACACCGCGAGGAACAGCAGGGCCACGATGAACGGATAGACCATCAGGCTCATGGCCTTGACGATCACCTGCTCGCCGCATCGCACCACCACCAGCAGGCCGAAGATCAGCACCAGGGCCAGGATCGCGCGCGGTGGCGGCGCGATGTGCAGTTGGTTGGTCATGAAGCTGTCGACGGTGTTGGTCAGGGCCACGCTGTAGATCAGCAGGATCGGGAAGATCGCCAAAAAGTACAGCAAGGTGATCAGGGCACCGGCGGTGAGGCCGAAATGCTCCTCCACCACGTCAGTGATGTCCGCACCGTCACGCCCGGAGAGCACGAAGCGGGTCAGGCCGCGGTGTGCATAGAAAGTCATGGGGAAGGCCAGCAGCGCCAGGATCAACAGCGGCCAGAAACCGCCGATACCGGCATTGATGGGCAGAAACAGGGTACCGGCACCGATGGCGGTGCCAAACAGGCCCAGCATCCAGGTGGTGTCTTGGCGGTTCCAGCTACTCAGGGTCGCTGGGGTCGCCGTTTCAAAGCGTTGATCAACGCTGTTGGCCTGATCATTCATCCGGTGGGATCTCCACATTCCGGTCGTTTGCCATTCGATCAGGGCGCGTCGGAGTACCCGACAGACAGAACCCCGACCGAAACAGAGGGGGCGCGATTGTCCGGGATTCCGCGAGCGCTGCATAGACTTAGCTGAGGAACGGTTTGTACGGTGCAGATGTATTTTTTTGCCGTGGCGAAGCCTCTGGCCCGGCCCTCTCACGCCTCCCCCAGGCAGCGGCTTGCCGGCGCAAGCGTCCGCGAAGGCGATGCACATCCCAGGTACCTGTTCCTCGGCAAGCCGACGCGCGCTGGGCTGCGTTGACAAGATTCACGGCCAGGCGGCATGATCGGGCCCCATGAATATCTACGCGCTCAACCCTACCTCTACCACCACGACTGCCTACGGCGGGTCGTGTGGTAGCTGTGCGGGATGATGCAAGCACAGTAAAACCAAGGCCCCGCCAGCAATGGACGGGGCCTTTTGTTTCTCCGTCCAGCTGGCACTACAAGGAGAGACAAGATGCCTTTATCCAACGCC
The DNA here is from genome assembly GCF_017491625.1 of Pseudomonas sp. 50_B. Taxonomy (NCBI): domain Bacteria; kingdom Pseudomonadati; phylum Pseudomonadota; class Gammaproteobacteria; order Pseudomonadales; family Pseudomonadaceae; genus Pseudomonas; species Pseudomonas sp. 50_B. Next base: position 99,116 of record NZ_JAFGYX010000016.1, read on the forward strand.
AAGCGTGCCCTGCTGGTCATCGACATGCAGGTTGGCCTTTTCAACGGACCGGACAAGCCCTACAAGCGCGAACAGACCCTGGAAAACATCAACCAGTTGATCCGCCGCGCCCGCCAGGCCGGGGCGCCGATCTTCGCCGTGCGCCATACCGGCCCCGCCGAATCGCCGATTGCCGCCGGCAGCCCGCTCTGGCAACTGCTGCCGACCCTGGAAGTGGATGAAGAACTGGACTGCGTACTGGACAAGGCCCGCCCCAGTTGTTTTGTCGGCACCGGGCTGGCCGAGCGCCTGCAGGAAGCCCAGGTCAATGAGCTGGTGATCGTCGGCATGAAGACCCAGTACTGCGTCGATGCCACCTGCCGCGCCGCCGGCGACCTGGGCTTTGCCGCCGTGCTGGTGGAGGACGCCCATACCTGCATGGACACGCCCGTGCTGGGGGCGAAGAAAATCATCGCCCACCATAACGCCACCCTCAACGGCGCCTTCGTGCGCCTGGCCACGACCGCCGATGTGACCTTCTGACCCCATCGTCCCCACACCGCCCCGGGCACGCCGAACATGGCGTGATTCCCCCGGGAACGGTGCCGGCGAGCATTGCCAAATTCCCTCGCAACCCGCACCCTTGAGCCTTCGCGCCGGCCTGCTGCGCGCCTCGCCCGAAGCCGTGCACCGCCTCCCCTGCGCCATTTCAGCTATTCACAAGGAATCCCTTGATGCGTGCCACCGTCCTGGTCCTGGTTGAAAACGTCAACGCCTACCTGCCGCTGCTCGAACAGCAGGGCTTTCACCTGATCCTGGCGCCCACCCCCGCCGAACGGGCCCGGGCCATCCAGGACCATGCCGGGCGGATCGACGCCGTGCTGACCCGCGGCCCACTGGGACTGACTGCAGCGGAAATCGACGCCCTGCCCCGGCTGCAGATCATCTGCGTGATCGGCGCCGGCTACGAACACGTCGATTTGCAAGCGGCCAGCAACCGCGGGATTGCCGTGACCAACGGCGCCGGGGTCAATGCCTCGTCGGTGGCCGATCATGCCCTCGCCCTGCTGCTGTCTCTGGTGCGGGGCATTCCCCAGTCCGATGCCGCCGTGCGCCAGGGGCAATGGCCAAAGGTCCTGCGCCCTTCCGTGGCCGGCATGCGCCTGGGCATCCTCGGGCTGGGCGCCGTGGGCCAGGCCATCGCCCGGCGTTGCGCCCTGGGTTTCGACATGACCGTGAGTTATCACAGCCGTCAGCCCCGGACGGACCAGCCCTACCGCTTTTGCCCGACCCTGCTGGAGCTGGCCCGGGACTCGGATGCCCTGGTGATTGCCACCCCCGGCGGCGCCGACACCCGGCATCTGGTGGACCAGCCAGTGCTGCAAGCCCTTGGCGCCGAAGGTTTCCTGGTGAACATCGCCCGGGCCAGCGTGGTGGACACCAACGCCCTGCTGCAGGCCCTGAATCAGCGGCGGATCGCCGGCGCGGCCCTGGACGTGTTCGATGACGAACCGCAAGTGCCGGACGGTTTCAAGGGCCTGGACAATGTGGTACTGACGCCCCACGTCGCCGGCCTTTCGCCCCAGGCCAGCCGCGACACCGTGGACATGGTCGGCCAGAACCTGCTGGCCCACTTCGAGGGCCGGCCCCTGCTGACCCCTCTTCCCCTGCCGACACCCAACTGACCCATCCCCTGGGCAACGCCTATGCTCGTGGGGCGGCTTGCCTCTGGGCCTGCATGGTTTGGGAAAGTGCGGGCTAGCCAGGGAAGCCGTCTCAAACGCGGCTGCGTCATGACGCTCCCTTCGCTGGCAAGCCGGCTCCTGTGGGGGCTTGGTGCTACCAGATCGTGGAAGTACGGGGGTAAATTCAAACGCTTGTATCAAAAGCAATGATTGTCCGGCAACACGCGCACCTATAAAGGCCCGCCGCGATTGTGAGGGGCCGGTAGGCGCATTAGATTAGTCAATAATCTCTGGCCTCCAGAATAAGCAGAAGGGATAAGCATGGCGCTTACAGACCAATCCACCCGTACTCGCCCTGGCGAGGAGCTCGATGCCAACCTGATCGATCCGTACCTCAAGGCGCATATTCCCGGCCTCAGCGGCACACCGCAAATCAGCCAGTTCCCGGGCGGTGCCTCGAATCTCACCTACTTGCTGGAGTACCCGGATCAGGAGTTCGTCCTGCGCCGCCCGCCGTTTGGCCACAAGGCCAAGTCCGCCCATGACATGGGCCGCGAGTTCCGCATTCTCAACCAGCTCAGGGACGGTTTCCCCTACTGCCCCAAGGCCTATGTGCACTGCACCGACGAGTCGGTGATCGGCGCCGAGTTCTATGTCATGGAACGGGTCAAGGGCATCATCCTGCGCTCCGACCTGCCGGCGGAACTGGGCCTGGATGCCAGCAAGACCCAAGCCCTGTGCAAGAGTTTCATCGACCGTTTCGTCGAACTGCATCGGGTCGACTACAACGCCTGCGGCCTGGGCGACCTGGGCAAGCCTGAAGGCTATGTGCAGCGTCAGATCAAGGGCTGGAGCGAGCGCTACGAGAAAGCCCTGACCCCCGATGCGCCGCACTGGGAAACCGTGAAGGCCTGGCTCAACGACAAGATGCCCGCCGACCACCCAACCTCGAGCATCGTGCATAACGACTACCGCTTCGACAACGTCATCCTCGACCCCCACAACCCGATGCAGATCATCGGCGTGCTGGACTGGGAACTGACCACCCTGGGCGATCCGCTGATGGACCTGGGCAACACCCTGGCCTACTGGATCGAGGCCGCCGACCCGGCGCCGGTGCAACTGATGCGGCGCCAGCCGAGCAACGCGCCGGGCATGCTGACCCGCCAGGAATTCGTCGATTACTACGCCGAACGCTCGGGAATCGAAATCGGCAATTTCGACTTCTACTACACCTATGGCCTGTTCCGCCTGGCCGGCATCGTGCAGCAGATCTACTACCGCTTCTACCACGGCCAGACCCAGGACAAACGCTTCGCGCAGTTCATTCACATGAACAAACTGCTGGAGCAGATGAGCCTGCAGGTCATCGAAAAATCCAGCCTCTGACCGCGCCCTCGGCGCCCGACAACCCAGCAAGGAAAAACCATGTCCAAGACTCAGTTGTTCGACCTCGACGGCAAAATCGCATTCGTCTCCGGTGCCAGCCGCGGTATCGGTGAAGCCATTGCCAAGCTCCTGGCCCAGCAAGGGGCCCACGTGATCGTGTCGAGCCGCAAGCTCGAAGGCTGCCAGCACGTGGCCGACGCCATCATCGCCGCTGGCGGCAAGGCCACGGCGATTGCCTGCCACATCGGTGAAATGGAGCAGATCAGCCAGGTCTTCGCCGGGATTCGCGAGCAGTTCGGCCGCCTCGACATCCTGGTCAACAACGCCGCCACCAACCCGCAGTTCTGCAACGTCCTGGACACTGACCTAGGGGCCTTCCAGAAGACCGTCGACGTCAATATCCGCGGCTATTTCTTCATGTCGGTGGAAGCCGGCAAGCTGATGCGCGACAACGGCGGCGGCAGCATCATCAACGTCGCCTCGATCAACGGCATCTCGCCGGGGATCTTCCAGGGCATCTACTCGGTGACCAAGGCGGCGGTGATCAACATGACCAAGGTCTTCGCCAAGGAATGCGCACAGTTCGGCATCCGCTGTAACGCCCTGCTGCCGGGCCTGACCGACACCAAGTTTGCCTCGGCCCTGGTGAAGAACGACGCCATCCTCAAGACCGCCCTGGCGCAGATCCCCCTCAAGCGCGTGGCCGACCCGAGCGAAATGGCCGGCGCGGTGCTCTACCTGGCCAGCGATGCCTCCAGCTACACCACCGGTGTTGCGCTGAACGTGGACGGCGGCTTCCTCTCCTGAGGCCCGCTTGCACCACCGAAAAGGCAGCCTCCGGGCTGCCTTTTTCATTTGCCTTGGGAGCGGGCTTGCCAGCGAACAGGACCTTGAACCCAGCGCAAGCCACAGGGGCCCTGTCGCCAGCAAGCCGGTTCCTACAGCGCCCGTCAAAATTTTAATTCCAGCAATTGCAATTAACGAATATTTATTCCATAACTAGACCTTCCTAAAACAATAATTCTGCAGGTGCGGCTATGGATGAACTTGGCATTGGCTTGATCGGGACCGGCTTCATGGGCCGGGCCCACGCCCTGGCGTTTCGCAGCGTCGGCGCAGTGTTCGAACTGCCGGTGCGCCTTCACCTGGCCGCCCTGGCCGATGCCGATGCGCAGCGCGCCGAGCACTGCGCCGGGGCCTGGGGCTTTGCCCGGGCCCATAGCGACTGGCAAGGATTGATCGCCGATCCCCGGGTCAATCTGGTGGCCATCACCACCCCCAACCATCTGCATTTCCCCATGGCCATGGCGGCCGTGGCGGCAGGCAAGGCGGTGTACTGCGAAAAGCCCTTGGCCATCAGCGTCGATGAGGCCCGGCAGATGCACCACGCCGCCCAGGCCGCTGGGGTGGTGACCCGGGTCGGTTACAACTATCAGCACAACCCGATGATCGCCCTGGCCCGGCAGTTGATCGGCCAGGGCGAGCTGGGGCAGTTGGTGAGCTTCCAGGGCGAGTTCAGCGAAGACTTCATGGCCGACCCGGATTCACCCTGGTCCTGGCGCTGCGACCCGCAGCACGCCGGCGGCGCCCTGGCGGACCTGGGCAGCCACCTGCTGGCCATGGCGCGCTTTCTCATGGGGCCGGTGCAGGCGGTGTGCGCCGATGTGCAGACAGTGCACCAGCAACGACCGACCCACGCCGGCAGCCAGGAACGGCGCCATATTGCCGTGGACGATCAGGCCCACGCCTTGTTGCGTTTCGCCAATGGTGCGCGGGGCACGTTGAGCAGCAGCTGGATCAAGCATGGCTACAAAAACCACCTGAGCTTCGAGATCAGCGGCACCCTGGGCACCCTGGCCTTCGACCAGGAACGGCTCAACGAACTGCGCCTGTACCGGGTCGGACAGAAAGGCTTCCAGCGCCTGCTGGCCGGGCCCGACCTGCCCGGCTACGCCGCTTTCAGCCCGGCCCCCGGGCATCAACTGGGCTACAACGAACTCAAGACCCTGGAAGTGCATGAACTGATCATGGCCCTGTGCGGCCAGGGCCGGGACGGCACGGATTTCGCCGAGGCCTGGGAAATAGAGCGCCTGGCCGCGGCAATCCGCACCGCCGCCCAAGAACAGCGCTGGGTCCCCCTCCTGTAGCCGCTGCTGAGCCCGCGAAGCTGCGCAAAGGTCCGCAGGACCTTGCTTGACGATCGCCCGCCGAACCCGCAGCAACCTCAAGAACGCCGCGGCCCTAGCGGGCCGTTCGCAGCCTGCGGCAGCGGCTACAAGGGCAATGCGGCCAGGCGCGCGGCCAGGGCCTTGGCTTGCAGGGCGACGTCGGTGACCGCGGTGCTTTCCCACCACAGGCCGCGCAACGGTGGGCCCAGGGCGAACAGGCGCGCGGATGCCTGGCCCCGGGCATCGTGCACGGCGCCGTCCGCCGTGGCGCTGATGCCCAGGGCCAGCGGACCGGGGGTGACCAGGCCGCGAGCCAGCAGTTGCTGCGGCAAGGGCCGCGCCACCCGGCGCCAGTCGTATTCGATGCCGCTGGAGTTGATCAGGGCATCGCCCGGTACGCGCACGCTGTCCGGGCTGCCGCGATAGCGCAGGCGGATCGCCAGGCGGCCGTCGGCGCCCGCCTCCAGCCCCTGGTAGCACGCGGCATGCACCCGCAACCGGCCTTGCTCCTGCAGGCGCGCCACCAGCGCCGCGCTCAAGGGCGGCGAGCGATGGTGGTGGCTCTCCCACCAGGGCCGCACATGCCGCACGAACTGGCGTTTCTGCGCCTCGCTGGCCTGGCTCCACAAGCGCCCGATATGGACCCGCACCGTGTCCAGCGGCGCTTGCCAGTCGATGCCCCGGGCCTGCGCCGCCTGGCACTGGCGCCGCAGCGCCCGGAACAACTGCCGGGGGCTGCGCAGGCTCGGGTCGGCGGCGAGAAAATCCTCCCAGGCCGGCGGCTGGCGACGCACGTGCGGCAACAGCCCATGGCGAGAGAACACCTCGATCGGCCCGCGATGCCCGGCCTGTTCCAGGGACACCACGGCGTCGACCATGGTCAGCCCGGAGCCAATGATCAGCACCGTCGCCCAGGGATCGAGGCGGGCCATGGCGGCCACGTCCCAGGGGTCCAGCGCGGCGGCGTTGAGGCCGCTGGACCGGGTCTGTGGCGTGCGCGCCGCGGGGAACATGCCGGTGGCCAGCACCGCCCGCGCACCCCGCAGTTGCCGGCCATCGGCCAGGGTCAGGAGCACGCCGTCAGGTTCGATTTCCAGGTCCACCGCTTCGCCCTGCACATGGCTCACCGAGGAGCCCTGCCCCCGGCCCTGTGCTTGCGCCTCGGCCAGCCGCTGCTGGACATAGACGCCAAACAGCCCGCGGGGCGGAAACAGTTCGCTGACCGGCACATGCTGGCGATCCGACTCGGGCCAGCCGCCCTCGGCAATGTGCCGGGTCAGCCACTGGGTCAGGTCGTCGGCGTTGTCCGGGTCGACGCTCATGCGCGCAGCGTTGCCGTTCAGGGTGTGCCCCAGCTCCACGGCGCTGTAGGCCTCGCCGCGACCCAGCTCGCGGCGCGGCTCGATCACCAGGATCCGCCGCCGGCCCGGCCGGCGCAGCAATTGCGCGGCCAGCAAGGCGCCACTCAGGCCACCGCCGACAATCAGAATGTCCGCATCAGGGTCGGCCGGGATGGTCGGTGGGGTGTGGTTCTGGCTCATGGCATGCTCGCGGTCAGTGTTTGCCCAGGTAGAAATCCTGCAGATCGCCCCGGGCCAGCAACTGCTCGGCGGTGCCGGACAGGGCCACCCGTCCGTTGTCCAGCAGGCAGGCGTGGGACGCGTACTTGAGCGCCAGATTAATGCTTTGCTCGGCGATCAGAAAACTCACCCCCGCCTCGCGATTGAGCTGGGCGACGATCTGAAAAATCTCCTGGACGATGATAGGCGCCAAGCCCATGGAAGGTTCGTCCAGCAGTACCAAAGTAGGATGGGTCATCAACGCCCGGCCGATGGCCAGCATCTGCTGCTCGCCGCCCGAGGTCAGGCCGGCACGCACCCGGCGCTTGGTCAGCAGCCGCGGAAACCAGTGATAGATGCGCTCCAGATCCTCGGCCAGCTGCCGACGGCCGAGGCCGCGGACAAAGCCGCCGCTGCGCAGGTTGTCCTCCACGGTCAGCTGGCCGAACACGTGCCGCCCCTCCAGCACATGGACCATGCCCTGGCGCACTCGGCGACTGGGGTCGACCCCGGCCAGGTCCTGCCCGGCGAAGCGGATGCTGCCCCGCCCCAGCTGGGCCCGCTCGGCCCGGCCCAGGCCGGAGATGGCCTTGAGGGTGGTGCTCTTGCCGGCGCCATTGGCCCCCAGCAAGGCGACGATCGCCCCCCGGGGCACGTCCAGGGACACCCCGGCCACCCCGAGGATGGCGCCGTCGTAGATCACCTCGATGTCCTGCACCTGCAACAGGTGCTCGGCCGCGGTGGCCGTGGCGCTGTGGCTCATGCTTCAGTCATCCCCGTTGCAGGTGCGTGGCGTCAGTTGCTTTTCCTTGGCGAAGGCCGCGGCCTTCTCGTCGATCAGCGGCCGCAGCAGCGCGCGGTCGGCGGCGATCCAGTCGCTGATCAGGGTCCAGTTGGCCCCGTCCCATTGCTGCACCCGGGCCGCGCCGCCGCCTTCGTGATCGCGGCACGACAGCTTGAGGTTCTGCATCAGCCCCAGGTAACCCATGTCCTTGAGCCGGGCGTCGTCGATGTTCAGGTGCTCCAGGCCCCAGCGCCCTTCTTCACCGTTGAGCGGGCGCTTGCCAAACTTGCCCTGGGCGGTGCGGATCGCCTCCACCGCCACCGCGGCGTTCACCAGCCCGGAGTTGTAGTACACGCTGCCGAAGTTCTTCAGGTCCTTGAGGTCGCTCTTGCCGGTATCGAGGATGTACTGCTTCAGGCGCTTGTGGATCTCGAAGTCGCTGCCCGCCGGGTAGGGTGTCAGCGCCAGGTAGCCCTTGGCGGCGACCCCGGCCGGCAGCACGTCCTCGCTGGAACTGGCCCAGATGTCGCCGATGATGTGATCCACCGGGAAGCCGAAGCGCGCCGCGGTCTTGACCGCTACCGGGGTCGACACGCCCCAGGTGCGCAGGAACACCCAGTCCGGGTTCTGCTGGCGGATCTGCCGCCATTGCGCCGATTGCTCGTTGCCCGGGTCGGCCACCGGAATCTGGATGTTCTCGAAGCCGTATTTTTCCGCCAGCAGCTTGAGCGGCCCGAGGGTTTCCCGGCCATAGGCGGAGTCGTGATAGACCGTGGCGATCTTCTTGCCCTTGAGCTTGTCGAACCCGCCCTCGCGCTGGGCGATGTAGTTCACCAGGGTCGAGGCCTCGCTGTAGAAGGTCAGCATCACCGGGAAGTTGTAGGGGAACACCGTGCCATCGGTGGCTTCGGTACGCCCGTAGCCCAGGGTAATGAGCGGGATCTTGTCGACCTCGGCTCGCTCGCTCAGGGCATAGGCTGCCGGCGCTCCGTTGGGCTGATAGACCGCCACCGGCGCGCCGTCCAGGCCCTTCTTGAAGCGCTCGTAGCACTCGATGCCCTTCTCCGCGGTCCATTCGGTCTCGCACTCCTGCCACACCAGCTTGACCCCGTTGATCCCGCCCTCCACCTGATTGATGTAGTTCAGGTAGTCGATCATCCCGGCCCAGACCTGAACCCCGCTGGAGGCATAGGCCCCGACCCGGTAGGTGGCCAGGGGGAAGAACTGCTGGTCCGGCGCGGCCTGGGCCTGCGGGGTCAGCGCCGCGGACAGCAGCAGGGCCGCACTGGCCAGGGAAGCTTTCAAGGATGCACGCATGTTGTCTCTCTAGGTCTTGAGTGGAATTTCAGAAACGCAGCGGCCAGTGCCGCAGGCGCTCGCGCAGGTTGCTCAGCAGGCGGATCAGGCCCTCGGGCTCCTTGATCAGGAACAGGATGATCAGCACGCCAAAGATGATTTTCTGCAGGTTCTGCAATTGCCCGGCGTCCACCGCCCCGCCCAGCAGCCACTGCCCGGCGTGGCTGAGGAAGATCGGCAGCAGGCTGATGAAGGCCGCGCCGACGAAGTTGCCGGCCACGCTGCCCATGCCGCCGATAATGATGATGAAAAGAATCTGGAACGAACGATTGATATCGAAGCTGCTGGCGCTGGCGGTGCCCAGGTAGGCGAAGGCCCACAGCGCCCCGGCGATGCCCAGGTAGAACGAGCTGACGGCAAAGGCCTGGCGCTTGTAGCGGGCCACCGGGATGCCGATCACCGCGGCCGCGGTGTCCATGTCGCGGATCGCCATCCAGTTGCGCCCGACCTGGCTTTGCACCAGGTTCTGCGCCACCCGGGTCAGCAGCAGGACCACCACCAGGGTCAACAGGTAGCGCCCGGTCGGGGTATTGAGGTCATGCCCCCACAGGCTCAACTGCGGCGCCGAAATGGTGCCCGAGGAGCCGTAGTTGTAGAACCAGGGAAACTTGACGAACAGCCACTCCAGGAAGAACTGCGCCGCCAGGGTGGTGACCATCAGGTAGAAGCCCTTGATCCGTGAGCTGGGCAGGCCGAACAGCCAGCCCACCAGGGCACTGATCAGGCCCCCGCCGAGCAGCGCCACGGGCAACCCCAGCTCTGGCAGGCGCAGCACGAAGCCGTAGGTGGCAAAGGCTCCGACCGCCATGAAGCCGGCGGCGCCCACCGAGGTCTGGCCGGTGTAGCCGGTCAGCAGGTTGAGCCCGAGCCCGGCCAGGGACAGCACCAGGAAGGGAATCAGGATCGCGTTGAGCCAATAGTCGTTGGCAACCAGGGGCACCACGCCGCAGGTCAACAGCAACAGGCCGCTCAGGCCCAGGGGCAGACGGCGCTGGACCAGCAGCAGCGGCGCGGTTTGCCGAGTCAGGGGGATGGACATCAATTCACACTCGCTCGATGGCCCGCTCGCCGAACAGGCCGGCGGGACGGATGTAGAGGAAGGCCAGGGCCAGGACATAGGCGAACCAGGGGGTGATGCCGCCGATCAGCGGGCCGATATAGACCTCCGCCAGGTTCTCGGCGGCACCGACGATCAGGCCCCCGGCAATCGCCCCGCCGATGGAGGTGAAGCCGCCGATGATCAGCACCGGCAGCGCCTTGAGCACCACCAGCGACAGCGAAAACTGCACCCCCTGGCGCGCGCCCCAGAGCAGCCCGGCCACCAGCCCCACGACCCCGGCCACGGCCCAGACGATCTGCCAGATGCGGTTGAGGTTGATGCCGATGGACAGCGCCGCCGTGGTGTCGTCAGCCACCGCCCGCAGGGAGATGCCGATGCGGGTCTTGTTGAACAGCAGTGCCAGCACCGTCACCAGCACCAGGGCGGCCGCGGCGGCGATCAGGTCGAACTGGCTGACCATCAGCGGCCCGAGGAACAGCGGCACGTCGTCGATGCCCAGGTCCAGGGCGCGCACCTGGGAGCCCATCAGTCCCTGGGCCAGGCCCTCGATGATGAACGACAGGCCCAGGGTGGCCATGAACAGGGTGATCTGCGAGCGATTGACCAGGGGCCGCAGCACCAGGCGCTCGATCAGCCAGGCACCGATGATCATCACCAGCACCGTCAGCAGCAGCGCCAGGGCGAAGGGCACACCCTGGTCGTGCAGGCTGACGAAGGTCAGGGCGGCGAACAGCAGCATCGCGCCCTGGGCGAAATTGAACACGCCGCTGGCCTTATAGATCAGCACGAAGCCGATGGCCACCAGGGAGTACAGGGTCCCGGCCAGCAGGCCGCCGAGCAGGGTTTCGAGGAAGAAGTTCATCAGTGCACCACCCCCAGGTAGGCGGCGATCACGTCGGGATTGGCCTGGACCTCGGCCGGCGTGCCATCGCCCACCTTGCGCCCGTAGTCCAGGACCACCACGTGGTGGCACAGCTCCATGACCACCCCCATGTCGTGCTCGATCAACACCACGGTGGTGCCCAGGTCACGATTGATGTCGGCGATGAAGCCGGCCATTTCCTGCTTTTCCTCGGCGTTCATGCCCGCCAGGGGTTCGTCCAGCAACAGCAGGCTGGGCCCGGCGATCAGCGCCCGCCCCAGCTCCACACGCTTTTGCAGGCCGTAGGACAGGTTGCCCACCGGGACATCCCGCAGTGCCTGCAAATCGAGAAACTGCAGGATGCCCTGGGCCAGTTGGCGGAAGGTCGCGGCCTCGCGCCGGGCCCGGGGCAAGCCCAGGGCCTGCTCGATCAGGTAGGTGCGCGAATGCCGCGACAGGCCGGTGAGCAGGTTGTCGATCACGCTCATCTTCTTGAACAGCGCATTGTTCTGGAACGTCCGGCCAATGCCACGGCGAGCGGCGCTCAGCGGGTCGATGCGCGAATAGCTCTGGCGGTCGAAGACAATCGCCCCGCTGTCGAAGCGATAGACCCCGTTGAGCAGGTTGAGCAACGAGCTCTTGCCGGCGCCGTTGGGTCCGATCAGGCCGCAGATTTCGCCACGGCGCACGTCGAACGACAGCTGGTTGATGGCCTTGACCCCCTTGAACGACAGGGACACGGCGCGCACTTGCAGGATGGGTTCGCTGGGGCTCATGCAATGTTCCGTTTGAATTCGGCGATCCAGGCCGGGGTTGAGGGGTGAGCATGCGACGGCGCCGGCTGCCAGATGAACTGCAGGCGGGCAAAGCCCAGCAACCGGCGCACCCGTTGCTTGAGCAGCCGGGGCAGTGGCCGGCGAGGATGGGCGATGACCCACTCGCACAGGCGCCGGCGCCAGCTGCCGGGAGGCGCCAGGCGGCTTTCGATTTCGTCCGCCAGCTGCTGCAGGCGCGGCGGCGACAGCAGCAGGCCGCTGGGCGCCACGTCGCGGCGGTCGCGACTGGCGGATGCCGCGGTTTCGGGGAAGGCCAGGCTGTGGCCGCTGTTCAGCCAGTGCTCCAGCAACACCTGCAGACCCGCCGCCCATTGCGTACCCTCTTCGCTCCACAGTTGCTCGGCAGTGGCCGGATGGCGCCAATAGTGCTGGCGCTGGGGCGCTTCGCTGGGGCCGAGCAAGTCGGCAAAGCACAGCAGCGGCTGGCGCCCCCCGGCGGGCAGGCGCGGCAAGGCTTGTCCGGCGATCAAAAGCCCCGGGGCCGGGCCCTGGTCCCCGGCGGCCACCCAGGCCAGGACCTGGCGCCGCGAGTGGACGAAGGCGTGGCTCGGCTGCAGGCGCCAAAGCGCCTGGCGCAGGGCCTCGGGCGCCAGCTCCGGGTCGAGGCTGAGCACCTCGGCGCCCAGGCTCCGGGCAGCCAGGGCCAGCAGCAACAGGTCCGGCTCGAACGGCCCGCTCAGGGCCAGCCGGGACTGCGAGTCGAGGCCTTGCTGGCGCAGGCCGTCGGCCAGACGCTCGACATCGCGCAGGGCATCGATCCAGCGCCAGGCGTACCAATGGCCGTGGCGCTTGTGGCGCAGGGCATTGTCCAACGGCCGGGCCTGGGCCCAGTGCCGCAACTGCTCCAGGGCACCGCTCAACTGCAAGCGGTCCTCGGGGGCTGACGCATCCGTGGTGGGCGGACGCTTGAGTTCATGCACGCTCATGAATTGACCTCGACAACTTGGCAAACGCGTGCGGTGGTCCGCTGGCTGGAAATAAACGGGGCTGGCCCTTGGACGCAGGTCGTGTGGGCCTCTTCGCTGGCAAGCCAGCTCCTACCGGAATTGGGCGGCTCCCTGGTAGGAGCCGGCTTGCCGGCGAAGGCGTTGCTGAATCCGACGTCTGTCTTGCGGGCCCTTTCGCTGGCGAGCCAGCTCCTACAGGGGTTGGGTCAGGCGCGGGCGCGTTGCGCGAGTGTTTGGCGTTGCTCGCCTAGGTTGCGCCAGGCGTTGCCCGGGTGGCTTTCGGGCAGGCGCGGGCCGGCGCCGAAGAGTTTTTCCCGCAGGGTGCCGGGGGTGTATTCGGTCTTGTACACCCCGCGTTTCTGCAGCTCCGGAACCAGCAGCTCAACCGCGTCGATAAAGGTTTCGTGGGTCAGGGCGTAGGCCAGGTTGAAGCCGTCGACATCGGTCTCTTCCACCCACTCCTGGAGCAGGTCGGCCACGGTTTCCGGGCTGCCGACGAACAACGGGCCAAAGCCGCCGATGCCGACCCAGTCGGCCAGTTCGTGGGGGGTCCAGACCTTGTTCGGGTCCGCCGTGGAGAAGGCTTCCACCGCCGATTGGATGGCATTGGTGTGCACGTGCTTGAGGGGCTCGTCGGGCTTGAAGCGGCTGAAGTCGATACCGGTCCAGCCGGAAATCAGCGCCATGGCGCCCTCATAGCTGACCCAGGACTTGTATTCCTCGAACTTGGCCTTGGCCAGGGCGTCGGTCTCGCCGAGGATCACCGTCTGCAGGTTGAAGATCAGGATCTTCGACGGGTCGCGCCCGGCTTCGGCCGCGCGGCGGCGGATGTCGGCCACGGTCTTTTTCAGCAGCACCTTGGACGGCGCGGCGACGAACACGCATTCGGCGTGCTCGGCGGCGAACTGCTTGCCGCGGCTGGACGCCCCGGCCTGGTACAGCACCGGGGTGCGCTGCGGCGACGGCTCGCACAGGTGGATGCCCGGTACCTGGAAGTGTTTGCCGACGTGGTGGATCTCGTGGATCTTGCTCGGGTCGCTGAAGATCCGCCGCTCGCGGTCACGCAGCACCGCCCCCTCCTCCCAACTGCCTTCCCAGAGCTTGTAGCAGACCTCCAGGTATTCCTCGGCGTAGTCGTAGCGCGCATCGTGCTCGGTCTGGGCCTGCTGACCGATGTTCTTCGCCCCGCTCTCCAGGTAGGAGGTGACGATGTTCCAGCCGGCACGGCCCTTCGTCAGGTGATCGAGGGTCGACAGGCGCCGGGCGAAGGGATACGGGTGCTCGAACGACAGCGAGGCGGTGAGGCCGAAGCCCAGGTGCTCGGTGACCAGGGCCATGGGCGGGATCAGTTGCAGCGGATCATTGACCGGCACCTGGGCCGCCTGGCGGATCGCCGCCTCGCCATTGCCGTTGTAGACGTCGTAGATGCCCAGCACATCGGCGATGAACAGCCCGTCGAACTTGCCCTTCTCAAGGATGCGCGCCAGGTCGGTCCAGTACTCCAGGTCCTTGTACTGCCAGGAGCGGTCCCGGGGGTGGGCCCAGAGTCCCGGCGACTGGTGGCCGACGCAGTTCATGTCGAAAGCATTGAGGCGGATTTCACGGGACATCACACAGCACTCCTGAAACCTTGAGGTAGCACGCCGTTGAGGCGGTAGTTGCCGATCAGTTGATACTTCCAGCGCAGCGGGTCTTGCAGGGCCTGTGGCTGCGGGGTGCGCTGGCCGGTGAGTTCGAATTCGGCGTTGCCGGCCGCCGCCAGGGCTTCGGCGGCGGCAATCGCCGCCTCGGCCAGGGCGATGGCGATCTCGGCCGGGTCCTTGCCCTCTTGCAGCCGGTACTGGGCCCGCTCCTGCAGGGCGGCGGCCACTTCGATGCGGATCTGCAGATCGCCAAAGCGGCTGATCACATACGGGTCGTCGCTGGCCTTGCTCAGGCCGCTGCCGGACCAGGGCCGGGCCTGCTGGCGAACGAATTCCAGGGTCCGCTGCAACAGGTCGCGGGCCCGTTGCAGCTGCTCGCCGCTGGCGGCCAGGGCAGCCTGGGGGCTGTCGGGTTGGGTCAATGCGTTCATGGCGGTGTCCTTTCAGTTCCAGGCGTGACGAGGTGGCTTGACGCCGTTGAGCAGGAAGTTGCCGATCAGGTGGTACTTCCAGCGGGCCGGGTCGTGCAGGGTGTGGGTGCGGGCGTTGCGCCAGTGGCGGTCGAGGTTGTACTTGGCCGACACCGAGCGGGTGCCGGCCAGTTCGAACAGCTTGCTGGCGGCGAGCAAGGCGCTTTCTGCCGACAGCACCTTGGCCTGGGCCACCACCAGCGAGGCGTGGGCGACGCTGTCTTCGCTGGGGCTGGCGAGGGCCTGGTCGACCGCCTCGGCGGCCTTGACCAGGATCGCCTCGGTGCCGTGCACCCGCCATTCCAGGTCACCGATGGCGGCCTGGGTAAAAGGGTCCTGCCAGCCGTGATCCAGGCCACTGTCGATCCACGGTCGGGACTGCCGGGCGTAACGCTTGGCGTCTTCCAGGGCGGCGACGGCGATACCGGTGTCCACCGCGGCCTGGATGATCTGCGAGATCGGGCCGTCGGCGGTGGGTTGGTCAAAGGCCCGGTGGGCCGGGATCACCGCGCTGCGTGGCACCTGCACCGCCTTGAGGCTGACCCCGCCGCTGGCGGTGGTGCGCTGGCCGAAGCCGTCCCAGCTGTCGATCACCGTGAGGCCGGGGTTGTCGCGCTCGATAAAGGCGATGTGGGCCTGGTTGTGCTCATCCACCGCCACCGTCGGCACGATGTGGGCAAACAAGGCGCCGGTGCAGTAGAACTTCTCGCCGTCGACCTGCGCCTGCTCGCCGGTAAAGCGGATCCGGGTTTCAAAGGCGCCGACATGCTTGCTGCCGGCTTCGGAAAAGGCATTGCCGAAACGGTAGCCCTGCAACACCTTGGCGAAGTAGTGCTGTTTCTGCTCTTCGCTGGCGGTCTGCAACAGGATATCCACCACTCCGAGGTGGTTCTGCGGCAACTGGCCCAGGGACGGATCGGCGGCGGAGATGAGCTTGATCACCTCGGCCAGGGTCACGTAGGACACCCCGGCGCCGCCGTAGGCCTGGGGAATGGTGATGCCCCACAGGCCGCTGGCAGAGAACTCGTCGAGTTCCGCCACCGGCAGGCGCCGTTCGCGGTCGCGTACCGCGGCCTCCACGGCAAAGCGCTGGGCCAGGGCCTGGGCCACGCTGATGGCCTCAGCATCGCTGCGGATGAGGTGGGCACTGGGTGAGGGTTGGGCTGGGGCTGTCATGGGCCGACTCCACGTCCTGAAGATCAAGATAAACACCGCTCGGGTGCTCGCTATCAGGACAATTGCAGGAGTCGTGCCTAAATATAAAATCCTTTTATTTCAACAGCTTGAAGATTACTTCGGAGAAAAGGCATCAACTGAAAACAGGCAGAATGTTCAACCGCTGTTGACTGGCCAACAGTGGCCGGCACGCCTGGGCAATCAGTACACCACGTTGCGCACGAAGCGCGTGGCCTGGGCGCCGTCATTGCGATAGCCGTGAGGCACATGACTGGCGAACATGAAGAAATCACCGCTTTCCAGGCGCCGCTCGGCGTCGCCGAAGAACAGCGTCAGGCAGCCCTCGACGACATAGATCTGCTCGCTCCAGCCGACGGTGTCGCACTCCGAGTGATAGACCTCGCCAGGCTCGA
The DNA here is from genome assembly GCF_017491625.1 of Pseudomonas sp. 50_B. Lineage (NCBI taxonomy): Bacteria > Pseudomonadati > Pseudomonadota > Gammaproteobacteria > Pseudomonadales > Pseudomonadaceae > Pseudomonas > Pseudomonas sp. 50_B. The sequence goes on from NZ_JAFGYX010000016.1 coordinate 115,443, forward strand.
GCTGCCACTCCCAGAGTTCCACTTCACGGCTGGCCTCGGCCTTGGCCAGGAGCAGCGCCTTGCTCCCGGGGATGACGCCGGCCCAGGCCAGCTCGTTGATACGGCTCGGGTCTCGGGCATCCGGGGCCTGGATCAGGTCGCTGAACGCCACGTTCAAGGCCTCGGCCACTCGGTCCAGGGTGCCGAGGCTGACGTTCTTCTCCCCGGCCTCGATGGCCACCAGCATCCGCCGGCTGACGGCGGATTTTTCTGCCAGGGCGCTCTGGCTCAAGCCTGCGGCATGGCGCAGGCGTCGCACGTTAAGGCTGACATGTTGCAGGACCGAAGCCCGTTGGACGTTATCTTTGTGCACTATATTGCTCGCTCTGCGGGCCTGCGCAGTATACTGCCCAGCTTCCGGCGCATTGTGCGTCCCCCCTCAGGTAGCACGCAAGGCCATGACTTCAACGCCCTCCCGCGCAATGCGCTTCCCACTCAGCAGGGCCGAGGCGGTGCTGGTGCTGATCACCATGATCTGGGGCGGCACCTTCCTGCTGGTGCAGAAGGCCATGAGCGTCAGCGGACCGATGTTTTTCGTCGGCCTGCGCTTTGCCGCGGCGGCGTGCATCGTCGCCCTGTTTTCACTGCGCCACCTGCGCGGGCTGACCCTGCTCGAACTGCGTGCCGGAACCTTTATCGGCAGCGCCATCATGCTCGGCTACGGCTTGCAGACGGTGGGCCTGCAAAGCATTCCCAGCAGCCAGTCGGCGTTTATCACCGCCCTCTATGTACCCTTCGTTCCCCTGCTGCAATGGCTGTTCATGGGCAAGCGTCCGGGGCTGCTGCCAAGCATCGGCATCATGCTGGCGTTTACCGGGTTGATGCTGCTGTCCGGCCCCAATGGCGCGTCGCTGGATTTCAGCCCTGGGGAGATCGCCACCCTGATCAGCACCGTGGCCATTGCCGCGGAAATCATTCTGATCAGCAGCTTCGCCGGGCAGGTGGATGTGCGCCGGGTCACGGTGGTGCAACTGGCGGTCACCTCACTGCTGGCCTTTGCCATGGTGCTGCCGACCGGCGAGGCGCTGCCGGAGTTTTCCTGGCTGCTGCTGGCCAGCGCCCTGGGGCTGGGGGCGGCCAGCGCGGCGATCCAGGTGGCGATGAACTGGGCGCAGAAAAGCGTCTCGCCGACCCGCGCCACCCTGATCTATGCCGGTGAGCCGGTGTGGGCCGGGATTGTCGGGCGGATCGCCGGGGAACGTTTGCCGGGGCTGGCGCTGCTGGGGGGCGCCTTGATCGTGCTGGCGGTGATCATCAGCGAATGGAAGCCCAAGGGCCGGGCCACGCCGGCATTGACCGACCAGACAGCGGACGGTGTGTAGGAGACGGCTTGCCGGCGAAAACGGTCTTGCGGGCCTCTTCGCTGGCAAGCCAGCGCCTACGATTGGCAGGGATATCGCAGGGACATGTAGGAGCCGGCTTGCCGGCGAAAGCGATCCGGCAGGTTCCCTCGCTGGCAAGCCAGCGCCTAGAGCGCGGGGTCGCCGGGGGCGTAGAGCCAGGTCGGGGCGGTCAGCGAACCCCGGTGCTTGGGCTCAAGCCGTACCGGGTCATGCTCGGGCGTACCGTGGAAGTAGAAATAGGCGTGGTAGAGCGCATGACCCTCGGCCAGCGCGCGGTCGAAGTAAAGCACCGTGCCCGGCGGCAGCCGGTAGCTGGACTCATCGCCCAACGGCCCTTCGATGATCAGCGCCTGGCGGGTCTGGAGCATGTCGGGACGCTGGAGATAATGCTCCAGGCCAATGCCCAGCGCCGCGCCGAAGGCGGTGAACAGTAAAGCGAAACATCCGCGTCGAATCATCCGGCCCATGGCCGATCCTTTAATCATGTGCACCCTTGTCGATCCTTGTGGTGTTTTGACCTGGGCAGGACCTTGGCCCTACAGCGCCCGGTGAACGGGCGCATCAGGCATTTGTCTCCTACCTTTGAAAGCGTATGTAACATTTCTTTGGGGGGCCGGGCCGCGCATGGCGGTTGGTGATCCAGGGCCTGGCACGTATTATGCGTCATACTTTTCCGCAGATTAGAAGCCTATGTCCCTGATAGTTCTACTGCTTCTGCCATTCATAGGCAGCTGTCTGGCGGCCGTGCTGCCGCACAACGCACGTAACACCGAATCCCTGCTGGCCGGCCTGGTGGCACTCATTGGCACCGTCCAGGTGGCTTTGCTGTACCCGCAGATCGCCGATGGCGGGATTATCCGCGAGGAATATACCTGGCTGCCGAGCCTGGGCCTGAACTTCGTGCTGCGCCTGGACGGCTTCGCCTGGCTGTTCTCATTGCTGGTGCTGGGTATCGGCAGCCTGGTGGCGCTCTACGCGCGTTACTACATGTCGCCGCAAGACCCGGTGCCGCGCTTCTTCGCCTTCTTCCTGGCGTTCATGGGGGCCATGCTGGGCCTGGTGATTTCCGGCAACCTGATCCAGATGGTGTTCTTCTGGGAGCTCACCAGCCTCTTCTCCTTCTTGCTGATCGGCTATTGGCATCACCGCTCAGACGCCCGCCGTGGCGCCTACATGGCGCTGATGGTCACCGGCGCCGGGGGCTTGTGCCTGCTGGCGGGGGTCATGCTGCTCGGCCATGTGGTCGGCAGCTACGATCTGGATCAGGTGCTAGCTGCCGGAGACAAGATCCGCGCCCATGCGCTCTACCCGATCCTGTTGCCATTGATCCTGCTGGGCGCCCTGAGCAAGAGCGCGCAGTTCCCCTTCCACTTCTGGCTCCCCCACGCCATGGCCGCGCCGACGCCGGTCTCGGCCTACCTGCACTCGGCGACCATGGTCAAGGCCGGGGTGTTTCTCCTGGCCCGCCTGTGGCCGTCGCTGTCCGGTACGCAAGAATGGTTCTACATCGTCAGCGGCGCCGGGGCCTGCACCCTGGTGCTGGGCGCCTACTGCGCGATGTTCCAGAACGACCTCAAGGGCCTGCTGGCCTACTCCACCATCAGCCACCTGGGGCTGATCACCCTGCTGCTGGGCCTCAACAGCCCGCTGGCGGCGGTGGCGGCGGTGTTCCACATTCTCAACCACGCCACCTTCAAGGCGTCGCTGTTCATGGCCGCCGGGATCATCGACCACGAGAGCGGCAGCCGCGATATCCGCAAGCTCAACGGCCTGATCAAGCTGATGCCCTACACCGCGACCCTGGCCATGGTCGCCAGTGCCTCGATGGCCGGGGTGCCGCTGCTCAACGGTTTCCTGTCCAAGGAGATGTTCTTCGCCGAGACGGTGTTCATCAATTCCAGCGCCTGGGTGGAAATCGCCCTGCCGGTGATCGCCACCATCGCCGGGACCTTCAGCGTCGCCTACGCCCTGCGCTTTACCGTGGATGTGTTCCTCGGCGAACCGGCCACCGACCTGCCGCACACGCCCCACGAGCCGCCACGCTGGATGCGTGCGCCGGTTGAACTGCTGGTGTTCACCTGCCTGCTGGTGGGGATCTTCCCGGCGCAGATCATTGGTCCATTGCTGGCCGCCGCCGCACGGCCGGTGGTGGGCGGCACCCTGCCCGAGTACAGCCTGGCCATCTGGCACGGCCTCAATGCGCCGATGATCATGAGCCTGATCGCCATGTCCTGCGGCATCGTGCTTTACCTGCTGCTGCACAAACCGCTGGTGGCCGGGCGTTTTGCCTACCCGCCGGGAGTGGGCCGACTCAACGGCAAGCTGCTGTTCGAGCGCAGCCTGGTGGGCATGACCCGCCTGGCCCGGCGTCTGGAGCGGCGGCTGAGCACCAAGCGCCTGCAGACCCAGCTGTTTCTGCTGATTCTGGCGGCGGTGATCACCGGCCTGATTCCCATGCTCTACAGCCAGCTGACCTGGGGCGACCGGCCGAAGATCCCCGGCTCCATCGTCTTCGTGACCTTCTGGCTGCTGGCCATTGCCTGCGCCCTGGGCGCCGCCTGGCAGGCCAAGTACCACCGGCTGGCGGCCCTGACCATGGTCAGCGTCTGCGGGCTGATGACCTGCGTGACCTTCGTCTGGTTCTCCGCGCCGGACCTGGCCCTGACCCAGCTGGTGGTGGAGGTGGTGACCACGGTGCTGATCCTTCTCGGCCTGCGCTGGCTGCCACGGCGGATCGAGGATGTCTCGCCGCTGCCCAGCAGCGTGCCCAAGGCGCGCATCCGCCGCCTGCGCGACCTGAGCCTGTCGATCGCCGTCGGCCTGGGCATGGCGGTGCTGTCCTACGCCATGCTGACCCGCCCCACACCCAACGATATTTCCTCGTTCTACCTCAGCCGCGCCCTGCCTGAAGGCGGCGGCACCAACGTGGTCAACGTGACCCTGGTAGACTTCCGCAGCTTCGACACCCTGGGCGAGATCACCGTGCTGGCAGCCGTGGCCCTGACCGTGTTCGCCCTGCTGCGGCGCTTCCGCCCGCCCAAGGAGAGCATGCAGTTGCCGGCGCAACAGCGCCTGCTGGCCCCGGACGTGGTCACCGATCTGGTCAACCCGCGCCAGGCCAGCGACACCGCCCTGGGCTTCATGATGGTGCCGGCGGTGCTGGTGCGCCTGCTGCTGCCGATCGCCCTGGTGGTGTCCTTCTACCTGTTCATGCGCGGGCACAACCTGCCGGGTGGCGGTTTCGTCGCCGGGCTGGTGATGTCGGTGGCCTTCATCCTCCAGTACATGGTGGCCGGCACCCAGTGGGTCGAGGCGCAGATGAGCCTGCGGCCGCTGCGCTGGATGGGCACCGGATTGCTGTTCGCCCTGGCCACCGGCCTCGGCGCCCTGGCCTGGGGCTACCCGTTCCTCACCACCCACACGGTGCATGTGGACCTGCCGCTGTTCGGTGATATCCATATCGCCAGCGCCTTGTTCTTCGACATCGGCGTGTACGCGGTGGTGCTGGGTGCGACCCTGCTGATCCTCACCGCCCTGGCGCACCAGTCGGTGCGGGCCCACAAGCCGGCCAGCCAGTCCAAATCCCTGATCAAGAGCGGAGCCGCCTGATGGAAGAAGTCATCGCAATCGCCATTGGAGTCCTCGCCGCTTCCGGAGTCTGGCTGGTCCTGCGCCCGCGGACCTTCCAGGTGGTGATGGGCCTGTGCCTGCTGTCCTACGCGGTCAACCTGTTCATCTTCAGCATGGGCAGCCTGTTCATCGGCAAGGAACCCATCGTCAAGGACGGCGTGCCCCAGGACCTGCTGCACTACACCGACCCGTTGCCCCAGGCGCTGGTGCTCACCGCCATCGTCATCAGCTTCGCCATGACCGCGCTGTTTCTGGTGGTGCTCCTGGCGTCCCGGGGCCTGACCGGCACTGACCACGTCGACGGCCGGGAGCCCAAGGAATGAGTTCGTTGTCCCACCTGATCGTCGCTCCTATCCTCCTGCCGCTGCTGACGGCGGCCATCATGTTGCTGCTGGGGGAGAAACACCGCCCGCTCAAGGCGCGGATCAACCTGTTCTCCAGCCTGCTGGGGCTGGCCCTGGCGGCGTACCTGCTGTACTGGACCCAGGTCCAGGGCGCCACCGGTTCCTTCGGCGTGTACCTGCCGAGCAACTGGCAGGTGCCCTTCGGCATCGTGCTGGTGGTGGATCGCCTGTCGGCACTGATGATGGTGCTCACCGGAATCATCGGGGTCAGCGCGCTGCTGTTCGCCATGGCCCGCTGGGACGGCGCCGGGGCCAGCTTCCATGCGCTGTTCCAGATCCAGCTGATGGGCCTGTACGGCGCCTTCCTCACCGCCGACCTGTTCAACCTGTTCGTGTTCTTCGAGGTGCTGCTGGCGGCCTCCTACGGCCTGATGCTGCACGGCTCGGGCCGGGCGCGGGTGTCCTCGGGGCTGCACTACATCACCATCAACCTGCTGGCCTCGTCGCTGTTCCTGATCGGCACGGCAATGATCTACGGGGTCACCGGGACCCTGAACATGGCCGACCTGGCGATGAAGATCCCCCTGGTGCCGGAAGCCGACCGCGGCCTGCTGCACGCCGGCACGGCGATCCTGGCCATCGCCTTCCTGGCCAAGGCCGGGATGTGGCCGCTGAACTTCTGGCTGGTGCCGGCCTATTCCTCGGCCAGCGCACCGGTGGCGGCGCTGTTCGCCATCATGACCAAGGTCGGGATCTACACCGTGCTGCGCCTGTGGACCCTGCTGTTCTCCGGGCAGGCCGGGGCCTCGGCCTACTTCGGCAACCAGTGGCTGATCTACGGCGGCCTGGCGACGATCTTCTGCGCGGCCCTGGCGATTCTTCCGGCCCAGCGCCTGGAGCGCATGGCCAGCCTGAGCATCCTGGTGTCGGCGGGCATCCTGATCGCGGTGATCGGCTTCGCCCAGCCGGCGCTCACCGGCGCGGCGCTGTTCTACCTGTTCAGCTCGACCCTGGCGCTGTGCGCGCTGTTCCTCCTGGCGGAGTTGATCGAGCGCTCGCGCTCGGCGGTGGAAGTGCCTCTGGAAGACGAAGGCGAAATCCTCCCGAGGCCCATGGAAACCCTTCCCCCGCCCCGGGGCAGCAACCTCGACGACGAACAGCAAGTGGTGGTCGGCCAGGTGATTCCCTGGACCATGGCCTTCCTCGGCCTGAGCTTCATTGCCTGCGCCCTGCTGATCATCGGCATGCCGCCGCTGTCGGGCTTTATCGGCAAGCTCAACCTGATCGCCGCCCTGCTCAACCCGACGGGCCTGGGAACCAGCAGCGACACGCCGATCCCGCTGGCGGGCTGGATTTTCCTGGTGCTGCTGATCCTCTCCGGCCTGGCCTCGCTGATCGCCTTTGCGCGCCTGGGCATCCAGCGTTTCTGGAGCCCGGAGGAGCGACCTTCACCGGTGTTGCGGCGTCTGGAATGCGTGCCGATCGTGGCGTTGCTGGGGCTCTGCGTGCTGCTCAGCTTCAAGGCCGAGCCGCTGCTGCGCTTCACCCAGGCCACCGCCGACAGCCTCAATCATCCGGAGCACTATGTGATGGCGGTACTGGGCACCCGCACCGTGCTCAGCCCTGAGTCCAAGGCCACCCAGGCGGCGGAGGTGCAACCATGAAGCGTCTGTTCCCTGCCCCCTTCCTGTCCCTGGCGCTGTGGCTGCTGTGGCTGGTGCTGAACCTGTCCATCAGCCCCGGCAATCTGCTGCTGGGGGCCATCCTGGGCTTTCTCGCACCGCTGCTGATGCGCCCGCTGCGGCCGTTGCCGATCCGTATCCGCCGCCCCGGCACCATCCTGCGGCTGTTGTTGCGGGTGGGCTGCGATGTGCTGGTCTCCAACCTGATCGTGGCCTGGGGCGTGCTCAACAACGGGCGCCGGCCGGTGCGCTCGGCCTTCGTCAAGATCCCCCTGGACCTGCGCGACGCCAACGGCCTGGCGGCGCTGTCCACCATCACCACGGTGGTGCCGGGCACGGTCTGGTCCGAGCTGTCCCTGGACCGCAGCATCCTCTTGCTGCACGTCTTCGATCTGCAGGACGAAGGGCAATTCATCCAGCACTTCAAGGCGACCTACGAGCGCCCGCTGATGGAGATTTTCGAATGAGCGTGCTGTTGACCAACGCGATCCTGCTGAGCCTGTTCCTGTTTTCCCTGGCCATGGTCCTGACCCTGGTGCGCCTGTTCAAGGGCCCCTCGGCCCAGGACCGGGTCCTGGCCCTGGACTACCTGTACATCCTGGCGATGCTGATGATGCTGGTGCTGGGCATCCGCTATGCCAGCGATACCTACTTCGAGGCGGCGCTGCTGATTGCCCTGTTCGGCTTTGTCGGCTCCTTCGCCCTGGCCAAATTCCTTCTGCGCGGCGAGGTGATCGAATGAACAGCCTGGAACAACTGCCCCTCTGGGTGGAGGTCCTGGTGGCCGTGCTGCTGGTGATCAGCAGCGTCTTCGCCCTGATCGGTGCCCTGGGCATCCTGCGCATGAAGAGCTACTTCCAGCGCATGCACCCGCCGGCCCTGGCCTCAACCATGGGTTCCTGGACCGTGGCCCTGGCCTCGATCCTGTATTTTTCAGCGCTCAAGTCCGGGCCGGTGCTGCATGCCTGGCTGATTCCGATCCTGCTGTCGATCACGGTGCCGGTGACCACCCTGCTGCTGGCCCGCGCGGCGTTGTTCCGCAAGCGCATGGCCGGTGACGATGTGCCGGCAGAGGTCAGCAGCAAACGCAACGAAAGCGGCAACTGAGCGCCCCCCCATGCAGGAGCCGGCTTGCCGGCGAAGAGGCCCGTGAGGCAGGTGCCAGGCGGGATCGCCTTCGCTGGCAAGCCAGTCTCTGCACACGCCAGCGCCGGCAGCGAGCGGGCTTGCCCTTCAGGCCCAGGCCAGCACCAGCAATCCGGCACCCAGTACCACGCACAGCGGGGAATAGAACAGGGTGTCGAGACGGGCGAACTTCGAGTCACGCACTTGCTTGAAGAAGCCAACCAGCTCGGAGTCGCCAATGGCCCGGGCGAACATCAGCAAGGCAATGGCGCTGATCACCCATTGCAGGGACGGATGGGTCACGGTCGGAAGGTAGAGCCCAACCCGCAGGCAGACCAGCATCGCCACCAGTAACAGCCCCACCGCCACCAGCAAGGTGGCCAGGGCCGGAGGGTGAAAGGCCGGTTGGCTCTGCCCGGGAACCGGCCCCGGCACTTGGGGGATCACCGCATCGCTTCCACGCTTGCCTCCGGCGGCCCAGTACAGATGGATCAGGCTGATAAACAGAAAAGTGCCGGACATCCCCTGAGCGAGCAGAAGATTCATGTTCAGACGTCCTTGTAAAAAAGTCGTAAAGAGAATGGACTCGATTGCCGGTTTTTGTAAGTACGTTCGTCGCCTTCGATGATAAAGTGCCGCCCCATGAAATTGACCCGTTCCGATCGCTCGCTCGTTGCCTGGATGCTTTATTGCTGCGTCCTGTTCAACGTGTTTGCCTGCAGCATCGGCCACGGGCAGATGCTCGGCATGCAGCTCAACGGCATCGGCGGGCAGTTCTGCAGCATCGATCCCAACACCCAAGCCCCCCTGCAACAGCCGACTGACCAGGACTCCCTGCCCACCCTGTCCAAGGCCTTCGGTTGCCCGTTGTGCTCCACCGGCGGCATGGGTCCGGCACTGAACTCCAGCGTCAGCCTGGCGCTGTTGCCCCAACCCCAGGCGCCGCCGCTGGCGCGTCAGCTTCAGACCCACCTCCCGGCCCGTTTCACCTGGCCCGCCGCCCATCCTCGGGCACCGCCCTACGCCTGATTCTTGCTCGTGCTCGACCCGCCCACTGCGCTGCTGCGCGGCGCGCTTTCGTGGGCCTTTTCCTAGTCAAGAATTCAGGATGCATGCATGAAACACCTTCCTTTACTGGCGAGCCTGCTGGCCTGCCTGTCCGTCAACGCCTGGGGCAAATCCGGCCTGGAGCTGGTCCCTACCACCGTTAACGCCGAAGAGACAGACGTTGAACCCGGCCTGTCCCTGGAGCAGTCCAGCGGCATGGCCTCGCGTTTGGGCCTGAGCCTGCGGGAAACCCCGGCCTCGGTGGCGATAGCCAGCCGCCAGGACATCGAGCGCCGTGGCGCCCAGACCTTCCAGGACGCCGCCAACGCCCTGCCCGGGGTCAATGCCAGTGCACCACCGGGGTTCGGCGGCTTCATCTCCTACCGCGGCTTCACCAGCAGCCAGATCACCCAGATGTTCAACGGCATCAATGTCGCCACCGGCCTGGCACGGCCGGTGGACGCCTGGATCTATGACCGGGTGGAACTGGTGGGTGGCCCCTCGTCGCTGATCAATGGCGCCGGCTCCGTGGGCGGCTCGCTGAACTACGTGACCAAGCTGGCGGACCGCCGCGAACAGGCGGCCGAGGGCCTGCTCGGCTACGGCAGCTACGACACCACGCAAACCGCTTTCGGGGTCAATCACGCCCTGAGCCCGGCGGGTGCCGAGGTGCAGCATTACGCACGCCTGGATGTCAGCCACAACACCAGCAACGGCTACATCGACCGCCAGGAGCGCGATGCCTGGAGCCTGGCCTTCTCCCTGCTCAGCGACTTGACCCCTGACCTGTCCCACACCCTGGCGGTGGAATACCAGGACGAGCACGAAGACAGCCCCTACTGGGGCACCCCGGTGCGCAACCCCAAGGCCGGCGAGCTGAAGATCGACAAGCACCAGCGCTTCAACAACTACAACGTCGCCGACGGCCTGTATGAACAGCGCACCGTGTGGCTGCGCTCGATCATCGATTACCGGATCAACCCCAGCACCAGCCTGCGCAACACCCTCTATCACCTGGACAGCCAGCGCGACTACCGCAACCTGGAGACCTACCAGTACAGCCCCGACAACAGCCGGGTGAACCGCTCCACCGCCTATCTGGTGCGGCACCAGGGCCAGCAGGACGGCAACCAGTTCGAACTGCGCCATGATGATCAACTGTTCGGCCTCGACACCACCTGGTCCGGGGGTTTTGAGTACAAGGTCAACAGCACCACCAACTCACCGTGGAACGTGCCGGCCAACAACAGCGTGGACCCCGGCAACTTCCAGCCGGGGTACTTCTACGACCTGAAGGGCACCCGCCAGGGCTGGGTCAAGGACAAGACCAACCAGGTCACCACCCGTGCCCTGTTCGTCGAGAACCGCCTGGCCCTGACCGACGAGCTGTCCCTGCTCAGCGGCCTGCGCTATGACGCCATCGACCTGGATGTGACCAACCACCGCGCGATCAGCGCCAGCAACCCGCGACATCTCAAGCGAAGCTGGGAACCGGTCACCGGACGCCTGGGGCTGACCTGGCAGTTCCTGCCCAGCGCCAACGTCTACGTGCAATACAGCACGGCCGCCGAACAGCCCAGCGGCACCCAGAACTTCGAGGTGTCCACCGGCAAGCAATGGGAAGTGGGCAGCAAGTTCGACTACCTGGACGGACGCGGCTCGGCGACCCTGGCGGCCTACCGCATCGAACGCAAGGACTTTGCCGTCACCGATCCCCTGGACCCGGCCAACAGCATTCCCGTGGGCCAGCAGACCTCCAGGGGCATCGAGCTGGCCAGTTCCCTGCGGGTCACCCCCAAGCTGCTGGCGGAAGCCAACTTCGCCTGGGTCGACGCCGAATATGACGCGTTCAACGAGAAGGTGGCCAGCGGCGCGGTGGTCTCGCGCAAGGGCAACACCCCGACCAACGTCCCCGAGCGGGTGGCCAACCTGTGGCTGACCTATGACCTGGCCCCGAGCTGGCAGACCGGCGTCGATGCGCGCTATGTGGCTTCGGTGTACGCCGACAACGCCAACACCCTGACGCTGCCGGCCTACACCCTGTACAGCAGCTTCCTGCGCTACCAGGTCGACAGCCACACCACCGTCACTGGCCGGGTACGCAACCTGACCAACGAGGTCTACGGCAAGTTCGCCCATGTCTCCCCGGCTTACTACCTGGGCACCCCGCGCACCTTCGAACTGGCGGTGCAGACCCGCTTCTGACCCGCCTTGGGGGCCTCTTCGCCGGCAAGCGGCGCCTACGGGAACATCGCGCGGTGTCAGGAGACCCTAGGAGCTGGCTTGCCAGCGAAGGCGTCGCCATGGACGGTGCAAGGCCTGCGGGCCCTTTCGCCGGCAAGGCGGCTCCTACAACAGGGCGGCGACTTTGGCGGCGACGTCCTGGGGCACCCAGTTGCGCCATAGATCAGGATGCTGCTTGAGGAAGGCCCGGGCCGCGTCACGGGGCGTGCTGTGGTTTTCGCTCATCTGCGCCAGGGCCTGGTTGAGGGGCTCGATGGGCAGCTCGACCTGGCTGAAGAAGCTCACCAACTGCGGGTACTGCTTGTGGAATGGCGCAGACACGCCGATGGACAGTTTCGAGGCCAGGGAACGACTCGGACGCGGGTTGGGGTTGCTAGCGTCGGTCAGGGTCTTCCAGGCCTCGGCATCAAAGGGCGGCTCTTGCAACTGGACCAGTTTGAAGCGCCCCAGCAGCGGCGTCGGTGACCAGTAGTAGAACAGGATCGGTTTGCCCCGACGGATCGACGAGCTGATCTCCGCATCCAGGGCTGCGCCGGAGCCACTGCGGAAGTTCACGTAGCTGTCCTCCAGGCCATAGGCTTTGAGCTTCTGCTGGTTGACGATCTCCGAGGTCCAACCAATCGGGCTGTTGAGGAAACGCCCCTTGGTCGGACTCTCCGGGTCCTTGAACACATCCTTGTAGCGCGCCAGGTCGGTGACGCTACGCAACTCTGGCGCCAGGGCCGCGATGCCCTTGGCGGGATCACCCTTGATCACGTACTCCGGCACCCACCAGCCTTCGGTAGCGCCCTTGACCGTGTCCCCCAGGGCCAGCACCTTGCCTTCGGCCTCGGCCTTGACCCACACCGGGCTGCGCCCCGCCCACTCTTCGCCAATCACCTGGATATCGTTGTTGGCCAGGGCGGTTTCCAGGGTGATGGTGGTGCCAGGCAGTGTATCGGTGGGCAGGCCATAACCCTTCTCGACCACGATCCGCAGGATCTCGGTGATCAGGCTGCCGCTCTCCCAGTTCAGGTCGGCGAAGTGAATCGGCGCGGAAGCCGCCGCCACCGGGGGCGCGTTCAAGGCGGCAAGGGCCAACAGGCTGCTGGCCAGCAGCGCTCGAATTCCTTTCATGGGTGCACCTCTCGGATCAGGACCAGGACCAAAGGGACACGCCACGCAAAGCTGCCAGGCCCCTGAAGCATTCAGTCAACTGACTGTAGTAGAGGTTCCATATTTTCAACCAGGGCGCGGCCCGGATCGACCATCAAGGGTCCGCCGGCTCCTGCAGCCGCTGCAACTCGCGGCGCACCATGCTGGCGTATGCCGCCGGGCGCAGGTGGTACAGCTGGCCGGCCACCCAGTTCAGCCAGGCGCCCTGCAAGCGCGCCTTCTCGGCGAACAGGCGTTGAGCTTCGTCACACGCGGCCTGCTGGTGTTGCTGGTGAAACTCGGCGCGGCTCTGGCTCATCACTCGCTGGCCTTGAAACTCACCAGTTCGCCCTTGCGGAATTTGGCCGCCTTGGCGCTGACCGCCTTGAGGGTCTTGCTCAAGCCTTCCTGCAATTGCTCGTTGGCGGCGAAGACCATCACCACCGAGTGACCTTCCTTGAACACAATCCCCTGCCCCAGGGGACTGCTGACAAAGGCATAGTCGCCCAGGCCGTATACCGTCAGCTTGATCTCGCGAAAGCGGATCTCCAGCTTGCCGCCTTCCCGGCTGGGCAGTACAGCAGCGCGAAAATGATCGCCCACCTTGAGCTCCAGCCGAGGCTTGTCGTCCACCACCAACGCGCTCTCGGTATCGATCTCGGCGATGTAGATGCCTTCGGCGGACTGTTCGGTGATGTAGACAAAACGAGATTGGAACTGCTTGACCAGCTTTGCGCGCAAATCACCCAAAACGAACAGCGCATGCATTTCAAGATTACTTACTGCCAAGGAACACTCCCCGATACTCAAAAGGGTGCCGTCCGAGGAAAAACGGACAGCACAAAAAACCGCCATGACGGCGTGATCACCCCAATCAGTTACCCCAAAAAAACACTCAAATGCAGCGGGTACTCCAGGCCACGGCGTTAACGCCGGCGCTGAGCTGCGGGCATTTCGCCGAAGCATCAGGCACAGGTCAAAGGCTGTAGGAGTAGGCTCTGACACCCCGAAAAGTGTGGCGGCGAGCTATCTGGGGCGGGTACTGAAACAGGCCGGAAAGCCGGATATACCCTGAGATTGAATCCCCGGATCGGCAGCCACTTCGGGTTGCAGAAGCAATTCTAGAGCAACTTTGTGCATTTCGACCATTTAAAGCGAGCGATTCATGACTGCACGGCCATTGATTAGTACAAAGACTAATGTTGCTCATCAGCGGGTAATCTTGCCCGCAGTCGTCACACAAGGCCCGGCATTCTAACCAGTAATACTCTGGTGCAGTGATCTGGATGGGCGGATTAAAGCGTAAGAAAGTTCACTTTAGTACCTCAGAACAATCTCTACCTAAAACCGCAATGACATAACTCAGCCCGTCGCAACGCAACAACTGCCATACTCCCTCGCTGGTTGAGCGCTCGCGGTACGGGCGCTCAAGCACTCACTCATCTCCAAGGGAAGGCTAGAAGTGACCGAACTAGATATTGGCGAGTTTTTCATTCGTGGCGAGTGCAGAGAAGTCGAAGGCGAATTCCAGGCCGTGATTGCCATGCGCGCCAAACCTCCACTGACCCAGATCACCTTCCACCAGGTGGAACGCGACCGCTGGTTCAAGACCTCCGAAGAAGCTGCAGCGGCGGCCAGGGAATCCGCCAAGGCCCTCAAGCTGGCCATTGACCAGGGCGCCCTGAACGCCTGATACCTGCCATAGCGCGCCGCCCGGGAACCCAGCGGCGCCCCCGTGACCCAGGCGAGATCCGTTTAAGAGCATCATGATGATTAACTTAAAACTAGCGACTCGCCTTCGGGCCCTGCCTGCAACAGCCTGAATCCAGACATCCGCCCCAACCGATCAAGCCTCTATCTACCGCCCGAGCATCAAGCCGAATGCTGGAATGCATGGCGCCCAGGCCGGCACTGCGCCAGTTTCGCCTGCCAGGCCTGCCGGCACTCCTCGGCCTCGACGCGGCTGGCAAAGGCAGTGCCACGTTGTTCGCCATTGACCAGCACCACCCAGCATGCCTTGCGTCCCAGGTCCCGCAGCATGGGGGGAACACCACTGCCGATCATCACGGCTACATCAACTTTGCTGTGCATGGAGAACCTCGAGGAATTAGTTAGCTCCCTAACGATGTGAGCATACTAGTCAGTTCCCGGCGTCTGAAACAGTCACATCCTGCACAGCAGTCTTACGCCCCTGGTAACAATGTTCTCAGCCCTTGCGCTGGGACGGCGCCTGCTCGGGCTTGTAGCCCAGGCGCAACCCTCCCCAATGCCGCCCCTGGACCCAGATCGGCACCGACAAGTCGTGCATCAGTTCGCCGGTATCGCGGGTATAGGTTTGCAGCAACAGCGGTTGCTGGTGACTGCCACAACGAATGCCGGTGCGATCGGCGAACTTGCGCTTGCTGCGGTTATGCAGGTTGTCCGCCACGGGATCGCCGGTCAACGGCTGGGAGAAGGCCAGGTTGTGGGTCGGTACATAACCCTCTTGGGTACAGGTGATGGCGAACACCAGGCCGTCGTGGCGCGGCAGCAGGGATTCCTGGATCGGCGGCAGTACCTGATCGGTGTAGCGGTCGAAACGGGTCTGGTACCTGGCCGGATCGGTGTTGGCGATCAACTGGTAATGGCGGTCGAACAGGTCGTCGAGGCTGATGCGGTTCTGCGCCAGGTCGGTCTCGAACTGCTCGGCAATACGCCGGGCGCCTTCACGGGCCAGGTCATAAATGCGCTGGTGGTAGTCATCCAGCCCCACAGCCGCCAGACGCTCACTGATGGTTTCGGCCTGCCCTTCCATCTGCACCGCCGCCTGAGCCAGGCTGCGGGTCTGCTGATCGCTGACCGCCAGGTCGCTGCGCATCTGTTCCACGGCATGGAACAGGCTGTCCAACTGTTCGCGGTTGGTCTCGGCGCCCCGGGCGATCTCGCTGACCTGGCCTTCCACCCCTGCTGCCAGACGGGCGATGTTGTCCAGATGCCGACCGGTGTGTTCCACCTGCTCCACCCCCAGGTTCAGGTCGTCGGACAGTTGACGGATCTGCTCCACCACATCGCTGGTGCGTTGCTGGATATCGGCCACCATCACCCCGACCTCATCGGTGGCCGTGGCGGTGCGCCCGGCCAGCCCGCGCACCTCGTCGGCGACCACGGCAAAACCCCGTCCGTGCTCCCCGGCCCGGGCGGCCTCGATAGCGGCATTCAGGGCCAGCAGGTTGGTCTGGCTGGCGATGGACTGGATCACCAGGGTCACCCGCTGGATCTCTTCGCTGCGCTGGCTCAAGGCCTCGATCAGCTCGCGGCTGCCACTGGCCCGCTCGCTCAGGGAGTGCATGCGACTGATGGACTCTCCCAGCACCGTGCGCCCTTCGGCGCTGCTGGCGTGGGCTTCACTGGCCGCCTCCAGGGCTTGCCGGCTGAGTTGCGAGGTGGCCTGTTCGGTCTTGATCATCACTTCGGCGTTGCCGACGATGCGCGCCGCGGCATCCAGCTGGGATTGCAGCTTGCCCGCCAGTTGCGTCACCGAATAGGCCACGCCAGCGGCAGACAGGGCGTTATGGGTGGTGCTGTAGGACAGGTCGCGGGTCAGCGAGGACAGCTCGCTGTCGGCCGTTGCCGTCGGCGCCTCGGGCACCTTGCGGCTTCTCAGCCGAGGCAGCCAGACCACCAGCACCGCCAGGGGCAGGCACAGGTACAGCGGCCAGTCACCCAGTGCCTGGCCGCCCAGCAAGCCCATCAAGGCCGCGCTCTGCAAGGTCGGCGCCCACCAACGGACGGCGGGTGTTGCTGCCAGCGGTTGCGCGATCGGCACCGCTAGAGATCCTTCTCTTGACATGTTTAGCACCCCACATCGTTCTAATTATTTTCGGCATTAGACGCCACTAGAAGGCCATTATCCATGGTCCCTTAGTCGGGGGTTTGCAGTAGATCAAGGGAATGAACGGGTATGGAGTCGTACCCGAAAAAACAAAGCCCCCGCTGTGGCGGGGGCTGGCGATCAGGCTTGACGCTGATGCTTGTCGATCTGCTCGTGGCGCTCTTGGGCTTCGATGCAGTACTTGGTGGTTGGGCTGATCAGCAGGCGCTTGAGGCCGATCGGCTCGCCGCTGTCATCGCACCAGCCGAAGCTGTCGTCACTGATCCGGCCCAGGGCCTGCTCCAATTGCGGCAGCATGCGCTGGTCACGATCAATGGCGTTGACCAACCAGGTGCGCTCTTCTTCGACGGAAGCGGCGTCGGCCGGGTCAGCCGGGGTGTCCAGGCTTTCAATGGCGATCCGGTTCTGTTCGATGCGCTCGTGGGTTTCCACCTTCATGGCTTGCAACAGGTCGCTGAAAAAAGCGTGCTGCTCGGCATTCATGTAGTCATCCGCCGGCATGGCCAGCAACTTTTCCTTGGTCATTGATTTCTCTATAAAAAATACGTGCATTAAGGCGAATTCAAACTGTTTCCGGTTGACCCGTCAGGTCATCAGAAAGGCGCCATACCTTCCAAGCGCCACCCGGCACTCAATTTACGAGGGGCGGCAGTCTAAGGCCGGTTTGAGGGCGCAGCAACTGAAATGACAGCGAATCTGTCTGACAAACCGCACAAAGCCCGCAATTGCGGGCTTTGGTGGCATTTGTCAGAGTGCTTTTATAACAAAAAATTCCATACAAGCAGGTCTTTTAGAAGACAAACGGCAGTACCGGGCGGCGGATTCGGAGCCTTTTCCCCCGTTTCTCCACCGCAGAAGCCAACTTGCCGGCGAACAGCCCCGTCCGTTGCACCTCATCTTGTGGGCGCCTTCGCTGGCCAGCCGGCGCCGACAACAGGCTGGTGGATCAGCGCTTGAGCTTGCGCTTGTTGCGGTACTGGTCAATGACCACCGCCACCACGATGATCAGGCCCTTGATGATGTCCTGGATGTAGGCATCCACGCCGACAAAGGTGAAGCCGCTGGCCATGACGCCAAGAATCAGCGCGCCGATCACCGTGCCGGTGATGCGCCCCACGCCACCGGCCAGGCTGGTGCCGCCGATCACGGCCGCGGCAATCGCATCCAGTTCATAGGACATGCCCATCCCCGCCTGCCCGGTGGCGGCCCGCGCCGAGGCCACCACCCCGGCCAGCCCCGCCAGCAACCCGGCGATGCTGTAGACGATCACCAGATGGCGCTTGACGTTGATCCCCGAGGTGCGCGCCGCCTGCATGTTGCCGCCGATGGCGTAGGTGTATTTGCCGTACTTGGTGTAGCGCAAGGCGATGTGGAAGATCACCGCCACCACCAGGAAGATGATCACCGGCATCGCCCCGTGACCGATGGCGGTGTAGGAATCGGACAGCATGCTCACCGGCTGGCCTTCGGTGTAATAGCGGGCCAGGCCGCGGGCCGAGACCATCATGCCCAGGGTGGCGATAAAGGGCGGAATGCCAGTGATGGCGATGATGCTGCCGTTGATCGCCCCCGCCAGCAGGCCCACCCCCAGCCCGGCTACCACCGGTATCCACACCGGCAAGTCGGTCAGGGACGGAAACACTGCCCGGGCAAAGTCCGAAGTCTGCGCCAGGCTGGCGGCGATCATCGCCGACAGCGCCAGCACCGAGCCCGAGGACAGGTCGATGCCCGTGGTGATGATCACCTGGGTCACGCCGATGGCCAGCAGGCCGATGATCGACACCTGGAGGATCATCAGCACCAGGCGCTGAGAGTTCATCAGGAAGCTCTGGTCACGCACGATCCAGCCGAACAGCTCGAAGACCAGGCCGATGCCGATCAGGACCAGAAAAATACTCAGTTCGGTGGGAAGGCGTCGGCGCGTTCTAGCGGGCGCCGCGGCCGGTTTGTTTTCAGACATCACGTTCATAACCACTCACCTTTGTTAGTGCCTGGCCGCGGCGAATCACAGCGCCGCCGGCCGCCATCGATTGAAGAATCAGTGCACCACCGACATTCCCGACGCCAATTGCATCACCCGTTCCTGGGTTGCCTCGCTGCGGTCGAGGGTGCCCATGAGTTCACCTTCGTGCATGACCATGACCCGGTCGCTCATGCCCAGCACTTCGGGCAGCTCCGAGGAAATCATGATCACCGCCATGCCTTCGCTGGCGAGGAAGGAGATCAAGCGGTAGATCTCGGCCTTGGCCCCGACGTCGATACCCCGGGTCGGCTCATCAAGGATCAGGATGCGCGGATTGGTCATCAGCCAGCGCGCCAACAGGGCCTTCTGCTGATTGCCCCCGGACAAGGTATCGATGCATTGCTCCAGGGACGGGGTCTTGACCCGCAGCTTCTTGCACATGTCCTCGCACAGGGCACGCAAGGCCTTCTGCTGGACAAAGCCGCCGCCGGCGTAATGCGGCAGCACCGCCACTTCCATGTTTTCCAGGACCGACAGGCACGGGAACAGCCCGCTGAGCTTGCGATCCTCGGTCAGCAGGGCAAAGCCCTTCTCGATCGCCTGGTGCGGGTCGCTGATGCGCAGGGCCTGGCCGTCGAGAACCATCTCGCCGCCGTCGCAGGGGGTGATGCCGAACAGGGTCTCGGCAACATTGGTCCGGCCCGAGCCCATCAGCCCGGCGATGCCGAGGATCTCCCCGGCGTGCAGGTCGAAGGACACCCTGTCGAACACCCCGTCCAGGCGCAGGTCGCGGACCTGGAGCAGCAGGTCGCCGACGGGGTTCTCGCGCTGGGGAAACAGCTGGCTCAGCTCGCGCCCCACCATCATCGAGATCAGGCTGTCGCCGTCCAGGCTGTCGGCCCGTTGCAGGCCGATATAGGCACCGTCACGGAACACCGCCACTTCATCGGCGATGGCGAACACTTCGTTCATTTTGTGGGTGATATAGATGATGCCTTTACCCTGGGCCTTGAGGTCGGCAATGATCGAGAACAGGTGCGCCACTTCCTTGTCGGTAATGGCCGAGGTCGGTTCGTCCATGATCAGCACGTCGGAGTCGTAGGACACCGCCTTGGCGATCTCCACCATCTGCCGCTCGGCAATGCTCAGGTTGCCCACCTGCTCCTCGGGGTCGAGGTTGATGCGCAGGCGTTCCAGCAACTGCGCGGTGCAGCGGTGCATGGCGCGGTGATCGATCATGCGCAGGCCGTTGAGCTGCTCACGGCCGATCCAGATGTTCTCGGCAATGCTCATGTGCGGCATCAGGTTGAGCTCCTGATGGATCATGGCGATGCCCGATTGCAAGGCCTGCAGGGGCGTTTCGAAGACCACCGGCCGGCCCTTGAGGCGCAGCTCGCCGGCGTCCGGCTGATAGATGCCGGCGATGATTTTCATCAGGGTCGACTTGCCGGCGCCGTTCTCGCCCATCAGCGCCAGCACCGTTCCCGGGCGTACCCGCAGTTGCACATCGGACAGGGCCACCACACCGGGAAAGCCCTTGCTGACGTTGATGACCTCCAGCAGAAAGGGTTCTTCAATCGATGTGGCGGCAGGCGAGATTCCCGCCTGCGGGGTGCTCGAGGCAGTCGCGCTAGAGAACATGATCAGGTACTCCATCGGCAAGGCCACCCAAGGCCGCCTTGCCACTTATTACTTATTGTTGTTAGAGCCTGTTCTTCTGGAACAGCTCTGGAAGGTGAGCGGCGTTACTTGAACTGGTCGACGTTGTCCGGGGTGATCAGCCGATACGGAACCCACACCGCCGGCTCTACCGGCTCATGCTTGATCATCTTCACCGCGGTATCGATGGAACCGTCCGCCTGGCCCTTGGCGTCCTGGAACACCGAGAGCGCCAATTCGCCCTTTTTCACCGCGCGCAGACCATCCGGGGTGCCATCGACACCCGCGATCAGCACACTGCCCTTCTCGACCCCGGCCTGCTTCAGCGCCATGGCGGCACCAATGGCCATTTCATCGTTGTTGGACACCACCGCGTCGAACTTGCGGCCCTGGGTCAGCCAGTCGTTGACCAGGGTCATGCCCTTGTCCCGCAGCCAGACCCCGGTCTGTTCCTGGTCGACCTTGATCCCCGGGTACTGGGCCAAAACCTCCTTGACCCCCTTGGTGCGGTTGGTGGTGGAGTTGTTCGCCAGGTCGCCCAGCAGAATCACGATGTCGCCCTTGCCGCCCATCTTGTCGGCCAGGTACTGCATCTGCATTTTCCCGGCTTCCAGGTCATTGGAAGCCACGGTCACCACGCCTTTGGGCAGGTTCAGGTCATCCGGGCGGCGGTTGACGTACACCAGGGGGATGCCGGCCTTCACCGCGGCCTCGGTGATTTTCTTAGTGGCGGCGGTATCCACCGGGTTGACCACGATCGCGTCGACTTTCTGGCTGATGAAGTTCTCGACCTGGCTCAATTGCTTGACCACATCGCTGCGGGCGTCTTCGAACTGCAGCTTGACGCCATCGGGCAGGGACTTGGCTTTCTGATCCATCGACTCGCGCAGATAGGTCAGCCAGGTGTCATCGAACTGCGACATGCTCACGCCGATCTTGATGTCGGCGAAGGCGGCCCCACTGGCCAGCAGCATCGACAGTGCAAGCGAGGCAAAACGGATCTTGGTGTTCATCACAGGTCTTTCTCCACATTCTTGTAGGTTTTATGGATAAAGCGCAGAAACCACTCAGAGCGACAGATGCACGATGGGGGCACCGGGTACGCAGCACAGCAGTGAACCGTTGCGTTCTACACACAGAAAGCCGAGGCAGGTCAGGAGGACGGCAGAGCGGCTGGGCCGAGGCGAAGCGGAGGTTGGCGCGAGCGAGCTGCGAAACCGCGAACCGAGAGCGAGGATGGTGCTAGTGAAGGTTTTCATCGACGGTACCTGTTGTTTTTGTGGGTCGGTCCGCACGCCTCTCATGGTTTGCTTGAGGGCATGCGACCTAGCGAGTCGGCAACCTGAAAATGACTTTATTGGAAAATAATTTCTATATCAACTCATTTTAGAATTTTATTCCAAACCAGTTAAAGCCTTGAAAATCCTGGCCCGTGGCCAATGTGCGCCCAAGCCCGGTGGGGTCGCGCCCGGGGAAAACCCGGGCGGCGGTTCAGCGGCGCCCAACCGCAGGCGCCCCCGCAAATCCCCCAGGCGGGCCCGGTACAAGGTCAGTCGTAGAAGCCCGGACGCTCAGGCAGCTCAACCTTGACGATCTGGCCGCTGCCCTGCGCTTCGATGCAGGCATCGGCCGCCACGGCGGCGGCAAAACCGTCCCAGGCCGAGGGCCCGCCTACCTGGCCGGCGCGCACGCCGTCGATAAAGGCCTGCAACTCCACGTCATAGGCGGCGATAAAACGCTCCTTCCAATCCATCAGGATGGCGTTGGACAGCTTGGCTTGGCTGCGCAATTGCACCTGGGACGGCTCCGGCAATCTGGCGATACCGCTCTCCCCCACCACTTCGCACTGGATGTCGTAGCCGTACTGGCAGTTGACGAACACCTCGACGTCGATCCGCGTGCCACGGGCGGTTTCCAGCAGCACGATCTGCGGGTCGCGCAAGTGGGCCAGGGCCTTGCTGGTCTTGCGCGGGAACACCACCTGCACCGACACATAGTCGTCGGCCAGCAGCCAGCGCAGCACGTCCAGTTCGTGGATCAGGGTGTCGGTGATGGCCATGTCGGTCTTGTAGTTCTCCCCCACCCGCGGGTTGCGGTGGGCGCAGTGCAGCATCAGCGGCTCGCCGATCTGGCCGCTGTCAATCACCGCCTTCAAGGCCTGGTAACCGGCATCGTAGGGGCGCATGAAGCCCACCTGCACCAGGCGCTTGCCGTGGGCGATTTCAGCCTCGACGATGCGCCGGCAACCGGCGGCGGTCACCGCCAGGGGCTTTTCACAGAACACCGGCTTGCCCGCGGCAATCGCCGCCAGCACGAACTCCTCGTGGCTCGGGCCCCAGGAGGTCACTAGCACCGCCTCGACGTCCGCCGCCTTGATCAGCGCGTGGCCGTCCGGGTAGACCTCGGCGCTGAGCTTGAGGTCGCTGACCACCTTGGCCGCCGACGCCAGGTTGATGTCGGTGACCGCCACCACCTGGCTGCCCAGCAGGGTCTGGCTGCAACGACGGATGTGATCCTGGCCGATGGCCCCGGTCCCGATAACGCCAAGTTTCAAAGACATGCAGATACTCCTGTTGTTGTTCGTTGCAGAGCAATCAGTACTGCCGGGCCTGGGCCAGGCGTTCATTAAGGGTCTTGGCCGCCGCATCGGTGCGCTCGCTGGTGGACACCTGGGCCACGCCCACCCGCCACCAGGACAGGTAGCTGTGGATCATGGTCTTGGGCAGGACCTTGATGTCGATCAGGGTCGATACCGTCTGGGTCCGGGCATCGGCCAGGGCCGCCAGCAGTTGCTCCTCAGTGCTGACCTTGTAGGTCTTGCAGCCGTAGGCGGCGGCGCTCATGGCGAAGTCCACCGGCACAAAGCCGCCGTCGAGCTTGCCGCTCTGCGGGTTGCGGTAGCGGAACTCGGTACCGAAGCTGTCCATGCCGTGGCCCATCTGCAGGTTGTTGATGCAGCCGAAGGTCATGTTGTCCAGCAGCACCACGTTGATCTTGCGCCGCTCCTGGATCGAGGTGACCAGCTCCGAGTGCAGCATCAGGTAGGAGCCGTCGCCCACCAGGGCGTACACCTCGCGATCCGGCTCGGCGAGCTTGACCCCCAGCGCCGCGTTGACCTCGTAGCCCATGCACGAATAGCCGTATTCCACGTGATAGGTATTGACCCCCTTGCTGCGCCAGCTGCGCTGCAGGTCGCCGGGCAGGCTGCCGGCGGCGGCAACGATGATGCCGTCCTCGGGCAAGGCCTGGTTGAGCAGCCCGAGCACCCGGCTCTGGGTCAGGCAGGAGCCGGTCAGCTCGATGAATTCGCGCAGCACCGCCGGGTCCAGGTGGTCATTGATTTCCGGGACAAAACCGTCGTCCTGGTATTGCACCTGATACACCCGGTCCACCTCGGCTTCCAACTGCGCCTTGGCCTCGCCGATCTGCCCGTCCCAAGCCGCCCGATAGCCGCTGCGGCCCAGGGTTTCGCTCAGGGCCTGCAAGCCGGCGCGGGCATCGGCCAGTAGCTGCACACCCTCCATCTTGAGGCTGTCGCCAGGGCAGACATTGAGGTTGAGGAACGCCACCTCCGGGTGCTGGAACAGCCATTTCGACGAGGTGGTGAAATCGCTGTAGCGGGTGCCGATGCCGATGATCAGGTCGGCTTCCCTGGCCAGCAGGTTGGCCGCCAGGCAGCCGGTCTCGCCGATCCCGCCGACGTTCAGCGGGTGCTCGGACACCACCGCGCTCTTGCCCGCCTGGGTTTCGGCAAAAGGAATGCCGAAGCGTTCGGCAAAGGCCTGCAACGCCCGATTGGCCCCGGAATACTTGACCCCGCCGCCGCAGATGATCAGCGGCTTGCGCTTGCCCTCGAACAGCGCCAGGGCATCGCCGAGCATGGCTTCGGTGGCCGGGCGGCGGTCGATGCGATGCACGCGCTTGGCGAGGAAGGAGTCCGGGTAATCGTAGGCTTCGCCCTGCACGTCCTGGGGCAGCGCCAGGGTCACGGCGCCGGTCTGCGCCGGGTCGGTGAGCACGCGCATGGCGTGGAGCGCCGCGCTCATCAGTTGCTCGGGGCGGTTGATGCGGTCCCAGTATTGGCTCACGGCCTTGAAGGCATCGTTGGTGCTGATGCTCAGGTCATGGAACTGTTCGATCTGTTGCAGCACCGGGTCCGGCTGGCGGCTGGCGTAGACGTCCCCTGGCAACAGCAGCAAGGGAATCCGGTTGGCGCTGGCGGTGGCCGCCGCGGTCAGCATGTTGGCCGCGCCGGGGCCCACCGAGGAGCTGCAGGCGTAGATCTTGCGCCGCAGGTGCTGCTTGGCGAAACCGATGGCGGCGTGGGCCATGCCCTGCTCGTTGCGGCCCTGGTGCACCACCAGGTCGCCACTGTCCTGCTCCAGGGCCTGGCCCAGGCCGAGCACGTTGCCGTGGCCGAAAATGGTGAAGACCCCGGCGATGAACTTGCTCTGGACCCCATCCACCTCGACGTATTGGTTATCGAGGAATTTCACCAGGGCCTGGGCCATGGTCAAGCGTGTCGTACTCATGGTTTGCACCTTCATCTTGTTATGTCGCCCTGGGGGAGCCGGCTTGCCAGCGCCCACAAGGAAATGACCTCAGGCCAGGGCTTGCCGCAAGTGGGCAATGCTCGCCGCCAGCGCCTGCTGGATATCCGCCCGCCCGTGCACGCTCTCGGCAAACGGCTCGAACGACAGGTAGCCGCTGTAGCCACGGCTGCGCAAGGTGTCGATCTGCGCCGCATTGCCGAGGATGTCCGCCTCGCCGACCAGTACCCGATGGCCGTCGCGAATGCTGCCAAGCGGCGCCTGGCGGTCCTCGACCCCGGAGATGTGCACCAGCCCGGTCAGCTCGGGAAACAACTCATGCTCGCCGGCCAAGTGGTGGTGGAAGGTGTCGTGCACCAGGCGCAACACATCCAGGCCGCCAGTGGCACGGATCGCCTCCACTGCCGTGCGCTTGTGGCGCAGCGCGCATTCCTCAAAGCCCAGGGGCTCGATCAACCCCAGCAGGCCGTGCTCCCGCAGGATCGGCGCCAGTTCGCTCAGGGCCGTGCGCAACGCGCTGCTGCGCTGGGCCTCAGTGCGCGGATCGGCAGGGTCATTGAGCGGGCACAGCACCAGCCCCTCGGCGCCGCAGGCACGGGCATAGGCGGCCAGTTTCAGGGCCTGCTGGCGACGCTCGTCGTTCCACACATCGAAGGGGTACAGGGCGTTGATCGACAACACCTTGATGCCCTGGGCCGCGCACAATTCGCGGACCCGCTGCGGCGGCGTGCCGTCCTCGATTTCCACGCCCGCAAGGTCATTGCGCAGCTCAATGGCATCGACCTTCAGCGTCAGCGCCAGGTCGATGAACTCCAACAGTGACAAACCCGGTGCAACCATACGATTCAGGGCGAAACGCAGGGGCTGGCTCATTCTTCTTGTGCTCCCAAATCCATCCCGTCGAGACAGCTACTTGGCCGTCGGCATGCTGAATTCCGGGCCCTTGGCGATGCTGTCGGGCCAGCGCTGCATCACGCTCTTGTAGCGGCTGTAGAAGCGCACGCCTTCCTCGCCGTAGGCATGGTGGTCGCCGAACAGCGAACGCTTCCAGCCGCCGAAGGAATGCCAGGCCATGGGCACCGGAATTGGCACGTTGATGCCCACCATGCCCACCTTGATACTGCGGGCAAAGGCCCGGGCCACGCCGCCGTCGCGGGTGAAGCAGGACACGCCATTGCCGAATTCATGGGCGTTGATCAGCGCCACCGCGCTGGCAAAGTCGGGCACCCGCACAATGCCCAGCACCGGCCCGAAGATTTCCTGCTGGTAGATGCTCATCTGGGTAGTGACGTGATCGAACAGGGTGGCGCCGACAAAGAAGCCCTGCTCCGCCCCCGGCACCTTGAAGCCGCGTCCGTCCACCAGCAGCTGTGCGCCCTGGGCCACGCCCTGGTCGATGAAACCTTCAACCCGGGCCTTGTGCTCGGCGGTCACCAGCGGCCCCATGTCGCTGTCGCCCTGCAAGCCGTTGCCGACCTTGAGCTGGTCGATGCGCGGCAGCAGCTTGGCGATCAATTCGTCGGCCACCTCGCCCACCGCCACGGCGATGGAGATGGCCATGCAGCGCTCGCCGGCCGAGCCGTAGGCCGCACCGATCAGTGCATCGGCGGCCTGGTCCAGGTCGGCGTCGGGCATCACGATCATGTGGTTCTTGGCCCCACCCAGAGCCTGCACGCGTTTGCCTCGGGCGCTGGCCTGCTGGTGGATATACTCGGCAATCGGCGTCGAACCGACAAAGGAAATCGCCTCGATGTCCGGGTGCTGGAGCAAGCCGTCCACCGCGCTCTTGTCGCCCTGGACCACGTTGAACACCCCTTCGGGCAACCCGGCTTCGGTCAACAGGCGCGCCAGCAGCAGGCTAGCGGACGGGTCGCGCTCGGACGGCTTGAGGATGAAGCAGTTCCCGGTGATCAGGGCGATGGGGATCATCCACAGCGGCACCATCACCGGGAAGTTGAACGGCGTGACCCCGGCGCACACGCCCAGGGGCTGGCGTAGGTTCCAGTTGTCGATGCCGCCACCGATGTTGTCGCTGAAATCGGTTTTCAACAGGTTCGGCGCGCCACAGGCGTATTCGACGATCTCGATGCCACGGGTCACCTCGCCCATGGCGTCGGACAGCACCTTGCCGTGCTCGCGGGTGATGATCTGCGCCAGTTCCTGGTGGTGCCGGTCCAGCAGTTCCTTGAACTTGAACATCACCCGCGCACGGCGCAGGGAAGACTGTTCGGACCAGGCAGGAAAAGCCCGCAGCGCCGCGGCCACGGCCTCGTCCACGGTCTTCTGGCTGGCCAGGGCGACGCGGGCCTGGACCGCACCCGTGGCCGGGTTGAACACCTGGCTGAAACGCTCGCCGGCGTCCTGCACCTGGCCACCGATGTAATGACCTATTACCGGGGTGTCGCTCATTGTTCTTGTTCTCCGTAAAGGGTTGCCGTCTGAGTTCGGCGCTTCAGAGATCCAGCAGCCAACTGTGCTGTGGGTCGTTATGGAACTGCCAGACGCGCTTGGGCCCGGCCATGACGTTCAGGTAATAGGACTCGTAGCCGTAAGGCACGCTGACCGGGTGATAGCCCTTGGGCACCACCACCAGGTCGCTGTTTTCCACGGCCATGGCCTGGTCGATGCTGCGGTCGTCGGTGTAGACCCGCTGGAAGACGAAGCCCTGGGGCGGGTTGACCTGGTGGTAATAGGTCTCTTCCAGAAAGCTCTGGTGCGGCAGGTCGTCGGTGTCGTGCTTGTGCGGCGGGTAGCTGGAGGAATGCCCGGACGGCGTGCGCACCTCCACCACCAGCAGGGAATGGGCCGGCTCGCTGTCGGGCAGGATGTCGCAGACATAACGAGTATTGGCGCCCTTGCCGCGCACGCTGCGCTTGCACTGCTCCGGGCGGATCAGCCGCGGGCCGAGGCCAGCGGCGGCATCACCCGGGGCGGCGCACACAGCGATCTGCACCTCGCTCAGGGCGGTGACCTGGGCCTGGCTGCCCGGCGGCAGGTAGGCGGCAAAGGGCGATTTGTCTTCGAACACCGATTGCCGGTCGCCCAGGTTGTCCCACTGGAAGGCGCCCTGGGGCGCTTGGCCCTGCACATCGATGCGGCCGCTGAGCAGCACCAGGCACAGTTCCTGGTCGCCGGCGCTGAGCGGCAGGCTTTCCCCCAGGCTCAGGCGGTAGGCACTGAAGCCCACGTATTCCAGGGCGCCCTCTGGCAACTGGACCAGGGTCCGGCCCTTGGCCGCGCTTTTCACCAGCAGGTTCATTGGGCAGTACTCCTGCGTTGCACAGCGGCGTCCAGCAGGGCCCGCAAGGTGTCGTAACCTTTTTTCGCATAGACGTAGCTCGGTGCCACGGCCGGGTCCTGCTCGGCTTCCACCACCAGCCAGCCCTGGTAGCCCGCGTCCAGCAGCACATCGAGCAAGGCGGCAAAGTCGAGGTCGCCATCACCGGGCACGGTGAAGGTGCCGTTGACGATGCAGTCCGGGAAGCTCCACAGGTTGTTGCGCGCCAGCTGCACCACCGGCTTGCGTACATCCTTGAAATGCACGTGGCAGACGCGGCGGATGTGCTTGCGCAGCACCTCCAGGGGTTCGCCGCCGCCCATGTAGCAGTGGCCCGAATCGAACAGCAGGCCGACTTCCTCGCCGGTCAGGCTCATCAGTTTGTCGATGTCTGCCGGGGACTCGACGTAGGCGCCCATGTGATGGTGATAGGCCAGGCGCACACCCTGGGACAGGGTGAAGCGCGCCAGCTCCGTGAGCTTGTCGGCGTAATCCTGCCAGGCCTGTTCACTGTGGAAGCGCGGACGCTCGATCAGGCGCACCGGTGAACCCTGGATCGAGTCGGCCACCTCGCCGTAGACCAGCACCGAGGCGCCGTTGCGTTTCAGCAGTTCGACGTGGCTGGCAATGGCGTCGATTTCCTGCGCCACCGAACGCCGGGCCAGGCGGCTGGAGTACCAGCCCGAGACCAGCGCCAGGTCATAAGGGCGCAACACATCGCCCACACCCTTGGCGTCCTTGGGGAATTTGCCGTTGAGTTCAAAGCCTTGGTAACCGATGTCGCGGCCTTCGCTCAGGGCGGTGCTCAGGGGCGTTTCACCGCCCAGGGCCGGCAGGTCGTCGTTGCTCCAGGAGATCGGGTTGATGCCAATTCGGATAGCGGGCATGGCTGCACCTTTTGTTGTTATTCATGAAAGCGTGGAGAACGGCCTCGCACTCGTAGGAGCTGGCGTGCCAGCGAAGGCTCCGGCGAGCCTGGCACCAGGCTCAAGACCCTCTTCGCCGGCAAGCCGGCTGCTAACGTGAGCGGGCGCTGCGCCAGGCGTTGATCAGTTGTTCGAAGGTGCCCTGCACTTGCCGGATCAGGGTTTCGTCGTCGATCTCCCCCGCCAGCCACCCACGGCTCGGCTCCTGGAAAATCGTCCGGCCCACGGCAAAACCACGGCAGGTCTGGCTGTTGGCGGCTTGCCGGAAGCCCTCGGCCAGGCACTCGGCCGAGGCATTCAGGCCCAGCAGCACCACGCCACGACAGTACGGGTCACGCTCCTGGATCAGCTCGTCGAGCTTTTGCCACTCCTCGGCCGACTGCGCCTCGATCTTCCACCACGCCGGGTAGATACCCAGGTTGTACAGGCGCTTGAGGCTGCGGTAGAGCACTTCGGGATGGGCGCCGGGCAGGTCCTTGGGCGGGATGATTTCCAGCAGCAGCTCGTGGCCGCTGACCTGGGACGCCTGATACAGGCCGCGGATCTGTGCTTCCTGCTCCAGGCGCAGCAGGGGTTCATCGTCCGGGTGATATTGCACCAGGCACTTGATGATCTGCTCCTGGGGCCAGGCGATCAGGTTGCTGCCCACCGAGCGCCCATGCTCGAAGGCCAGCGGCCGCGAGCCCTGCACCTCCACCGGACGCGCCACCCACCAGCCGCGCCCGGTGGCGGCATTCAGCGCATCCTGGCCGAAGCGCTGGTCGGCCAGCAGGCCGACATCGGCCGCCACGCCCTGCTCGCGCAGCAGCTGCTCGACCCGCTCGACCGCCTGGATAAACAGCTGCTTGAGGACGCTGATGCGCGTCGGGTCCTGGCCGCCCTGTTGCGCCAGTTCCACCAGTTGCCCACGGTGATCGAAGGCAAAGACGAACAATTGCTTCCAGGCCTTGCGCGGCACGCTGACCTGATGCAGGCGCTGCAGGATCGGGTCCTGGTCGGGACGGGTAATGGGCACCGGGCTGCTGAACAGGTAGTCCAGTTCGGCGCGGGTCGGCATCGCCGGGGCACAAGCATGGCGCGACACCACCAGGCCGCCACAGGCGTTGGCCAACTGGCAGCAGCGCTCATCGCTGGCGTCTTCCAGCCAGCCACTGAGGAAGCCGGACATGAAGGCATCGCCGGCGCCCAGCACGTTGAGCACCTCCACCCGCACACCGGGATAGATCGCCCCGTCCTCTAGGCGCGGCGGAATCTCGCCGTGGATCACCGTGCACCCTTGCGGGCCGAGCTTGACCGCCAGGGTCGCGGCGCTCAAAGAGCGCACCGTGCGCAAGGCCGTCAGCAAGTCGTCGCTGCCACCGGCAATGAGGAATTCTTCTTCGGTGCCGACGATCAGGTCGAAACGCCCCAGGATGCTCTGCACATGCTGGCTGACCTGGTGATCGGCGACAAACCGGGTCTCACCGTCAGCCTTGCCCGCCAGGCCCCAGAGCACTGGCCGGTAGTCGATGTCCAGGACCCGCTTGACCCCGTGCTTTTGCGCGTAGTCCAGGGCCTGGAGGCTGGCCCGGTAGACGCCGTCGGTGGAGAAATGGGTGCCGGTGATCAGCAAGGCCTTGCTGGAGGCAATAAAGGCTTCGTCGATGTCTTCGGCGCGCAGCGCCATGTCCGCGCAGTTCTCGCGGTAGAACACCAGGGGGAAGGTTTCGCGGTCCTTGAGACCCAGCAGGACCATGGCGGTGAGGCGTTGCGGGTCGACCTGGATGGCACTGACGTCACAGCCTTCGCGTGCCAGGGACTCCACCAGGAAGCGCCCCATGTGATCGTCGCCGACCCGGCTCAACATCGCCGACTTGAGGCCCAGGCGCGCGGTGCCGAAGGCAATGTTCGCCGACGAGCCGCCGAGGTACTTGGCAAAACTGCTGACATCCTCCAGCCGCGCACCGACCTGCTGTGCATAGAGATCGACGCCCAGGCGTCCGAGGCAAATCAGATCCAATTGACGCCCACTGGCAAAACGAGTCTGGCCCATGCTGGCTCCTGTTATTTTTATCAGCCTGTGCTCGCCACCCTTGGCAGGCGCCGAACACTCTTGGTGGATGCAGACTAAAACGTCTCTCGGCGCCAATCAATATTTTTTCTATAAGTTTTTTACGTGGAATATTTTTTCCATTAAACTTGTTCTAGCCTGAGCCAGAGGTCATGCATCGTTTCAGCAAGGTGCCGGCCGGCATCAGCCCGAAGATTTTATGGGCCCCTACCCTGTAGACTGCCGGCTGCCCACCTATTGTCAGGGGACGGGGCCACAGGCCGTTCCCATAAGCACAAGCCAGAAGGATTTTCTATGTCCCGCACCGATCAGCCGGCCTTGTCCGAGAGCACGCCCGAGAGCGACCTCGTCAGCCCTCCGATCAATGCCGAACGCCTGCTGCAACTGATCACCGAGGAATACGAGAGCCTGCCGCGCCAGCTCAAGCGCATTGCCAGCTACATGAGCCAGCAGAGCGACCGGATCATGGTCGACCGCATCAGCGACATCGCGCGGGAATGCGAAGTGCATCCCTCGGCCATCGTGCGCTTCTCCCAGCGTTTCGGCTTCAGCGGCTTCAGTGAAATGCAGGCGCTGTTTCGCCAGGCCTACACCCACAAGGCCACGCCGGTACAGAACTACCAGCAGCGCATCCGCAGCATGATTGCCAACAAGTCGCAGAAGGCCAGCGGCGGTGACCTGGCTCGGGAATGCGTCAACGCCACCCTCTCGGGGATCGAGCGCCTGGGCCTGGAACTGGACGACACGGCCTTCGACAAGGCCGTGGACCTGGTGGTCAACGCCGACAACATCTACGTGGTCGGGGTGCGCCGCTCCTTCGCCGTGGCCGACTACCTGGTGTACAACCTGCAGCACACCAACAAGCGCATTCACCTGGTGTCGGGCCTGGGGGGCAGCTACCGCGAGCAGATGCGCAGCATCCGCCCCAACGACCTGGTGATCGCCATCAGCTTCACCCCCTATGGCAAAGAGACCCAGCACTGCCTGCGCATTGCCCAGCACAACCAGGCCCAGACCCTGATCATCACCGACAGCACCCTGTCGCCCCTGGCCAAGCGCGCCAACAGCGTGCTGCTGGTCAATGAAGGCAGCTCCTTCGCCTTCCGCTCACTGAGCGCCACCCTGTGCCTGTGCCAGGCACTGTTCATCGCCGTGGCCTACCGCCTGGAACTGAAGATGGACGAGATTCACGAACAGGCCGGCTTCGACGACTAGCCCGTCCGACAGGACGGGGCCTGCAGCGCCAGGCCCTTGCGCAGCAGTTCCTTGCGCAGGATCGGCCGGGCCAGGCAATGCACGCCGTCCAGGGCGCGGCACTCTAGCAGCCGCTCCAGTTTGTGGGCACTGCCCTGGCTGCCGGTCAGCAGGTAGCTTTTGCCCTCACTGAGGCTGATCAGGTTCAGCAGCCAGTCATCGCCCCACTGCCCCAGCACCTGCTCGATCAGGCTGCGCTGGCGCGCCAGCAGGTCCTCGCCATTCCACAGGGTCAGCTGGGCAAAGCGCCGCGGCAGGTTGCTGGACGCTTCGAGGACTTTCAAGTCCTTGAGCAGGGCCTGCGCCAGTTGCGCTTCGATCTGCTGCTGGCATTGCTGGAAATACTCGTCGGGCCACTGCGGCCCCAGGCCTGCATGGGCGGCCAGGGCAGCGTAGGCCTCGCGGTCCGCTGCGGTGCATCCCTGGTCGGTGAAGTTCAGGGTGTTGTCGAGAATCCCCGCCGCCAGCAGTTGCGCGCTGTCGCGGCTGATCCTGGGCAGCAGCCCGGAATCGCGCCAGCGCTCAAAAACCTGGGTGCAGGCGGCGCCGATCGGGCGGATATCCGCGTATTTGCCCAGGCGCTCGTCCCAGAAGGCCTCGAACCCGGGGTGATGGTCGATGACCTCGATCACCCGGGCGAGGTCCACCAGCGGGTCCAGGTGCAGGTGGTTGGAAATGTCCACCAGCACGAACTGATCGGCGCCCTCCGGGACGTGGCGGTCCAGGCCCTTGAGCTGCTGGCGGAAATGGGCCGGGATGCTCTCGTTCAGCGGTGCGCTGCTCAGGGCCCGGGCCGGGCGCCCGCTGAGGTTGAGCAGTTCGGCGTAGGCGATGCAACCGGCGTAGGCGTCGATATCCAGATAGGCCGCGCCGGCGGTGACAATGATCATGACGTCCGTGTAATCCACAAAGGCCGAAGGCCGGGGCGCCGAGGGTGCCCGAGCCACATGACAGGCAGATGACAGCCCAGGCTCAGCGCGCTTGCACTTGTTCTTGCTCTTGCCGCGCCGCGGCCACCAACAGCGCCGCCAGACGCCCACCGCTGAAGCGGATCTGCGCCAGGCTCAGGGCCGCGTAGCCGATGATCACCGCCGGCGCCCGGCGCACCTGCTGGCAATGTTCAATCACCCCTTGCAGCAGCAGGCCCTGCTCTGCCGCGCGCCGGCGAAAGCCCGCCTCGTCGCTACCCGGAGGCAACTCCAGGAGCAGATGCAGCCCGGCCTGCTGGCCACTGATGCGGTAACAGCCGGGCGCCTCCCGCGCGAGAATCGTCAGCAGCAGGTCGCGGCGCTCCTGATAAGCCTGACGCGCCGCCCGCAGGTTACGCAGAAAGGCGCCACTGGCGATGTAGTCGGCCAGGGCCAGCTGTTCGATCACCCCCACCGAGCGCCCGGTGTTCTGCAAGGTGGCCAGCAGCCTTGCACGCAGCGCCTCGGGCACCAGCATGAAGCCCACCCGCAAACCGGCGAACAGGGTCTTGTTGAAACTGCCGCAGTAGATCACCCGGTCGTCCCGGTCCAGCGACTTGAGGGCCGCCAGGGGCGCGCTCTGGTAGTTGAATTCGCTGTCGTAGTCGTCTTCCACCACCCAGGTGTCGCTGTGCCGGGCCCATTCCAGCAGCGCCAGACGCCGGGACACCGGCATGGTCATGCCCAGGGGCGCCTGATGGGCCGGGGTCACGTAGACCATGCGTGCATCGCGGTGGCCTTGCAGTTGCGCCACGTCGATGCCCTCCTCCTGCACCGGAATCGGCACCAGCCGCGCACCGGCCAGGGCAAACAGGCCCTGGGCCGAAAGGTAGCCGGGGTCTTCGATACAAACCTTGTCCCCTGCATTGAGCAGGCTGCGGGCCAGCAGGTCGAGGCCATGGCGGATGCCGGTGGTGATCATCACTTGCCCGGCATGGCAGGCGATGCCCCGGTGCTGCCCCAGGTACTCGGCGATCTGCTGGCGCAGCGCCGGCAGGCCGGCGGGGTCGGCATCGCACAGCGATTGCGCCGTGGCACTGCCCAGGGCTCGGGTCAGGGAACGGGTCCAGCGCTGCAGGGGAAACAGCGCCGGGTCGGCGAGTCGTGCCACAAAGGGCTGGCCGGCACGTACGCTCAGCGGCGGACACGAGGGCTCGTTGTCACGGCTGGCGGACGGTGCAACGCGTGCCGGCGCGCTCAGATACAGGTCCGGTACCACCGCGCAGACCCGGGTCCCGGAACCGCTGGCGCGACTCACATAGCCTTCGCTGCGCAGGCGGTCGAAGACCACTTCCAGGGTGCCCCGGGACAGGCCCCAGCGCTGGGCCAGGGTGCGGGTCGAAGGCAAGCGGCAGCCAGCAGGCAGGCGTTTTTCCAGGATCGCCTGGCGCAAGGCTGCGTAGGCGCTGTCCTGCTTGCCCAGGGTTTCATCCATGCGCTCCGGCAGGGGCAGGTCGAGGGGCACGGGGTGTTTTCCACGGCTCATAGTGGTCCAGTCGAATGGGCTCTAAACGGTGCTCGGCATTAAACCATAAAGACCTTAATTTCAGCGCCGTACCCACTTGCCC
>NZ_JAFGYX010000155.1:0-451 GCF_017491625.1 Pseudomonas sp. 50_B
GTCTACAGCAAATGGATCGGCCTCCTGGACGACGTCGACTGCTTCGATCCGGCGTTCTTCCGGATCTCGCCCGCCGAGGCGCAGGAGATGGATCCGCAGCACCGGTTGTTCCTGCAGGAAGGCTATCGGGCCTTCGAGAACGCCGGCTATTCGGCCGATACGCTCGACGGCCGCAACTGCGGCGTCTATCTCGGCATCATGAACCAGGAGTACCGGCAGCTCGGCGCGGGCGGCGCGGTCACGATGCTCGAGAAGAGCAACAGCTTCGCGATCGGCGCCGCGCGGCTCGCCTATCACCTGAACCTGAAGGGGCCGGCGATTCCCGTCGACACCGCGTGCTCGTCCGCGCTCGTCGCGATCCATCTCGCGTGCCAGGCGCTGCGCGCGGGCGAGATCGACATGGCGCTCGCGGGCGGCGTCACGCTGTACCTGTCGCCCGACGAGCACATCT
>NZ_JAFGYX010000156.1:0-450 GCF_017491625.1 Pseudomonas sp. 50_B
GCACGGTATTTTCCAGCTCGCGGCCCGCATTGCGCAGCGCCCGCTCGCGGAAATTCTGCGCCATCAGGACGGAGCCTACGGCGATGGCCGCGATCAGCAGCGTGCCGCCCACCACCAGCCAGCGGATCGGTCCGCTGCGCACGAAGGCCTGGTCAAAGAGGCGACTGCCGAATCTCGTCATCATGCTGGGTCATTGCCGTGCACACGTCGGGGTCAATTCTTGGCCCCGAAAGCATCCGTGGGTTTACGGGAACGGTATGGAGGCGAAGTTAGGAAGCGCGGTTAATGCGATGTGAACGGCCGCGCATAAAAGCAATCGATGCGCTGGGCGCCAGGACCGGGCAGGAATTGCCGCCCGCATCCGCAATGCCGGTCATTTCCTGCCGGCCGCGCCGCGATCAACCAAGGCTTAACCATCTAACGTGTTGGCGGGGCTCGAAAGCGTATTGG
>NZ_JAFGYX010000157.1:0-450 GCF_017491625.1 Pseudomonas sp. 50_B
GCTCTGGGAATACCGGCAGTCGATCGCGATCATCCGCGACGTGCTCGGCGACCGGATGTATCCGCTCACGCTCGCGGGCCTCGAATCCGCGATGCGCACGCTGAGCAAGTGACGCGCCCGCCGCGCCCGCCGCGCGCGTCGCCCCGCCGATTCCGCCGTTTTTCAACGCCTCACCTTCCCCACCCCGGACCCGACGTTTCACCGATGAGCAGCCAGCCGCCCGCCTCCAACCTGCCGCGCGCCGCCGCGCGAGCGAATTTTTTCACCGACACGTCGCCGTCCGCGCTCGTCGCGGGCTTCGTCGCGATGATGACGGGCTATACGAGCTCGCTCGTGCTGATGTTCCAGGCCGGCCGCGCCGCGCACCTGAGCGACGCGCAGATCTCGTCGTGGATCTGGGCGCTGTCGATCGGCATGGCCGTGACGACGATCGGGTTGTCGCTGCGGTAT
>NZ_JAFGYX010000158.1:0-449 GCF_017491625.1 Pseudomonas sp. 50_B
GGGCCCGTTGTTCGACGCGCCGAGCACGACGACACTCGTGCCCGCCGAGCCCGGCGGCAGCATCACGGTCTGCCCGACCGCCACCGCATTGTCGAGCGACGACGCGCCGCCGAGCACGAAGCTCGCGCCGCCGTACGTGAACGGCGCGCCGGGCCGCACGCCCGCCTGCGCGAGCGCGTTCGCCGAGTAGCTGAACAGGCTGCCGTCGAAATCGGCGCCCTGGCCGTCGGCGTTCGTCGCGCCGTCCGCGCTGATGCCGCGATTGTTGAAGCTGTCCGCCACATCGCGCGCGACCGGCACGCCGAACGACGGCGGCGCCTCGCCCGCGCCCCATTGCGACGGCGCGCCGCCCATCTTGAAGTGCATCACCGCGCCGCCGTCGAGCGCATCGAGCGCGATCCACGGGCTCGCCTGCGCGCGCCCGCATCGGGCTACGTGCAGAGCGTCGC
>NZ_JAFGYX010000159.1:0-449 GCF_017491625.1 Pseudomonas sp. 50_B
CCGGCGGATCGGCGGATCGGCGGACCGGAGACATCGGCAGCGATATCGCATCCGCAAGGCCCGCACTGGCGCTCACGCGCGTGAAGCGGTAAACCGGGCGCTACGCGCTCCGAAAACGTCAGCCAAGCCCGCTCCATTCCGACCTCGTTCGCGGGGGCTGCAAGCCCCTCTACAGCGCGCCGGTGAGCCGCCACCTTCGCTGTATCAGTCGGACGCAGCGCGCCGGGCGATCGCAGCGCGACGACGAAAATCGCAAGCGCCAGTCAATCACCCGCCATCCCCCTCCACACGTCTCGCCGCCGTGGGTTCGTCGCCTCGTTGCGGCGGCGGTCGCCCCCGGCTCACCCTGCCGCCCTCGGGCGATGCGCACGGCCCCGGCCCGGCACCGCACGCCGTTGCGCCGTTACAGGTCCCAAACGGCAACGGTGGACCTGGCGACCCGTCCGCCG
>NZ_JAFGYX010000160.1:0-446 GCF_017491625.1 Pseudomonas sp. 50_B
CTTCAATAACATCATCGCGAAGTACAACAACGGCCACGTCCTCGATCTGACGGACGCCGCCTGTCGGACGAAGAGGTAAGCATGTTCGGAAAATTGACGCTTTCGGCGATCCCGTTCGATCAGCCGATCATCATGGGCGCGGGCGCGTTCATGGTGCTCGTCGTGCTCGGGATTCTGGGCGCGCTCACCTATACGAAGCGCTGGAAATGGCTGTGGTGCGAGTGGCTCACGACCGTCGACCACAAGAAGCTCGGCGTGATGTACATCATCGTTGCGCTCATCATGCTGCTGCGCGGCTTCGCCGACGCGGTGATGATGCGCCTGCAGCTCGCGCTCGCGTACAACGGGCCCGGCTACCTGCCGCCGCACCACTACGATCAGGTGTTCACCGCGCACGGCGTCATCATGATCTTCTTCATGGCGATGGCGTTCATGATCGGCCTGAT
>NZ_JAFGYX010000161.1:0-446 GCF_017491625.1 Pseudomonas sp. 50_B
TCCTTGCCGGGCGCGAGCCCCGTGCGGTTCGCGACGCGGAAGATGTGCGTGTCGACGGCGATCGTCGGCTGGCCGAACGCGGTGTTCAGCACGACGTTCGCGGTCTTGCGGCCGACCCCCGGCAGGCTCTCGAGCGCCTCGCGCTCGGCGGGGACTTCGCCGCCGTATTGCTCGAGCAGGATACGGCTCGCCGCGACGACGTTCTTTGCCTTCGTCCGGTAGAGGCCGATCGTCTTGATGTAGTCGGCGACGCCTTCCTCGCCGAGCGCGACGATCTTCTTCGGCGTGTTGGCCACCGGGAACATCTTGCGCATCGCCTTGTTGACCGATACGTCGGTTGCCTGCGCCGACAGCATCACCGCGATCAACAGCTCGAACGGCGTCGTGTATTCGAGTTCCGTGGTCGGATGCGGGTTGAGGCTCTGCAGCGTTTCGAAGATCGCGCG
>NZ_JAFGYX010000162.1:0-444 GCF_017491625.1 Pseudomonas sp. 50_B
GATATAGATTGGCGCTAGTAGATCACAGAACAACCGCCGCATACGGCCGATTGTCGCAGCCCGGGTCGATTATAACAACGGTGCAATCTCAGCTAAACCGACGCAGTTTTGCTCCTTGGATTCTGAGCCCGGGCATCGCCACTCGTTTATGAACTAGCCTATCGCAGACGGTATCAACAGGAACATCCTCGTGTTAGATATTGAGGCTGCTTCGTGTCGGCACGAAGTGTCTTCCGATGCAGTGTCCAGTCATGACCTCGATCCATCGCGTATAGGGACGCCCCCTGCTCGCGTTACTGCCAAGCGAGCGTGGTGTGGTGCCCCCGACCTACAACTTGCGCCAATTATCGAGCTGGTAGACGACCAGCGCTGACGAGCTGGCGCAATGACGACCTAATTGGCGCACAGTACTAGGCATCGTCATCCAATGCTACGAGTCCTACC
>NZ_JAFGYX010000017.1:0-145793 GCF_017491625.1 Pseudomonas sp. 50_B
ACCCACGCCCACCCCCGAGGAGGTCAAGCCCGAGGAAGAAGCACCGCCATCGCCGGCGGACGATCTGGCCAACCCGATGCAGATCGACGGCGATGCCCAGGCCGGCAACGACGGCTTCAACGTCGGCGCCGGCAAGGGCGGCGGCATGGCCGGCGCCGGTGGTGGCGGGCTGGGCACCGGCACCTACAAGCAGTACCTGGCGGCGACCTTCCAGCGCGCGCTGCGCGAGGACCCGGAGCTGCGCAAGAAGGCCTATGCGCTGCAGGTGGACCTGTGGCTGGGCGCCGACGGCCAAGTGACCCGCGCCGAACTGGCCGGCTCCAGCGGCAATCCCGAGACCGACCAGCAGGTGCTGGCGGCGCTGCGGGCCACGCCGCGCCTGAAAGAGCGCATGCCGGCCTCCCTGACCTTGCCGGTGCGCCTGTCCCTCAAGGGCCGGCGTCCGGAATGAGCGAACCCTATTTGCAGTTTCTACAGGAGTTGTGTGCAGATGATTTCCACCGTGAATCGATTGACCCTGGCGCTCGGCATGGTCGCCCTGACCCTGGCCGGACAGGCTGCGGCTGCCGCCGCGCCTTCGGAGAACGCCACGATCAACCTGATCCGTCTGTTGGTGCAGCAGGGGGTATTGAAGCAGGAGCAGGCCGACGGGCTGATCGCCCAGGCCGAGAAAGAGGCCCAGCAGGCCCGCGCCGCCACCGCTGTGGCCGCTACCGGCCCCGCTGCGGCGCCCGGTGATGTGCGGGTGCAATATGTGCCGGCCATCGTCCGCGAGCAGATCCGCGATCAGGTCAAGGCCGAGGTCATGGCCACCGCCAAGCAGGAAAACTGGGCCCAGCCCAACACCTTCCCGGACTGGGTCTCGCGCATCAGCTTTGACGGTGACATCCGCCTGCGCCAGGAGTCGCGGTTCTTTGCCGACAACAACAGCAACGAGCTCGTCGACTACGCC
Organism: Pseudomonas sp. 50_B; assembly: GCF_017491625.1. Lineage (NCBI taxonomy): Bacteria > Pseudomonadati > Pseudomonadota > Gammaproteobacteria > Pseudomonadales > Pseudomonadaceae > Pseudomonas > Pseudomonas sp. 50_B. The sequence continues at coordinate 953 of NZ_JAFGYX010000017.1, forward strand.
AAGCTCAACGACAACGGCCCCTACGACGTCAACAAGGACACCAACAGCAAGCTGCCGCCGCTGCTCAACAGCCGCGAGGACCGCGACAACCTGTTCCGCCTGCGGGCGCGCCTGGGCATGAAGGCGGTGATCTCGCCGGAATGGACCGCCGGCATCCGCATCGGCACCGGCTCGGACAACAACCCGGTGTCCACCACCCAGACCCTGGGCGGCGGCTTCGGCAAGAAGGACATCTGGCTCGACCAGGGCTACCTGACCTGGAAGGCCACCCAGGACCTGACCCTGACCGGCGGGCGGATCGCCAACCCGTTCTATTCCACCGACATGCTGTATTCCAACGACCTGAACTTCGACGGCGTGGCGGCGATCTTCAACCACAAGCTGGGCAGCGACTGGGGCCTGTTCGGCACCCTCGGCGCCTTCCCGGTGGAGTACACCAACGACACCGCCACCAGCAACGGCTTCGACAAGAACGAGAGCGACACCAAGTGGCTGTTCGGCGGGCAGATTGGCGCCAACTGGAAGATCAACCGCAGCAACAGCCTCAAGGGCGCCTTGGCCTACTACCGCTTCGACGACATCGAAGGCCAGCGCTCCAGCCCATGCGCGCCTTGGGCCGGGGCTCCGGGCTGCGACACTGACGGCTCGCGGGTGGCCTTCATGCAGAAGGGCAACAGCGTGTTCCTGCTGCGCGACATCACCCCCAACCCGGCCACCCCGGGCCTGACCCCGCAGCCGCAGTTCGTCGGCCTGGCCTCCAAGTTCGACGTGCTCGACCTGAACCTGGCCTGGGACACCGAGCTGCCGGACGACCTGCGCCTGCGCAGCCAGACCAACTTCATCCGCAACCTGGCCTACGACAAGGGCGAGATGCTCAAGCGCAGCGAGGGCGAGATCGTCAACAACATCAACCGCAACGGCCAGTTCGAAAGTGGCGGCAATGCGCTGCTGGTGCAGTTCACCCTGGGCAACGCCCTGGAGATGAAGAAGTCCGGCGATTGGAACCTGCTGGCTGGCTACAAGTACATCCAGCCCGACGCCTTGCCCGACGGCTTCAACGATTCCTCGTTCCATCTGGGCGGCACCAACGCCAAGGGCTATTTCGTCGGCGGCAATTACGGCATCGACAAGAACATCTACGCCACGGCCCGCTACATGAGCGCCTCGGAAGTCTACGGACCGCGCTATGAAGTCGACGTCATGCAGCTTGAACTCAATACGCGCTTCTAAGCATCAGGAGGAAGGTTATGAACAGCCGAGCGAGGGCAGGGGCGGTCAGCCTGTTAGTGGCCTGGGGCGTGCTGGCCAGCGCCAGCGCTAGCGCCGAAGGCATGGAGGAGCGCCTGCGCACCCAGTTGCGCAGCACCACCCAGCAGTTGCAGGCGCTGCAAAGCGAGCAGGCCCAGGCCGCGGCGGCGCGGATCGCCGCCGAGAACGCGGCCAAGCAAGCCCAGGCCGAGGTCAAGCAACTGAGCGCCGAGCTGGCCAAGACCCGCGGCGTGGCCGAGCAACTGGCCGGCCAGCAGCAGAACCTGCAAAGCCAGGCCCAAGCCCAGGCGGCGGCCAGCAGCGAGCAGTTGGGCAAGTTCAAGAAAGCCTACGAGGACTTGCTGGTGCTGGCCCGGGGCAAGGAAGCCGAGCGGGCGAAATTGCAGGCGCAATTGAGCGAACGTGACACACAAGTGCAGCAATGCGCGGTCAAGAATCAGCAGATGTACGGCATCGCCAAACAGATCCTGGCGGCCTACGAAAAGATCGATGTGGCTGAGCTGGTGAAAATCCGCCAGCCCTTCGCCGGCAGCGCCCGGGTCAAGTTCGAGGAACTGGCCCAGGGCTTTGGCGACGAGCTTTACCAGACCCAGTTCGACGCCCCGCAGGCGGCGAGCACCCACTGATCACCAGGGAAGAGATGACCATGACTTTGATTACCAGCGTCACCACCGACAGCCTCACCGACCTGCTGCAAGGCGCCGGCTACCGGGTCAACCAGACCGAACAGAACGGCATCGTGCAACTGCTCAGCGCCAGCCAGGGCATCGGCTACGCCGTGCGTTTCGGCAACCCGGGCAGCGAGGCCGGGCACTATGTGGACTTCACCTACAGCTGCGCCCTGCGGGTGCAGGGCGAATTGCCGGCGGGGCTGGCGGAGCTGTGGAACGCCTCGCGGCGCTTTGCCCGGCTGTCGCTGCAGGGCGAGTTCCTGGTGATGGAGATGGACGTGGTGGTGGCCGGGGTCGGCGAGACTCACCTGCGCAGCCAGCTGGAGTTGTGGGACCGGTTGCTGCAGGAGTTCATCGTCTACCTGCGCGAATACAGCCAGCAGGCGGCCCAGTTGCAGGCCCAGGCCGAGCAGCCCCAGGCGCCACAAAGCCAACCCCAGGAAGAGGTGGCCAGCCTGTGAAAAAGCCGACCCTGGTGGTCGGTGCCGGGGCACTGACCCTGCTTGGCCTGGCGCTGGGGCTGGCCCTGCGCCCGGGCAACGACCCGGTGGCGGCGCAGCAGCCGGCACCGGCCGTGTTGCAGCAATCGGCGAGCACGCCGGCGGTGGCGCGCCTGGGCAACCAGCAGGTGGCGGCCGAGGAACTCAAGGCGCTGTTCGCCAGCCTGCCCGAGGAGTCCCGGGGGCAATTGCGCGGCAACCGCCCGGCCCTGGAAGCCTGGATACGTTCGCGCTTGGCGGAAAAGGCCGTGCTGGAACAGGCCGATGCCCAGGGCTGGCGCCAGCGCCCGGAGGTGGAGCAGCAGACCCGCGCCGCCACCGAGCAGATCGTGTTTCGCGACTACCTGCAATCGGTCAGCCAGGTGCCGGCGGACTACCCCAGCGCCGCCGAACTGCAGCAGGCCTATGACAGCGGCAAGGCGGCGTGGCTGACCCCGCCGCTGTACCGGGTCAGCCAGATCTTCCTCGCCGTCGCCGACCCGCAGGCTGTCGAGCAGGTTCGGCGCCAGGCCCAGGAGCTGAGCCGCAAGGCCCAGGCCGCGCCGGGGGAGTTTGCCGCCTTGGCGGCGCAGTATTCCCAGGACTCGGGCAGCGCCCAGCGCGGTGGCGACGCGGGGCTGCAACCCTTGCAGCAACTGGTGCCGGAAGTGCGCAGCGCGGTGGCCCGGCTCAAGGTCGGTGGCGTTTCGGAGGTGGTGCAGAGCGCGGCGGGTTTCCATGTGCTCAAGCTCACCGAACAGCAGCCGGCGCGAACCGCCAGCCTGGATGAGCTGCGCGAGCGCCTGACCCAGGCTCTGCGCGCCCAGCGCCAGGAGCAGATCGCCAAGGCCTATTTGGAAGGCATGCTCAACACCGCGACCCTGAGCATTGACGGCGCCGTACTGAATCAGGTCCTGGAGGACACGTTGTAGGCGCCGGCTTGCCAGCGAAGGTGATCTCACCGGCCCCTTCGCCGGCAAGCCGTCTCCTACGGGGCAACACGCAGGCCCGGCAACCGTAGGCGCTGGCTTGCCAGCGAAGGCGGTCTCACGGTCCCCGCCGCCCGCCAAGGAAGCAACACTCAACAAGACAGGGAGTCACCAATGTCATTTCTCGAACCCGCTCCACACCAGGGTGTCGCACCCTACGTTGCGCCCCAGGAACCCCGGGAAGCCTGGCTGGCCCTGGCCGCCGGGGTCGATCCTGAGGTCGCCCAGTATTTCCTGGTCAGTGCCCGCTGCGGTTGCTTCATGCAGGCAGCCCGCAGCCTGAACATCAAGGCCACGCTGTTGCGCAAGCAACTGGCCTTGCTGGAAGAGCACCTGCGCCGTTCACTGTTCTGTTATCAGGGGAGTGCCTTGAGCCTGAGCCGCGAGGGCCTGCAACTGCAGGCACAACTGATTGCCCTGGCCCACCAGCGGCGGCTGCCGGTGATCGAGCAGCCGTTGATTCGGGTTGCCGTGGCGCAAACCCTTCTTCACGACATTCTCGGTCGCGACCTGATCGCCTTGCTGCGGCGCAATGCCAGCGCCCGCCTGGAGATCATCTCCATCGACAGCGACCTGTCCCTGCAAGCCCTGAGCGCCGATCTGGTGCTGTGGCTGGCGGCCGAAGACTCACCGCTGCCGGGGCCCAGTTTCGCCACCCGCGAGCCGCTGCCCCTGGCGCGCATCGACTACCTGCCACATATCGCCAAGCGCTACTCGCGGGTGGCGGCCCGTCCCGACAGCCTCGACGACCTGGCCGACTACATGCTGGTGCAGTGGCAGCACGACTGTCAGGTAGAGCCGTTCCGGCCCTGGAACAGCCTGGTGGAACAACGCCTGGCAGGGGTGGTGCACGTCCATGTCTATGAACTGATGCTGGAGATGATCCGCTGCAGCGCCTGCATCGGCTTGCTGCCTCAGTACATCAGCCATTTCGACCGCGGCCTGACTGCCTTGCCGGGGTTGTTCAGCGAGCCCATGCAGCGCCGGGCCTGGCTGGCGGTGAATGCCCAGGTGCAGCATGAGGAACAGGTGCAGCAACTGGTGGAGCTGATCCTCAACACCTTCAGCGAGCGTGAGGATTGGTTTGCTTGAGGCGCGCCGCCTCGTAGGGGTGGCCCGGTCCGAACGCTTGGCGCTGTCCGGACCGGGCACTCAGGCTCATGCCTTGGTTTCAGGGATCATCAGATCCTCCCAGTCGTCTTGTACTTCGGCGGTGCTGGTCTTCTTGTCGGGGAAGTGGGCGATGTTCCACTGGGTGTCGGGACTGAACTCGTCGCCGAGCAGGTCTTTGGCGATAGCGTTGGCTTTGATGGCCTCCTGCCGGTTTACCGGCACGTCACCCTCAAGGTCCTCGCCCTCTGGGTTGATCCATACGCCTGGCGCCGGGTTGACACCAGGATCGCCCCGGTAGGCGTCTTGCAGTTGTTTGCGTGCTTCTACGATCGCCGCCGCTTCAGCCCGGGGAGTGCCACGAGCTACAAGCAGGGCCTGTTCCATGGCGTCGCTTTGCCGAGGATCTGCGTCGCCAGCACAGTCAGTCGCCCGAGCTGTAGGGCAAGGGTTTCTGAGGCCTGTGCCGCTCTGCGCTTGAGTGCCTCGCCAGAGTCGCATTCATGCCCTTACACTCGATGGCCATTTCCACTTCAAGGAAGACCGGCCATGCCTAACGCCAATCCCACTATCGTTATCGAGCGTTGCAACGAATCCCATATCGACGGCCTGACCGCGCTGTATAGCGAACCCAGCGTGGCGGCCCAGACCCTGCAACTGCCTTATCAGTCCCGCGAGTTGTGGCGCAAGCGTGTAACGCAGGGGCAGGACAACGAGGGGCTGGTTGCCTTGGTGGCGCTGCACCAGGGCATGGTGATCGGCAATTGCAGCCTGATGCAGGTGAGGCGTGTGCGCCGGGCCCACTGCGCCGAGGTTGGCATGGGGGTTGCTCCCTCCTGGCAGCGCCAGGGCGTCGGCAGCCGTCTGCTGGCGGCGGTGCTGGAGGTGGCGGATAACTGGATGAACCTGCGCCGGGTCGAACTCACGGTGTATGCCGATAACCAGCCGGCCATTGGCCTGTACCAGAAGTTCGGCTTTGAAACCGAAGGCCAGCTGCGGGACTACGCCATCCGTGGCGGGCAATACGTCGACGTGCTGAGCATGGCCCGGCTGCGTCGTTGAGGCCGGGCTTGTGTAGCCGCTGCCGCAGGCTGCGAACGGCTTGGGCGGCATTCCGATGCAGGAGACGCAGGTATCTTGAGACCGCTCGAGGTTCGACAGGTGATCGCCAAGCAAGGCCCTGCGGGCCTTTGCGCAGCCTCGCCAGGGCTCGGCAGCGGCTACAGGTCAGTGCCGAGCCATTTTGTAGCCGCTGCCGTAGGCTGCGAACGGCTTGGGCGGCATTCCGACGCAGGAGACGCAGGGATCTTGAGATCGCCCAAGATTGACAGGCGATCGCCAAGCAAGGCCCTGCGGGCCTTGAGGTTCACTCCAGCAAAGCAAAATCCACCGCCGCCCGGGCATGTAATTCGGTGGTGTCGAGCAGGGGCAGGGGGCTGTGCTCTGGCTTGAGCAGCAGGCCGATTTCCGTGCAGCCGAGGATGATGGCTTGGGCACCACGGGTCCTGAGTGATTCGATCACCTGCTGGTACACCCGGCGCGACGCGTCGCTGATGACCCCGACGCACAATTCCTCGTAGATGATCCGGTGCACCGCCTGGCGCTCCTGCGCATCGGGCACCAGCACATTCAGTCCTTGTTGGCTCAGGCGGCTCTTGAGGAACTCCTGTTCCATGGTGAAGGCGGTGCCCAGCAGCCCGACGTTCAGGGTGCCGGCCGCGAGAGCGGCCTGGGCCGTGGGGGCGGCGATATGCAGGAAGGGCACGGCCGTGGCCGCCTGAATCTGCTCGGCCACCTTGTGCATGGTGTTGGTACAGAGCACCAGGCACTCGGCGCCGCCGGCCTGCAATCGCTGGGCGGCGTCTATCAGAATCCGCGCCGCTTCATCCCAGCGCCCGGCGTGCTGGGCCTGTTCGACAGGCCCGAAGTCGACGCTGTACATTAGCAACCGCGCCGAGCGCAGCGGCCCCAATTGATCGCGAACCTGCTGATTGATCAGGCGGTAGTATTCGGCGCTGGACTCCCAGCTCATGCCGCCGATCAGGCCGATGGTGCGCATGGGCAACTCCTCTGTGGTGTGGGTGAGTGAGCTTCAGTTTCGTCTCGCCTGAGCTGGCGATCTATCAGGAAATTTCACATGCCCGAGGTCCTCGAACACCGTCTGCTGGGCGGTCGGCTGCTTCTGCAACTGTTGCCCGCAGCCGCCTACAGTGCGCGCGATCCGGCGCAGTGGCAGACCCTGGGTGTGACCCTGGAACGCCAGCGCGGGGTGCATGCCATCGATTCCGATCGGCGCGAGGATTTCGACACCTGGCCCGGCACCCTGGCCTTGACGCCCAAGGGCGTTGAGGTGTTCTCCGAATCTGCCCGTGGCGGCGAATACCTGCTGGCGCGCTGGCAGGAGCAGACGCCGCTGATCCCCGGCGAGCGCCGCCTGCAGCGTTCGGGGCATGCCCAGGCCCTGGCCCTGGGGCGTGAAGCCCGGCGCCTGCTGTTGGCGCCGGTCATCGATGAGTTGGCCCTGGAGCACTGTGCCCTGGCCTTTGTCGGTCTGTCCCAGTCCCGCCACATTGCCACGGCGCCGTTACCACAGCTGGGGCAGGTGCTGGAGCAGGTGGCCGACCAGTACGCCCAGCCCTTGTCCCTGGCGCAATTGGCACTCACTTACGGTCACAACGAACTGCGACTGCTGCGGGACTTTCGCCGCGCCGTCGGCATGACGCCCCATGCCTGGATCACCGAGGTGCGGCTGCAGGCAGCCCGGCGCTTGCTGGAGCGCACGGACCTGCCCCTGGCGGCCATTGCCCACGACAGCGGCTTTGCCCACCAATCGCACCTGGGCAGCGCCTTGCGCAAAAGCCTCGGCCTGACCCCGCGCCAGTACCGGCTGCGTTTTCACTCCTGTCTCCCTGTACCTGTCCGGTCTCCCAGCCGCGGGCAGTAAACGGTCCGCAGCGACATGGCGGGGCAAGGCCGGAGCCAGTGGCTAGAGGAATGGGTTGGCCCTGGGGTAAACACCCCAACGCCGGGGACCGGCATCTGCCATGATCAAGTCCGGCGACCTGCAGTTCCCAAAGGTCGATGCCAGGGACACACCGCAATGGACGATATCCAGCAACTGGGCGAGATGCTCCGCCACTACGCCGCCAGCGAAGCCCACAAGAAGCAGCTGTTCGACAGCCAGTCGGTGGTTTGGGCCCGGCGTATTCATGAGCTGTTCGGGCAGATTGAACAGTGGCTGGCACCGGTGCTGCTGCCGGATCTGCTGGAGCTGCACCGTGAGCCTTATGTGGCCTTCAGCCCGGCATTGCCGGTGGAGAGTTCCACCTTTAACAGCGAGAAGCTGACCATTGTCATCGCTGGCAAACCCGTGGAGTTCGTCCCGGATGTGATGGGCCCCAATGGACAGATTTCCCTGGCGGTGATCGGCCTGACGGCGGCGCGCCTGGGCAGTGTTTCCCTGGTGGGCGAGGCCAGCGGCGCCTGGCAATGGCGCAAGACCAACGGCCTCAAGGACCCCGACACCTTCGTTTTCGACGGCAACTTCCTGGCGGCCCAATTGCAGAGCCTGATCCCCCGCGAGCGCGCCTGATGTAGGCGCTGGCTTGCCGGCGAAAGCGAGCGCCGGCCATGTGCAGGTCTTGCGGGCCCCTTCGCCGGCAGGCCGGCTCTTATGGGGCAACACGCAGCACCGGCGACTGTAGGCGCTGGCTTGCCAGCGAAAGCGGCCTCTGGCCATGTACAAGGCTTGCGGGCCTCTTTGCCGGCAAGCCGGCTCCTACGGAGTGCGTTACATGTCCAGGTTGATCCACCCCGGCTTGGGCTCTTCCGGCGCCACGGCATTGATCTTCTTGCCGGTGGCCACTTCCACGCGATGCGCTACGTCGGGGTCGTCGGCAAAGGGAATCAGGCTGGCGTCATCCAGGCTCTTGGCGCTCTGGTGGCGCAGGCAGTACTCGATGCTGAGGTAGAGAAACGCCACCCCCAGCAGATTGAACAGAATATCCATCGCTCATCCGGCTCCCTAAAAAAGCCGCCGGTCACTGGGACCGGCGGGCAATGCCTGGCTCAGGCGATCTGTGCGTCGCTCAGGGCCAGTTCTTCATCGGCCACGCGTACCGTGCGCCAGGTGTTGTAGGCCATCAGCAGCATGCCACTGAGGAAGAACACACCACCGGCAAAACGCACCACGAACCCCGGATGGCTGGCCACCAGGGCCTCGACGAAGGAGTAGGTGAGGGTGCCGTCTTCGTTGACCGCGCGCCACATCAGGCCCTGGGTGATGCCGTTGACCCACATCGAAGCGATGTAGAGCACGGTGCCGATGGTGGCCAGCCAGAAGTGCAGGTTGATCAGCGGCACGCTGTACATCTGCTCGCGGCCGAAGACCTTGGGCACCATGTGGTAGATCGCACCGAAGGTGATCATGGCCACCCAGCCCAGGGCCCCGGCGTGCACGTGGCCGATGGTCCAGTCGGTGTAGTGGGACAGGGCGTTGACGGTCTTGATCGCCATCATCGGGCCTTCGAAGGTCGACATGCCGTAGAACGCCAGGGACAGCACCAGAAAGCGCAGGATCGGGTCGGTGCGCAGCTTATGCCAGGCGCCCGAGAGGGTCATCATGCCGTTGATCATGCCGCCCCAGCTGGGGGCCAGGAGGATCAGCGACATGGCCATGCCCAGGGACTGCGCCCAGTCTGGCAGGGCGGTGTAGTGCAAGTGGTGCGGGCCGGCCCAGATGTACAGGGTGATCAGCGCCCAGAAGTGCACGATGGACAGGCGATAGGAATACACCGGGCGTCCCACTTGCTTGGGCACGAAGTAGTACATCATCCCGAGAAAGCCGGTGGTCAGGAAGAAGCCCACGGCGTTGTGGCCGTACCACCACTGGACCATGGCGTCGGTGGCCCCGGAATACACCGGGTAGGACTTGAACCAGTCCACCGGGATCGACAGGTGGTTGACCACATGAAGCATGGCGATCACCAGGATGAAGGCACCGAAGAACCAGTTGCCGACATAGATGTGCTGGCTCTTGCGCCTTACCACGGTGGTGAAGAAGACGATGGCATAGGCCACCCAGACCACCGCCATCCACACCGCGCCGGCGAATTCGATCTCGGCGTATTCCTTGGTGGTGGTGTAGCCCAGGGGCAGGGTGATCAGCATGATCACGATCACCGACTGCCAGCCCCAGAAGGTGAAGGCGGCCAGGGTGTCGGAGTACAGCCGCACCTGGCAGGTACGCTGTACGGCGTAATAGCTGGCGGCGAACTGGGCGCTGCCGGCAAAGCCGAAGATCACCAGGCTGGTGTGCAGCGGCCGCAGGCGGCCGAAGGTGCTCCAGGGCAGATCGAGGTTCATCTCCGGCCATACCAGTTGCGAGGCGATCCACACCCCCATGGCCATGCCGATCACGCCCCATACCACGGTTGCGACGACGAATTGGCGAACCACCTTGTAGTTGTAAGCCTGTCCGATTGTTGCTGAGTTCATGGTCAATGCTTCCACGGTTGCAAAGTCTTGCCAGGCCACCCGGTCTGGCACGGGGTGCACTGTAGGAATCAGCGGGGAAACAAAACAGGCTCAGAAAAACTGCATTAATACGGATCAGATTTATCTCATGTCCACGGCGCTATGGTGGCGGCTGATATGGTTTTTTAGTTTTTACCTGAATCTGTAACGTTCTGCGCCGTACGCGCATAGTCGCCCCCTCACAATACGCGCCGTTTCGAGCACGACCAGCACCGATGAGGATGAGGTAGGCACATGTATCAGTACGACGACTATGACCGGGCCCTGGTCTTTGAGCGGGTGGCGCAGTTTCGTGATCAGGTCGAGCGCTTCATGGGCGGCCAACTGAGCGAGGAGGAGTTCCTGCCCCTGCGCCTGCAGAACGGCCTGTATATGCAGAAGCACGCCTACATGCTGCGGGTGGCGATTCCCTACGGCACCCTGAGCGCCCGGCAGATGCGCACCCTGGCCAGCATCGCCCGGGACTTCGACCGCGGCTACGGTCACTTCACCACCCGGCAGAACCTGCAGTTCAACTGGATCGAGCTGGCCCAGGTGCCGGACATCCTGCAGCGCCTGGCCGAGGTGGAGATGCACGCCATCCAGACCTCCGGCAACTGCGTGCGCAACATCACCACCGAGGCCTTTGCCGGGGTCGCCGCCGATGAGTACCTGGACCCGCGCCCCCTGGCGGAGATCCTGCGCCAGTGGTCCACCATCAACCCGGAATTCCTGTTCCTGCCGCGCAAGTTCAAGATCGCCATCTGCTCGGCCAGGCAGGACCGCGCGGCGATCATGATGCATGACATCGGCCTGTATCTTTATCGTGCCCGCAGCGGCGAAATGCTTTTGCGCGTGATCGTCGGCGGGGGCCTGGGGCGCACGCCGATCCTTGGCCTGCAGATTCGTGACGGGCTGCCCTGGCAGCACCTGCTGTCCTACGTCGAGGCGGTGCTGCGGGTCTACAACCGCTATGGCCGGCGTGACAACAAGTACAAGGCGCGGATCAAGATCCTGGTCAAGGCCCTGGGCATCGAGGCCTTCGCCAAGGAAGTGGAGGAGGAGTGGCAGCACCTCAAGGATGGTCCGGCGCAACTCACCGACGAGGAGTACCAACGGGTCGCCAGTGCCTTTGTGCCGCCGGTCTACGAGCGCCTGGCGGACACCGATCTGGATTACGGCAGCCACCTGGCCGAGTCCCCGGCCTTCGCCCGCTGGGTGGCGCGCAATGTGCACCCGCACAAGGTGCCGGGTTACACCTGCGTGGTGCTGTCCACCAAGCCGGGGCCAAGCTCGCCGCCGGGGGACGTCACCGGTCAGCAGATGGAGGCGGTGGCCGACTGGTCCGAGCGTTTCGGCTTCGGCGAGATTCGTATTGCCCATGAACAGAACATCGTCCTGCCGGATGTGCCCAAGTCGCAGCTGTTCGAGCTTTGGCAGTGTGCCTCTGAGCACGGCCTGGGCACCGCCAACGCGGGCTTGCTGACCGACATCATCGCCTGCCCGGGCGGCGACTTCTGTGCCCTGGCCAACGCCCGGTCGCTGCCGATTACCCTGGCCATCCAGCAGCGCTTCGAGGACCTGGACTACCTTCACGACCTGGGGGATATCAGCCTGAACATCTCCGGCTGCATGAACGCTTGCGGCCACCACCACATCGGCAATATCGGCATTCTCGGGGTCGACAAGAACGGCAGCGAGTGGTTCCAGGTCACCCTGGGTGGCGCCAAGGGCCGTGACAGTGCCCTGGGCAAGGTGATCGGGCCGTCCTTCAGCGCCGAGGAAATCCCCGAAGTGATCGAGCGCATCATCGCCACCTTCGTGCGCTACCGGGAAAGCGACGAACCCTTCGTCGAGACCCTGCAGCGCATCGGCCTGGAGCCGTTCAAGGAGCGGGTCTATCCCAAGGCCCTGGAGGCGCTGGCATGAACAATCTGCTGCGGCTGTGCGAGGGCGAAGCCCAATTGGTCGAGGACGATGCCTGGAGCCTGGTGCGCGGGGTTGACGATACGCTGCCCGACGGGCCGCTGATCCTGCCCCTGGCCCTGTGGCTGATGCGTCGCATCGAGCATCACCCGGCCCGGGACGGCGTGTGGATCGGCCCGGATGACGAAGTGGAAAGCCTCAAGCCCTGGCTCAAGCTGATCCCGCTGATTGCCGTGGACTTCCCGAGCTTTCGTGATGGCCGGGGCTACAGCCAGGCCTACCTGCTGCGTACCCGCCTGGGCTGGATGGGCGAGTTGCGGGCCATTGGCGACGTGCTGCGCGATCAACTGAGCCATATGCGCCAGTGCGGCTTCGACAGCTTTGCCGTGCGCGAAGACAAATGCGCCCAGGACGCCCTCAAGGGGCTGGTGGGCATGAGCGTGCTCTATGGCCGCTCAGTGATCGAACCCCGGCCGCTGTTCCGCCGCAGGTAACCGCCGGCGTGCCTGCAACGGGACCCCGAAGATGATGTTTGTCGGGGTCCCTGGTGGCCTTTCATCCTGAAAACACCCTGCTCGGCAACCATCCTTTGGCTATACCTGTAACTCCCCTGGCCAGTTCCTGGCTGTTTCACCTACAGGAGTTACCCATGAAACTTGCATTGATGATCGGCACGGCGTGCCTTGCCTCTTTGGCCATGGTCGGCTGCTCCAGCAACGTGACCCAGCCCGACGAATACTCCGGGTTTCTCCAGGATTACAGCCGACTCAAGGAGGCCAAGTCGCCCTCCGGGGTGGAGGTGATGCGCTGGATCGATCCCAAGCTGGATGTAGGCCGGTACCGGTCGATCTACATCGAACCCACCCAGTTCTATCCGCAGCCACAAGCCACGGCGAAGATTCCCCAGAGCACCCTCGATGGTATCAATCAGTACTACGACCAGGCCCTCAGGCGTGAGGCGGCGCGCAGCCTGCCCCTGGCTCAAGGCCCCGGGCCGGGGGTTCTGGTGGTGCGGGCGGCAATCACGGCGGTCAGCAGTAAAACCGAAGGCCTGAAGCCTTATGAAATCATTCCTGTGGCCCTGGTGGCAGCGGCGGTCAGCACCGCCAGCGGAATTCGCGACCAGCAAACCACGCTGGGCACCGAGGCCGTGTTTCTCGATGGCAGCAGCGGCAAGGTCATTGCCCAGGTGGTGCGCAAGGGCACTGGCAAGCCCCTGGAAAACGACACGCAAGTGATGAAGGCCGATGACGTGAAGAACGTCATCGACGGTTGGGCGGCGGACTTCCACCAGTCTTTCGTCAAGTTCAAGGGGCGTTAGGGCCTGACTGTCCGGCGGCGGCCAACAGGGCCGCTGCCGCTTCAATAGTCCACTTGGGCCTGCTTGTTGTAGTAGCTGAGCAGCGAGTCGTAGGCCCGCATGATGGCGTGATAGTCCTCGCTCAGATGCTGTGGCTCAGCCTGTTTCTGCCAGTCCTGATGCAGGGCGAGCAAGGCTTGCTGATAGCGCTGCGCCGGTCGCGTGATCTGGCTCCACAGGTAATAGGCCGGTTGCGTGCGGCTGCTCTGTGGTCGGTTGCGCAAGGGCTGCCCGGCATCCCAGGTCCGTTGCAGGTCCTGGCTGGCCTGTGCCAGTTGCGCCGGGGTCAGGGTTTTCTCGCGCATTCCCTGGCTGATCTGCTCCACTGTGAGCCGCGCCTGGATCATGTAGTCCAGCAGGTGCCAGTGGATGTCCTGCCCCAGGCGTTGCTCAAGCAGCCGCTGTTGCTCCCGTCGGGCGCCGATGTCTGCGCTCGCCAGGGCAGCGCGCAGGTCGGCGGAGGCTTGCAGGTAGTGGTCGAACTTGGGCTTGAGCAGGGCAACAGTGGCCGCGTCTTCCTCAGCCGGCATGTAAGCACCGGGTACGGCGCTGGAATGAGCGCGACGGGCCAGGTTGGCCTGGTGCAGTGCGTCGATGTAGCGCTCGGCCAGGTCGATCAGCGGGGCGTCGGGTTGCAGGTGGCGTAGCCGATAGAGCATGCGCGGTTCGCAGTCGCGGGCGGGCAGGGTATCCATGTCGGTCTTCGCGCTGTCTGCGAAGTCCTTGGCATTGTTCAGCAGGTCGGTGAACGCCGCGCGCCAGGCCGCTTGAGTGCCGTAGGTGTAGTAGCCCAGGCGCCAAGGCACATCGTATTGGTTGACGCAGTCGATCAGCGGCGCCCTGGCCGCGGCCTGGGCGCTGGCGGGGCTGTCCAGGCCGGCCAGCCACAGTTCGAAGCGGGCGATCGGCGCTCCGGCAGCCAGGAGCGCAAACAGGCCGAAAATCAGCGTGCAACCGAAAAGCAACAAGGGGCGTTGGCTCATGGCCGCTCCTCCTTGGGGTACCACTGCTCCTGGGTGGCCGGTGCTGCACACTCGGGGGTATCGGCCGGCATGCGCGCGCACAGCCGTTCGGTCCAGGGCTGCAGGCCCTGATAACGCCCGGCGGTGTGGCGCCCGTCGAACCACTTGAGGGTGGCGATTACGGCCACCAGCAGCACCAGTGCGGTGCTCAGCAGCAGGCGACGCGGCCAGGGATTGATGCGTTGCCAGGCGTTCAGCGGGTCGATCTGGCGCTGACGGGCCAGGGCCACCAGCAGCAGGACCCCGAGATAAGTGATAGTGGCCACTGGGTGGACCACCACGCCCAGCAGTGCGCCCAGCAGCGCCGCGGGCAGCAGGTCGCGGATCAGTTGCACGTCGTGATAGGGCGTCTGGTGCCGAGGCAGGTGTTGGCTGAGGCGCTCGTCCCACTGGAACAGGCGTTGGCTCAGGGGGCGCCAAAGTCGCTGCAGCCCTTCGCCCGCGGCGCAGAAGCACAGAGCCCAGACCAGCGTGACGCCGATAATCTCCCAGGGGCTGCTGTCTTGCCCGGCGTAATCGGCCATTACGCCGGTGAGGCAGGCCAGAACCACCCCCAGGAGCATCGGCCAGCTGTTGATCGCGTGTTCCCAGTCCCGCCAGAAGTAGGGATTGCTGGCGGGCATGCCGGCGGCGACTTGCGGGTAGTCTGCCGCCAGGCTCGCAGCCAGCTTGTGACAGGCCTGCCAGTCCAGGTTGCCCAGGTGTCGGGCCCAGGCGCGGCGCTGACTGAAGCTCAGGGGCGCGAGCAACAAGCGTGCCGCACGGTGTTCCGGGGTGCTCGGCGGTTCGCTCGCCAGTTGTTGCTGGTGGGCCAGGTACAGCGGTGCCTGATGGCGTTTCAACAGCCGCGGCCAGAGCTGTTCCGGGCAGTTGTCTGCACTATTGGTGTGCCAGCCTTGGCCGGCGCAGACCGCCTGGAACACCGCCACCGACCAATAAGGGCTGTTGGCCAGTGTCTGTGCCAGCCATTGGTTGAACCATTGTCGGTGCTGCAGGTGCAGCAGCCAGGCGTGGGCTGAACGCTGGGCGTAGGCCTCCAGGAACGCCGCTTCATCCTTGGCCTCCAGGGCTGCGGCCAGTGGCTCTTGTACTCGCTGATAGAGCTGCTGCTGCAACTCCTGCACCAGATACTCCGGCAGATCCAGGCGTTGCCAGGCACTCATCCAGCGCAGACGCTCGAACCCCCAGTGCAACACCGTGTCGGCTTGCGCCGGGTGTTCGACGCAATAGCGCAGCAGGGCCAGTTCGAACTCATAGGCGCACGCCTGCTCCTGGGCCTGCTGATAGCGCTGGTCGAGCTGATCGACAGGCAGCTCCTTGAGCAACATGGCCACCCGCTGCACCGGTGACAGCGCCAGCGTTACCGGCTCGTTGCCGGCCCAGGTCTCGGGCGTTTCCAGGGGCTCGTTCTGTTGCTCCCAATCCTTATGGGCCAGCGCCTCTTCATAGGCGTCGCGCAAGCGCTGGAAAGCTTGCGGATCTTCATCCGGGCGGGTCTGTTTCAGCAGCTTGGCGTAGTGGCGCTTGATGGTCCGGGTATCAGCGGTGACCGGCAGGCCGAGTAGGGTCCAGCAACTCATTGGGCGATAGAACTCCATGCAACCCTTGGCAACATCCAGACATGACTGGAGGAAATGGCGCACCCTACCGGTTTCCCGGGTAAAAGTCCCTCGACTCGAATCCGTCTAAGCAACAGCGGCAGGCGTCTGGCGATTCAGTCCGGGTGGCAGGGGCGCGCGGGTTCTGCTGTGCCGCGCTCTGTTGCGCCGGGCGGGCGTGGGGCAGGTCCGAGCGGATGGCCGTCAGTGGAAAAGGGCTGTTAAAGCGATTTGTGATTATTTCCATGCTCTTTGCATGGTTTAGTTAATGTTGTTTCTAGATTATGAAAAAATGAATAAAAACAATTGTTTATGATGTTTATGTGATGTTGATTGTAATTATTTTGTTGGCTGAGCAAGGAGCTGTCAGCTATGCCTGTACTGGAACGCACGACTTTTCTGCCGGGCCGCAGCCCGGCCCAGGTGTTGGATTTCTGCCTCGAAGGGACCAACTTTCCCAAGATATTTCCCGAGCGCGTGACCCCCTTGGGGGGCATCGACATCAATGACCTGCGCATCAGTGTCGGACGCCAGTTCAGCTTCCTGCACTGGATGTTCGGTGTCATACCGGCGAAATGGACGGTGGTTATACGTGAGGTCAGCGATCGGCATTTTGTCGACGAGATGCTCAAGGGGCCACTGCGCGCCTTTCGTCACGAACATCGGGTCGAGGCCGCCGAAGGGGGCACCCTGTACACCGACCGCGTGACTTATCGGGCCATCGGTGGCGCACCTTTGGAACGCTTGGTGGTCAACGCCTACATGGCGCGGATTTTCGATGCCCGGCACCGCAACATGTTGCGCTTGCTGGGGTGACGGCGCCGCGATGCCGTGTTTGCCCATTTCTATTCCAAGTTCAAGTTCAAGGAGCATGCCCATGAGCAAGAAGATACTGGTGGTCCTGACCAGCGTGGCCAAATACCCCAACCTGAACCGTGCCACCGGTCTGTGGCTGGGGGAGGCGGTGCATTTTGTGAAGAAGGTGCAAGCGGCCGGGTTCGAGGTGGATTACGTCAGTCCCAAGGGCGGCTACGTACCCATCGACCCCCACAGTCTGGCCATGGCCGACGACACCGACTGGCAGTGGTACCAGGACAGCGCCTTCATGAGCCGCCTGGGAGCGACCTTGCAACCGTCGCAGGTCCAGGCCCGGGACTATGTGGCCATCTATTACGCCGGTGGTCATGGCGTGCTCTGGGATTTTCCCGACAACCCCGAGTTGCAGGCCCTGAGTCGCGACATCTACGAGCAGGGCGGCTACGTCAGCTCGGTCTGCCATGGCGCGGTGGGCCTGCTGAACATCAGGCTCAGCGATGGCTCGTTGCTGATCGCCGGCAAACAGGTCAGCGGTTTCTCCAATGAAGAAGAGCGGCTCGCCGAGCTGGACTCGTACGTGCCGTACCTGACCGAGACCGAACTGCTCAAGCGCGGCGCCCTGTACCAGAAGGCCGCCGAGCCCTGGGCGCCGTTTGCCGTGCAAGACCAGCGGGTGATCAGCGGGCAGAACCCGGCCTCCGGAGGCCCCGTGGCGGACCTGCTGCTGGCGCACCTGCACGCCTGAGCACCGCCTTGCAGGAACCGGCTTGCCGGCCAAGAGGCCCGCGAGCCGGACCTAAGCTTGGAAACCGCCTTCGCCTGCACGCCGCCCCCTGCAGTCGGCCAGGTTGCTGGACAATTTATCCTTGGGGCAATAGGTGCTCGCGCCGTTTCATGCTTAACTTCGGCCTCTCAAGAATTTCTCATTGCTGTTCCATCATCACTGTTCAATAAAGGACTCCGTTCATGGCTCAAGTCACTCTCAAAGGCAACCCGGTTCAGGTCAACGGCCAGCTGCCGCAAGTGGGTTCCAAAGCCCCTGCGTTCTCCCTGGTAGGCGCCGGTCTGGCCGATGTCTCCCTGAGCAGCCTCGCCGGCAAGCGCAAGGTGCTGAACATCTTCCCAAGCGTCGACACCCCAACCTGCGCCACCTCGGTACGCAAGTTCAACGCTCAGGCCAACGAGCTGGCCAACACCGTGGTGCTGTGCATCTCCGCTGACCTGCCGTTCGCCCAGGCCCGTTTCTGTGGCGCCGAAGGCCTGGAAAACGTGCAGAACCTGTCGACCCTGCGCGGTCGCGAGTTCATCGAGAACTACGGCGTGGCCATCGCCGACGGCCCGCTGGCCGGCCTGACCGCCCGCGCCGTGGTGGTGCTGGATGAAAACGACACCGTGCTGCACAGCGAACTGGTCAAGGAAATCGCCGAAGAGCCGAACTACGACGCTGCCCTGGCCGTGCTCAAGTAACAGGTTTTACAATTATTCACGGCCTGGCTCTGTCCAGGCCGTTTTTATTTGTGCTTCAGTGGCTTAGCGCCGCACCTTGAAACGTCAGTCAAAGGTAAATTGCCGGTAAAGGCGCTTTGCTAAAACCGCTCTAGTGCTTATCTTTCAGCCTTCCCCAAAGAAGACTCCCACGCGCCCAATGGTTGATCACTCCATGCAATCCTCTGCTCCCCGCAACTCTCGTCGCTGGCTGTTCGGCCTGTTTGTCCTGCTGCTGGTGATCGGCCTGTGCTGGAAATTCTGGCCCGCCGGCAGCGCCCCCAAAGAGGGTGCACAGGCGAAGGCCGCGGCCGGGCATACCGGACGCAGCGGCAGCCTGCGCCCCGGCTTCGGCGGTGCCAGCGGGCCGATCCCGGTGCGGGTGGCGCCGGTGACTCAGGGCGACTTCCCGCTGTACTACAAGGCCCTGGGCACGGTGACGGCACTCAACACCATCAATGTGCGCAGCCGGGTGGCGGGGGAGTTGGTCAAGGTCAACTTCGAGGAAGGGCAGATGGTCAAGGCCGGCGACTTGCTGGCGCAGATCGATCCGCGTCCTTATCAGAATGCCTTGCTCCAGGCCGAGGGCACCCTGCTGCAGAACCAGGCCCAGCTGAAGAACGCCCAGGTCGACCTTGAGCGTTATCGCGGCCTGTATGCCCAGGACAGCATCGCCAAACAGACCCTGGACACCGCCGCGGCGCTGGTGGGCCAGTACCAGGGCACGGTCAAGACCAATCAGGCGGCGGTCAACGACGCCAAGCTCAACCTCGAATTCACCAATATCCGCGCGCCGATTGCCGGGCGCGTGGGCCTGCGTCAACTGGACGTAGGCAACCTGGTGTCGGCCAATGACACCACGGCACTGGTGATCATCACCCAGACCCAGCCCATCAGCGTGGCCTTCACCCTGCCGGAGAACAGCCTGGACACCGTGCTCAAGCGCTACCACAGCGGCGCCAAACTGCCGGTGGAAGCCTGGGACCGGGGCGATGTGAAGCTGCAGGCCAGCGGCATGCTGCAGAGCCTGGACAACCAGATCGACACCACCACCGGCACCCTGAAGTTCAAGGCGCGCTTCGATAACCGCGACCAGGGCCTGTTTCCCAATCAGTTCGTCAATGTGCGGCTGCTGGCCGACACCCTGAAGAATGTGGTGCTGGCACCTTCGGCCGCGATCCAGTTCGGCACCAACGGCACCTTCGTCTACGCCCTGGATGGTGATAACAAGGTGAAGATCCGCCAACTGCAGGTGAGCGACAGCAACGGCGACCTGACGGTGATCAAGGACGGCCTCAAGGCCGGCGACCGGGTGGTGATGGAAGGCACCGACCGCCTCAAGGACGGCAGCGAGGTGGAAGTGGTCAACGACAGCAGTGAAGTGCCCACCAGCCCCACCGAACACCTGCAGGGCAAGCCCGCCGCTGCGCCGGCCGCGGATGGCAAGCCGGTTGATGGCAAGGCGCAAAAGGTCGGCGCATGAATTTCTCGCGACTGTTCATCCTGCGTCCGGTAGCCACCACCCTGAGCATGCTGGCCATTGTCCTGGCCGGCCTGATCGCCTATCGCCTGTTGCCGGTCTCGGCCTTGCCCCAGGTGGACTACCCGACCATCCGGGTCATGACCCTGTACCCCGGGGCCAGCCCGGACGTGATGACCAGCGCGGTCACCGCGCCCCTGGAGCGCCAGTTCGGGCAGATGCCCGGCCTGACCCAGATGGCCTCCACCAGCTCCGGTGGCGCCTCGGTGCTGACCCTGCGTTTCAGCCTCGACATCAATATGGACGTGGCCGAGCAACAGGTGCAGGCGGCCATCAACGCCGCCACCAACCTGCTGCCCAAGGACCTGCCGGCGCCGCCGGTGTACAACAAGGTCAACCCGGCGGACACCCCGGTGCTGACCCTGGCCATCACCTCCAAGACCATGCTGCTGCCCAAGCTCAATGACCTGGTGGACACCCGCATGGCACAGAAGATCGCCCAGATCAGCGGCGTCGGCATGGTCAGCATTGCCGGCGGCCAGCGCCAGGCGGTGCGGATCAAGGTCAATCCCGAGGCCCTGGCGGCCAACGGCCTGAACCTGGCGGACGTGCGCACCTTGATTGCCGCGTCCAATGTCAATCAGCCCAAGGGCAACTTTGACGGCCCGACCCGGGTCTCGATGCTCGATGCCAACGACCAGCTGACCTCGCCCAAGGATTACGCCGAGCTGATCCTGGCCTACAAAAATGGTGCACCGCTGCGCCTGAAGGATGTCGCCGAGATCGTCGACGGCGCCGAGAACGAGCGCCTGGCGGCCTGGGCCAACGAAAACCAGGCAGTGCTGCTCAATATCCAGCGCCAGCCCGGGGCCAACGTGATCGAGGTGGTGGACCGGATCAAGGCGCTGCTGCCGAGCATCACCGACAACCTGCCGGCGGGCCTGGACGTCACGGTGCTCACCGACCGCACCCAGACCATCCGCGCCTCGGTCAAGGATGTGCAGCACGAGCTGTTCATCGCCATCGCCCTGGTGGTGATGGTGACCTTCCTCTTTCTGCGTCGGGCCAGCGCCACCCTCATTCCTTCGATTGCCGTGCCGCTGTCGCTGATCGGCACCTTCGGGGTGATGTACCTGGCCGGTTTTTCGGTGAACAACCTGACCCTGATGGCCCTGACCATCGCCACCGGTTTCGTGGTGGACGATGCCATCGTCATGCTGGAGAACATCTCGCGCTTTATCGAGGAGGGCGACAGCCCGATGCAGGCGGCGCTCAAGGGCGCCAAGCAGATCGGCTTCACCCTGATCTCCCTGACCCTGTCGCTGATCGCGGTGCTGATCCCGCTGCTGTTCATGGCGGACGTGGTGGGCCGGCTGTTCCGCGAGTTCGCCATCACCCTGGCGGTGGCGATCCTGATTTCCCTGGTGGTGTCCCTGACCCTGACGCCGATGATGTGCGCGCGGTTGCTCAAGCGTGAGCCCAAGCCTGAGGAGCAGGGGCGCTTCTACCGCGCCAGTGGCGCCTGGATCGACTGGTTGATCGAAAGCTACGGGCGCAAGCTGCAATGGGTGCTCAAGCACCAGTTCCTGACCCTGATGGTGGCCGTCGGCACCCTGGGCCTGACCGTGTTCCTGTACCTGGTGGTGCCCAAGGGCTTCTTCCCGGTGCAGGACACCGGGGTCATCCAGGGCATTTCCGAGGCGCCGCAGTCGGTGTCCTTCGCCGCCATGAGCCAACGCCAGCAAGACCTGGCGAAGATCATCCTGCAGGACCCGGCCGTGGAAAGCCTGTCGTCCTACATCGGCGTCGACGGCGACAACGCGACCCTCAACAGTGGCCGTCTGCTGATCAACCTCAAGCCCCACAACCAGCGTGACCTGAGCGCGGCCCAGGTGATTGCACGGATTCAGCCCGAGGTGGACAAACTGCTGGGCATCCGCCTGTTCATGCAGCCGGTGCAGGATCTGACCATCGAGGACCGGGTCAGTCGTACCCAGTATCAGTTCAGCCTGTCTTCGCCGGACGCCGAGCTGCTGGCCCTGTGGAGCGGGCGCCTGAGCGAAGCCCTGGCCCAGCGCCCGGAACTCACCGACGTGGCCAGCGACCTGCAGGACAAGGGCCTGCAGGTGTACCTGGTGATCGACCGCGATGCGGCGTCCCGGGTCGGGGTTTCGGTGGCCAACATCACCGACGCCCTGTATGACGCCTTCGGCCAGCGGCAGATTTCCACCATCTACACCCAGGCCAGCCAGTACCGGGTGGTGCTCCAGGCCCAGGCTGGCGAGCGTATCGGACCCCAGGCCCTGGAGCAGATCCACGTCAAGACCACCGACGGCGGGCAGGTGCGGCTGTCGAGCCTGGCCCATGTCGAGGAGCGCCAGGCGCAACTGGCCATCGCCCATATCGGCCAGTTCCCGGCGGTGATGATGTCCTTCAACCTGGCGCCCGGTGTGGCCCTGGGGGAGGCGGTTAACGTCATCGAGCAGGTGCAGCAGGACATTGGCATGCCAGTGGGGGTGCAGACCCGCTTCCAGGGCGCCGCCGAGGCCTTCCAGGCGTCGCTGTCGAGCACCTTGCTGCTGATCCTGGCGGCGGTGGTGACCATGTACATCGTCCTGGGGGTGCTCTACGAGAGCTACATCCACCCGATCACCATTCTCTCCACCCTGCCTTCGGCGGCGGTGGGGGCCTTGCTGGCGCTGATCCTCAGCGGCAATGACCTGGGCATGATCGCGATCATCGGCATCATCCTGCTGATCGGCATCGTCAAGAAGAACGCGATCATGATGATCGACTTCGCCCTCGACGCCGAACGCCACCAGGGCATGGCCCCGGAGCAGGCGATCTACCAGGCGGCGCTGCTGCGGTTCCGGCCGATCCTGATGACCACCCTGGCGGCGCTGTTCGGCGCCGTGCCGCTGATGCTGGCCACGGGTTCAGGTGCCGAGCTGCGCCAGCCCCTGGGCCTGGTGATGGTCGGCGGCCTGCTGGTGAGCCAGGTGCTGACCCTGTTCACCACGCCGGTGATCTACCTGTACTTCGACCGCCTGGGTCGGCGCTTCGGCAAAGGTGAAGACGCCCAAGAGGTGGAGGCATGAAGGGCCGCAGCCAGCCTCCAGCCCGGGGCGTTCAGCCATGAACCTGTCCGGACCTTTCATCAAACGCCCGGTGGCGACCATGCTGCTGTCGTTGGCGATCATGCTGCTGGGCGGGGTCAGCTTCGGCCTGCTGCCGGTGTCGCCGCTGCCGCAGATGGATTTCCCGGTGATCGTGGTCCAGGCCAGCCTGCCCGGAGCCAGCCCCGAGGTCATGGCGTCCACCGTGGCCACGCCGCTTGAGCGCTCGTTCGGCGCGATTGCCGGGGTCAACACCATGAGCAGCCGCTCCAGCCAGGGCTCGACCCGGGTGATCCTGCAGTTCGACCTGGACCGCGACATCAACGGTGCGGCCCGGGAAGTGCAGGCGGCCATCAACGCCTCGCGCAACCTGCTGCCCAGCGGCATGCGCAGCATGCCCACCTACAAGAAGGTCAACCCGTCCCAGGCGCCGATCATGGTGCTGTCGCTGACCTCCGATGTGCTGGAGAAGGGCCAGCTCTACGACCTGGCCTCGACCATCCTGTCCCAGAGCCTGTCCCAGGTGCAGGGCGTGGGCGAAGTGCAGATCGGCGGCAGCTCCTTGCCGGCGGTGCGCATCGAGCTGGAGCCGCAACTGCTCAACCAGTACGGCGTGGCCCTGGACGACGTGCGCAACGCCATTGCCAACGCCAACCAGCGTCGGCCCAAGGGCTCGGTGGAGGATGACCAGCGGCTGTGGCAGATCCAGGCCAACGATCAGCTGGAAAAGGCCCGCGACTACGAGCCGCTGATCATCCACTACAAGGACGGTGCGGCCCTGCGTCTGAAAGACGTGGCCAAGGTCAGCGACGGCGTGGAAGACCGCTACAACAGCGGTTTCTTCAACGACGATGCGGCGGTGCTGCTGGTGATCAACCGCCAGGCCGGGGCCAACATCATCGAGACGGTGAACGAGATCAAGGCCCAGCTGCCGGCGTTGCAGGCGGTGCTGCCGGCCAGCGTCAAGCTCAACCTGGCCATGGACCGCTCGCCGGTGATCAAGGCCACCCTGCACGAGGCGGAGATGACCCTGTTGATCGCCGTGGCCCTGGTGATCCTGGTGGTGTTCCTGTTCCTTGGCAATTTCCGCGCGTCGGTGATCCCGACCCTGGCGGTGCCGGTGTCCCTGGTGGGCACGTTCGCCATCATGTACCTGTACGGTTTTTCGCTGAACAACCTGTCGCTGATGGCGCTGATCCTCGCCACCGGGCTGGTGGTGGACGACGCCATCGTGGTCCTGGAGAACATTTCCCGGCACATCGACGAAGGTATCGCGCCGATGAAGGCGGCATACCTGGGGGCCAAGGAGGTGGGCTTCACCCTGCTGTCGATGAACGTGTCGCTGGTGGCGGTGTTCCTGTCGATCCTGTTCATGGGCGGGATCATCGAGAGCCTGTTTCGTGAGTTCTCCATCACCCTGGCAGCGGCCATCGTGGTGTCCCTGGTGGTGTCCCTGACCCTGACCCCGATGCTCTGCGCGCGCTGGCTCAAGCCCCACACCCCGGGCCAGGAAAACGCCTTGCAACGCTGGAGCCGGCGCAGCAACGAGTGGATGGTGGGCAAGTACGCCACCAGCCTGGACTGGGTGCTGCGGCACAAGCGCCTGACCCTGCTCAGCCTGCTGGTCACCATCGGCGTCAACGTGGCCCTGTACGTGGTGGTGCCCAAGACCTTCATGCCGCAGCAGGACACCGGCCAGTTGATCGGCTTCGTGCGCGGCGACGACGGCCTGTCCTTCAGCGTGATGCAGCCGAAGATGGAGATCTTCCGCCGCGCGGTGCTCAAGGACGCCGCGGTGGAAAGCGTGGCCGGCTTTATCGGCGGCAGCAACGGCACCAACAACGCCTTCATGCTGGTGCGCCTCAAGCCGATCAAGGAGCGCGACATCTCGGCGCAGAAGGTCATCGAGCGTTTGCGCAAGGAAATGCCCAAGGTGCCCGGCGCGCAACTGATGCTGATGGCCGACCAGGACCTGCAGTTCGGCGGCGGCCGCGAGCAGACCACCTCGCAGTATTCCTACATCCTGCAAAGCGGCGACCTGGGCGAGCTGCGCCAGTGGTACCCGAAAGTGGTGACCGCGCTGCGCGCCTTGCCTGAGCTGACCGCCATCGACGCCCGCGAAGGCCACGGCGCCCAGCAAGTGACTCTGATCGTCGACCGTGACCAGGCCAAGCGCCTGGGGGTGGACATGGACATGGTCACCGCCGTGCTCAACAACGCCTACAGCCAGCGGCAGATCTCCACCATCTACGACAGCCTCAACCAGTATCAGGTGGTGATGGAGGTCAACCCGAAATACGCCCGGGACCCGATTACCCTGAATCAGGTGCAGGTGATCACCAGCGAGGGCGCGCGGATTCCCTTGTCGACCATCGCCCATTATGAAAACAGCCTGGAAGACGACCGGGTCAGCCACGAAGGGCAGTTCGCCTCGGAAAGCATTTCCTTCGACATGGCCGAAGGCGTGACGGTGGAGCAGGGCACCGCGGCCATCGAGCGGGCGATTGCCAAGCTGGGCATGCCCGAGGACGTGATCGTCAAGATGGCCGGCACCGCCGACGCCTTCGCCGCCACCCAGAAGAGCCAGCCGTTCATGATTCTCGGGGCATTGCTGGCGGTGTACCTGGTGCTTGGGGTGCTCTATGAAAGCTACATTCACCCGCTGACCATCCTCTCCACGCTGCCGTCGGCCGGGGTCGGCGCCTTGCTCTCGATCTACGTGCTGGGCGGCGAGTTCAGCCTGATCTCGCTGCTGGGGCTGTTCCTGCTGATCGGGGTGGTGAAGAAGAACGCGATCCTGATGATCGACCTGGCGCTGCAACTGGAGCGCCACCAGGGCCTGGACCCGCTGCAATCGATCCGCAGCGCCTGCCTGCAACGCCTGCGGCCGATCCTGATGACCACCCTGGCGGCGATCCTGGGTGCCTTGCCCCTGTTGCTGGGCAACGCCGAAGGCTCGGAAATGCGCCAGCCCCTGGGCCTGACCATCATTGGCGGCCTGGTCTTCAGTCAGATCCTGACCCTTTACACCACCCCGGTGGTCTACCTCTACCTCGATCGCCTGCGCCACAAGTTCAACCACTGGCGTGGGGTCCGTACCGATGCTGCTCTGGAAACGCCGCTATGACCGACCAATCGTCCCGTCCTGTTTCTCCGCTGTCCGCCCAGCGCCTGGCCATGGCCCGGGGTTCGCGGGCCTTGAGCCTGGGCCTGTGCGTGGCGCTGCTCAGTGCCTGCGCCATCGGTCCCGACTATCAGCGCCCCCAGGTGGCCGAACCGGTGCAGTACAAGGAGGCCCAGGGCTGGCGTCAGGCCAACCCCAGCGATGCCCTGGCCCGTGGCGCCTGGTGGGAGCTGTACGGTGACACGCAGCTCAATGGCCTGATCGAGAAGCTCAACAACTCCAACCAGAGCGTCGCCCAATCGGAAGCGCAATACCGTCAGGCCCAGGCCCTGGTGCGCAGCTCCCGGGGAGCGTTCTTTCCCAGTGTCGACTTGAGCGCCGGCAAGACCCGGGCCAGCCAGGGCACCGGCAGCAGCAACTCGGGGCTGAGCAGTTCCAGCAGCGGCATTCGAGACACCTACAACACCCAATTGGGGGTGAGCTGGGAGGCGGACATCTGGGGCAAGCTGCGCCGCGGCCTGGAGGCCAACCAGGCCAGTGCCGAGGCGAGCTTCGCCGATCTGGCGGCCATGCGCCTGAGCCAGCAGTCGGAGCTGGTGCAGAACTACCTGCAACTGCGGGTGATCGATGAGCAGAAGCGCTTGCTGGAAGCCACGGTGGCGGCTTACCAGCGCTCCCTGACCATGACGCAGAACCAGTATCAGGCCGGGGTATCCGGCAAGGATGCGGTGGCCCAGGCCCAGACCCAGCTCAAAAGCACCCAGGCCGACCTGATCGACCTGATCTGGCAGCGGGCGCAGTTCGAGAACGCCATCGCGGTGTTGATCGGCGTGCCGCCGGCGCAGTTCAATCTGGCAGAAACCCCGCAGATTCCGGCGCTGCCCCAGGTGCCCCTGGCGCTGCCCTCGCAGTTGCTGGAGCGGCGTCCGGACATCGCCTCGGCGGAGCGTTCGGTGATCGCGGCCAACGCCAATATCGGCGTGGCCAAGGCCGCCTATTACCCGGACCTGACCCTGAGCCTGGCCGGAGGCTACAGCAGCAGTACCTACGCCGACTGGATCAGCGTGCCGAACCGGTTCTGGTCGGTGGGGCCGAAACTGGCCATGACCCTGTTCGATGGTGGCCAGCGCTCGGCGGAAGTGGATCGCACTGAAGCCGCCTACGACCAGACTGTGGCCAAGTACCGACAGACTGTGCTCGACGGTTTCCGCGAGGTGGAGAACTACATGATCCAGCTCAAGGTTCTGGAAGACGAAGCCCAGGTGCGCCAGCAGGCCCTGGATTCGGCGCGTGAGGCCCTGCGCCTGACCGAGAACCAGTACAAGGCCGGATTGATCGCCTACCTGGACGTGGTCACCAGCCAGGCCACTGCCCTGAGCAACGAGCGCAGCGTCCTAAGCTTGCTGCAGAGCCGGTTGATTGCCAGCGTGCAATTGATCGCCGCGCTGGGGGGTGGCTGGGATGGTCAGGTGCAGGGCGAAGGGCAGAAATAGGCCGCCGCCAGGGCTTTGCGCAGGGGCAGATGCATGCCCCCTGCGACATGGGCAAAGCCTTTGGCCACAAGGGCTGTAGGGGTATTAAGGGCCCGTGCCAGACGTTCTGTCTGGCTACTGGCTTTTTGCTCACTTTGTAGATGCGTTCTTCTACGCAATCAGTACAATCTGCGCTTTTTCCCGCCGAGCAAACTGTCGGCACAACGACCAAGAGATGCCCCATGCTCATCGGTAGTTACTCCCCCGCACTGGTCGTGATTTCCATTTTCGTGGCGATCCTCGCTTCCTATACCGCCCTTGATCTCACCGGTCGCATTGCCACCACCAAAGGCCGTGCAGCCTATCTATGGATGTGCGGCGGAGCCCTGGCCATGGGCGTTGGTGTGTGGTCGATGCACTTTATCGGCATGCTCGCGTTCTCGCTGCCCATCGACCTGGGCTACGACATCGTGCTGACCGCCTTGTCGTTGCTGATTTCCATCCTGTCCTGTGGTTTTGCCCTGTGGCTGGTGAGCCAGCCGCGCCTGCCGCTGGGGCAATTGCTGTTCGGTGCCTTGATCATGGGCACCGGCATCAGCGGCATGCACTACACCGGCATGGCGGCCATGCGCATGCAGCCGGGTATCGACTACGACCCGAGCCTGTTCAGCGCCTCGTTGCTGATTGCCTTTGGTGCTTCGCTGGCGGCGCTGTGGATCGCCTTTCACCTGCGCCAGAACACGCCCCATGTGCGTCTTGCCCGTACCGGCGCGGCGATTGTGATGGGCTTTGCCATTGTCGGTATGCACTACACCGGCATGGCCGCGGCGCGTTTCGCCGATGGCAGCTTCTGCGGTGCGCTGGGCAATGGCTTGAGCGGCAACGGCCTGGACAATCTGGTGCTGATCACCACCCTGGCGGTGCTGATCATTGCCTTGCTGACCTCGGTGCTGGATGCGCGGCTGGAAGCCCGCACCGCGGTGCTGGCGCAGTCCTTGACCGAGGCCAACAAAGAGCTGACCCAGCTGGCCCTGCACGACACCCTGACCGGGCTGCCCAATCGCATCCTGCTGGCGGACCGCATCGATCAGGCCATGCACCGGGTCACCGCCCATGGTGGCTGCTTTGCGCTGATGTTCATCGATCTGGACGGCTTCAAGCCGGTCAATGACGCCTTCGGTCACCACATGGGCGACCAGTTGCTGCGAGAAGTGGCCCAGCGCCTGCGCGAGGACCTGCGCACTGAGGACACCCTGGCGCGGATCGGTGGCGACGAGTTCGTGCTGCTGGTACAGCTCGGCGAGCCGGAAGATGCCCTGCGGCTGGCGGCACGCCAGGTGGGCCTGGTGTCCCGTTCGTTCCGCGTGGCCGACCACGATTTGCAGATTTCCGCCAGCATCGGCATCGCGGTGTATCCGGGCAATGGCCTGACCGCCCAGGAACTGTTGATGAACGCCGACGCGGCCATGTATCACGCCAAGGCCACCGGCAAGAACGGCTACAGTTTTTTCGACGCATCGATGAACACCAATGCCCGGCGTCAACTGCAGTTGCTTCAGGACCTGCGCAATGCCCTGGAACATCAGCAGTTCCGCCTGTATTACCAACCCAAGTTCGATGCCAGCAATGGTCGTCCGGTGGGGGCCGAGGCCCTGTTGCGCTGGGAACATCCGCAGCACGGCCTGCTGCTGCCGGACAAGTTCATCGAACTGGCGGAGAAGAGCGGGCTGATCATCGCCATCGGCGACTGGGTGCTGCAGGAAGCCTGCCGACAGATGCGCGAGTGGTATGTCCTGGGTTATACCCACTGGCGGATCGCGGTGAACCTCTCGGCCCTGCAGTTCTGTCACGTGGGGCTGGTCAAGAGCGTGCAGGAGGCCTTGCAGCGCTACCAGTTGCCGGCCAATAACCTGACCCTGGAGATCACCGAGACCACGGCGATGAACGACGCCGACGTCAGCATGATCGTCCTGCAGCAGTTGGCGGACATGGGGGTGGACCTGTCCATCGACGACTTCGGCACCGGCTATTCGAGCCTGATGTACCTCAAGCGCCTGCCGGCCAACGAGCTGAAGATCGACCGTGGCTTTGTCCGCGACCTGGAGCACGACAGCGACGACGCCGCCATCGTCTCGGCGATTGTCGCCCTGGGGCAGGCCCTGGGCCTGCGCATCGTCGCCGAGGGGGTTGAAACCGGGGTGCAGCAGACCTTCCTCACCCAACTGGGCTGCGATTCGTTGCAGGGCTATTACCTGGGCCAGCCATTGCCGCCCGAAGGCTTCATGCAGGGCATTCAGCTGGCTGAACACAAGTCCTGAGCGAATCCCTGGCTGCAGTTCCTGCGACCTTTGGATGAGGGCTGATTGATGTCACTGCGGTTTTCATCGCTGCCGGTGCAGTGTTTAATGACGGGCGTTGAAACGATCAGTCAGGGAGTCGGCAGCATGGACAAAGTCATCGTCATCACCGGTGGCGGGCGGGGAATCGGCGCAGCCACGGCGTTGCTGGCTGCTCAGCAGGGTTTCAAGGTGTGCATCAACTATCAGGCCGATGAACAGTCGGCTCAGCAGGTTCTGGAGCAGGTCCGCGCTCTGGGCGCCCAGGCCATTGCGGTGCGGGCCGATGTCAGCATCGAGGACGAGGTCATTGGCCTGTTTCACCGGGTCGACAACGAACTGGGCCGGGTCACTGCACTGGTCAACAACGCTGGCACCGTGGGGCACAAGTCCCGTCTCGACGAAATGTCCGAATTCCGTATCCAGAAGATCATGAAGACCAATGTCATGGGGCCGATCCTCTGCGCCAAGCACGCGGTGCTGCGCATGTCGCCGCGCCATGGCGGGCAGGGTGGCAGCATCGTCAACGTGTCGTCGGTGGCCGCGCGCCTGGGGTCTCCGGGCGAGTACGTCGACTACGCCGCCTCCAAGGGCGCGCTGGACACCTTTACCATCGGCCTGTCCAAGGAAGTGGCGGGCGAGGGTATCCGCGTCAATGCGGTGCGCCCGGGTTACATCTACACCGATTTTCATGCCCTGAGCGGCGATGCCGACCGGGTCAGCAAACTGGAAACGGCGATTCCCATGGGGCGTGGCGGACGTCCCGACGAAGTGGCCGAAGCCATTCTCTGGCTGCTGTCGGACAAGGCTTCCTACGTCACCGGCACCTTCGTCGACCTGGGCGGCGGCCGCTGAGCTCCGACCGCGCTTCCCTGCAGGAGCCAGCTGGCCGGCGAAGAGGCCCTTGAGCCTTGTGCCGACCTTGCAGGGTTCGTCGCTGGCAAGCCAGTTCCTGCGGGTTCCTTCAGTTGGCGCGGCGGCGGCCGGGGCCGATCAGCAACGCCAGCAACAGCCCCAGCACGTTGATGGCAAAGCCCATCAACAACGGCGCCAGGTACCCCAGGGTTTCCCCCGGACGGGTGCAGCTGTAGCCATATCCGTAGCCTTGTTCATGGGCCCAGACGTCCGGTGTGGCGCCCAGGTCCACGGGTGCCGAAGGCTCGGGCTGCTCCTCGGAGAACCCCAGGTTCGAATGGCTCGCGCTGCGCCTTTCCAACTGTTCGATGGCCTGCAACTGGGCGTCGTTGCAGCGGCTCTGCGCCCAACTGCCCACCACCACCAGGGTCGACAACAACAGCAGCAGAGGCACCGGGTAGTAGCGCCGGGTGCGCAGCAGGGGCGCCACCAGCAGCCCGGCGAAGAAACCGGCCAACAGCAGATTGATCCAGTACCAGGGGGCGCCTTCCAAGCTTGGCGGTACCAGGAACGACAGCAGCAGTGGCAGGACAACGCGGGCAAACAGCAGGCACAAGGCCGCGGCAAGCAGAGTGATCAGCAGGGTCTTGATCCAGGATTTCATGGGCAGTGCATCACCTTTTTTAAGCAGGGGAGGTCAACGGGGCGTATCAGTCCGGTATCACCCCTTGGGAAATTGGCGGGGTAAAGCGTCGGGCGTATTCGAGCATCTCCCGGGGGAAGATCATGTGCTTGACCGCGCTGTCGTCCAGACCGAACAGGTAGGCCACGGCAGCGGCTTCAAAGGCCCAGTAGCCGAAGTAGGAACCCTCGTCGCCTTGCAGGTGGGAGTCGTGCCAGGGAGCCTGTTCGAACGCCTCGTACCACTGGTTGCAGTACTCCACCAGCAGTTGCCGCGGCTCGTCCGGGTCTTCGCTGTAGATCGCCCAGATCAGGGGCGAGTAGAGGCTGTGGTACCACTCATCGAGCTCGGCGCGATCCGGCAGGTAGGGCTTGAGCAGGTCCTCGATCAGGGTGTCCTGGCCGCCAAAGCCGGCGCGGTCCTGCAGCAGCACCAGACGCGGTAGCAGGTCGCTGCGTTGCAGGAGGATGCACAGGCTGATCACCTGGACATATTCCTCGTACTCGTCGGGGTAGTCTTCGATGTTCAGTGGCGCGATATCCGGCCGTTCTTCATAAACCTCCAGCTTGCGCTGGTAGTCCTCGTAGCCTTCGATCACCCCGTCCAGCTCCCGGGCCAGTTGCTCCATGGGGGCACCGCCGGTGTAGCCCAGGATCAAATGGTGCAGGCGCGCGCTTCGCACCGTGGAGGCCTTGAGGGAGGCTTCCTGCTCGGGGCTGTCGGCCATCATCGAATGGGTCTGCCAATGGGCCTCTTCGCCGGCCAGGTTTTCGAGAAAGTCGTGGTACTGCTTGTGGCTGAGAAACACTTGTCTGCGGTTCATGTCGGTGCCTTGTCTCAGTACACGGGAATCAGGGTGAAGGGCGCCTTGCGCTGCGAGGTTTCCAGCAGCAGGGTCGCCAGGTCGACTTCGGCGGGCTCCAGGTCGAGCGCTTCCAGCTCTTCTTCCAGTTGCTGCGCATCGGCCGTCAGGGCCTTGATCGGCTGGCGCAGGTAGGGGCGCGGGTCTTCGCCGTAGTAGATCTTCACCGGGCCCTCAGGGATGCCTTCCAGGCGGGCAAAACCCTCTTCGTCGAGGCTGCCCTCGGCTTGCGAGCCGTCACTGAACACCGCTCGGTAAGCGGCGCCGGACACCGGTTCCAGGTTGGGGTAGTGCAGGTTCAGCTCCAGCCAGTGACCTTCGCCGGTGAGGTGTTCCAGGCCCTGGTTGATGTCCTGGGCAAGGCTCGCGGCGTCCTGGCTTGC
The DNA here is from genome assembly GCF_017491625.1 of Pseudomonas sp. 50_B. Lineage (NCBI taxonomy): Bacteria > Pseudomonadati > Pseudomonadota > Gammaproteobacteria > Pseudomonadales > Pseudomonadaceae > Pseudomonas > Pseudomonas sp. 50_B. The sequence goes on from NZ_JAFGYX010000017.1 coordinate 33,502, forward strand.
CGGCTGCGGCGCGGGGGTGAGGGTGGTTGCGCGCGGCTCCAGGGAAGACTGCGGCTTGGGCACCAGGGCCGGGCCGCGGCTGTGGGCGGCGGCCGAGTTGTTGCGCTGCTCGGCGATCCACGGGGCGATGCGCTCTTGCACCGAGGCCATGAGGAATTCGGTGTGTTCGCAGGCTTCGTTGAGGTTGTGCAGCACCAGGCGCTGCTGCTGGGGCGTCAGGCCGTTGAAGGTGCTGGAGGCGCTCACGCCGCGGATGATCTCGGGCAGTTCTTCGGCCAGGCGCATTGGGTCCAGGCACTTTTCCAGCAGCTGTTCGGGGCTGGTTTTCAGGCGGCAGGCCATCAGGGCGTAGCGGATCATGTCGAAGAGCTTTTCGGCGTGGCGCTGGGGCGCGCGGTTGATCAGGCGCAGGAGGATCTTCAGGCCTTGTCCCGGGCCGGGGATCCAGCCGATCAGGGCCAGGGCCAGGTCGAAGAAGGCGTCTTCCTCGTCCTTGGGGTTGTTGATGGCGTCCAGTTCGAAGATCGCCTGGATGCAGTCGTAGGCGTTGAGTTCCTGGGTCAGCAGGGGCAGGCGGCCGCGTTCGATGGCCTTGAGCAGTTCGGCCTTGGCCTCTGGGTAGTCGTCGTAATACAGGTCTTCGACCATGACGTGTTCCTTTCCCTGGAAAATTGGAGTGCGGATGCTGAAGGAAACGAGGGGGTGGGGCAAGGGAGTTTTGGTTCTTTACAGGGGCTGGAATGCCGACCCAGACAAACGACCATCGTGTCTAAAGGGGCAGGCAGATCAAAAGCCTAAGCAAGACGGCGGCCTACCGGCCTGGTTTCATTTGTCCTTTACAGGGCGACGTTGCGCTTGACAGGGCCGAAGGTCCTGCGGACCTTTTCGCAGCTTCGCAGGCTCAGCAGCGGCTACAGAACAACATAGGGCCCTGTAGCCGCTGCCGCAGGCTGCGAACGGCTCCGCAGGAGACGCAGGGATCTTGAGGCTGCCCAAGATCGGCGGGCGATCGTCAGGCAAGGTCCTGCGGACCTTTTCGCAGCTTCGCAGGCTCAGCAGCGGCTACAGAACAATATAGGGCTCTGTAGCCGCTGCCGCAGGCTGCGAACGGCCGACGCAGCAGGCGCTAAACCTGCCACCCCGATGCACCTGATACACCCCATCGCCCGACTCCCCGTGCGCCTGCACCACTCAAAAGGAGCGGATGATCCGCCCCAGGGTTTCCATGGCCTGTTCCGCCGCTTCGTTCCAGGGGCTGCCGTAGTTCAGGCGGATGCAGTTGCGAAAGCGCTGGGTCGGGGAAAAGATCGGCCCGGGGGCGATGCTGATGCCCTGGGCCAGGGCCATCTGGAACAGTTTCAACGAGTCCATCTGCGGTGGCAGTTCCAGCCACAGGAAGTAGCCGCCCGCCGGCTGGCTGACCCGGGTCTGCGCCGGGAAGTAGCGGGCAATTGCCGCCAGCATGGCGCTCTGCTGTTCTTCCAGGGCGTAGCGCAGTTTGCGCAGGTGGCGGTCGTAGCCGCCGTGCTGCAGGTAGTCGGCAATCGCCGCCTGGGCCGGCATCGAGGCGCACAGCGAGGTCATGAGTTTCAGCCGTTCGATTTTCTGCGCGTAACGCCCGGCGGCCACCCAGCCGATGCGGTAGCCGGGGGCCAGGCTCTTGGCGAAGGAGCCGCAGTGCATCACCAGGCCTTCGGTGTCGAAGGCCTTGGCCGGTTTTGGCGCTTGCTGGCCGTAGTACAGCTCGGCGTAGACGTCGTCTTCGATCAGTGGCACTTGATGCTGGCGCAGCAGTTCCACCAATTCCTGCTTCTTGGCCTCGGGCATGCTCGCGCCCATGGGGTTCTGGAAGTTGGTCATGCACCAGCAGGCCTTGATCGGGTGCCGCTCCAGGGTCTGGGCCAGGACCCCAAGGTCGATGCCATCTCGCGGGTGCACGGGTATTTCCACCGCCTTGAGCTTGAGCCGTTCCAGCACTTGCAGGCTGGCATAGAAGGCCGGGGCCTCGATGGCCACCAGGTCGCCGGGCTCGGTCACGGCCTGCAGGCACAGGTTCAGGGCCTCCAGGGCGCCGTTGGTGATCAGCAGTTCCTCCATGGGCAGCATCAGCCCGGCCACCATGTAGCGTAGGGCGATCTGGCGGCGCAGTTGCGGGTTGCCCGGGGACATGTCGGTGACCACCACCCGCGGGTCCATCTCGCGGCTGGCGCTGGCCAGGGAGCGGGACAGGCGTTGCAAGGGGAACAGGGTCGGGCTGGGGAAGGCCGAGCCGAAGGGCACGGTGCTCGGGTCCTTGATCGAGTCGAGCACCGAGAACACCAGTTCGCTGACATCGACTTCGGTGGATTCGTTGACTTCGCTGCTGATCACCGGCTCGGAGAACGGGCTCGGTGCGTGAGCATTGACGAAGTAGCCGGAGCGCGGGCGGGCACGGATCAGGCCGCGACGCTCCAGCAGGTAATAGGCCTGGAACACCGTTGACGGGCTGACCCCGTAGGTCTGGCTGGCGTAGCGCACCGAAGGCACGCGCTGGCCAGGGCCCAGTACCCCGGAGCGGATCAGTTCGGCGATGTCGTCGGCGAATTTTTCGTAGCGTTTCATCTGCGGTGCAAGATCCAGTCTGGTCATCGGGTCTAGGTGTTCAGATTCGCAAGGGAAGGCTCGACGGCCAGGGTGGGGCCCATGGCGGCGTCGAGTACAGGGTTCCCGTGGCCGAGGGACGGCAGCAGGCTCCCTGGCCACGGCATTCTAGAGGCTCAGCGGTTCATCGGCGCAACAAAACGGCTTTTGGCGATGGCGTAAACGCTTGGCTCATCGCTGTCGGCGACCTTGAAGCTGATGGCCTGGGAGCTGCTTTGTGGGCGGTCCTGGGTCATCGCCACCGAGACCGGCAGGTCGGTGATTTCGCCCGGGGCCAGGCTCAGTTCGGTCTTGCCCTGCAGTTCGAAGCCGTCGCCATCCACCAGGGCCAGGCGGTAGTTCTGGCGCTCCTGGGTCTTGTTGATGATCTTCAGGCTGTAGATGTTCTCGATCTGCCCCAGGGCGTTTTCGCGGAACAGGCCACGGTCCTTGCTCACGTCCAGGGACACCATCGGCCGTTGCACCAGGGCCAGGGCCAGGGCGCCGATCATCACCAGCAGCACCGCGCTGTAGCCCACCAGGCGCGGCCGCAGCAGGTGAGTCTTGCCCCCTTGCAGTTGGTGTTCCGAGGTGTAGGCGATCAGGCCCCGGGCGTAGCCCATCTTGTCCATGATCGAGTCGCAGGCGTCGATGCAGGCGGCGCAGCCGATGCATTCCATCTGCAGGCCGTCGCGAATGTCGATGCCGGTAGGGCAGACCTGCACGCACACCTGGCAGTCGATGCAGTCGCCCAGGCCGACGTCGGCGGGCTTGACGTCACGCTTGCGCGGGCCGCGGCTTTCACCACGTACCGGGTTGTAGGAAATGGTCAGGGTGTCCTTGTCGAACATCACGCTCTGGAAGCGCGCATAAGGGCACATGTGCATGCACACCGCCTCGCGCAGCCAGCCGGCGTTGATGTAGGTGGCCGCGGCGAAAAACAGCACCCAGAACAGACTCAGGCCACCGATCTGCAGGGTCAGCAGTTCCTGGGCCAGAGGGCGGATCGGGGTGAAGTAGCCAACGAAGGTCAGGCCGGTGAGCAGGCTGATGCCCAGCCACAAGGTGTGCTTCATGGCCCGGCGGGCCAGCTTGTTCAGGCCCCAGGGCGCAGCTTGCAGCTTGATGCGCTGGTTGCGTTCACCTTCAGTGACCTTCTCGCACCACATGAACAGCCAGGTCCACGAACTTTGCGGGCAGGTGTAGCCGCACCAGACCCGGCCGGCGAACACCGTGATAGCGAACAGGCCGAAGGCGCAGATGATCAGCAGCGCCGAGAGGAGGATGAAGTCCTGAGGCCAGAAGGTCGCGCCGAAGATGTGGAACTTGCTTTCGGCCAGGTCCCAGAGCACCGCCTGGCGGCCGCCCCAGTTCAACCAGACCGTGCCGAAGAACAGCAGGAACAGGAAACCTGCGCCGGTCATGCGCAGGGTACGGAACAAACCGGTGAAGCTGCGGGTGTAAACGTGTTTGTCGGTGGTCTTCGACTTCATCTGTTTAGGGGGTGAAGGTTCGAAGGTCTCTACTAATCGGACGGGGATTCTTTCGCTCATGGTCGTTCGCTCATCAGCCTCCATCAGGCCGCGCAACTATGACCACGGATCTGTTTGCATAACAGACTCAGGTATTTGATAAAAAACCGTATCAGATGAGCCTTTACGGTGCCCCTGCGACAACTTGCTGCACCCCCTCAAGAGCCACCAGGGAAGGCCGCAGGGGCCTCTGGCACAGGCCTTCGCGGCGAGCCCTGATCCAGATCAGTCAAATCACCGAATCACCGTCGGTGGCCTTCAGATGGCGCCGACCGTCGGTGGCGCCTGCTACGGTCAAAGCATCGGCTTCTGCTTCGGTGATGTAGAGGCGTTCTCCCGCCAGCTCCACCGCCGACATGGATTTGGCAGCGTCGGTGATGACGGTCAGGGCGCTGGCGGGAAGGCGTTGGTGGAGGGTGTCGGTGTCGATGTAGCAGGTCTGGTTTTCGATGCGCAGGCTCATGATGCGTACCTCTTGGCAATGGGCGTACAGATTGGGCTGCAGGGCCTGGCCAGGGTTCGGTCGCGGCGATCAACGGTGGTCGTTGCAGGCCGGCGGGTGCAGGAGCCGGCTGCCGGCGAACAGGCCCGTCAAGAGGGCGGGCGTTCTGGCCGGCAAGCTGGCTGCTGTGGTGTCAGCGGGTCGACGCTCCATGCGTGACCACCACCGGCGGCATGGTATTGGGAGGATCGCCCTTGGGCGGTGGGGTGGTCTCTGGTGGTTCCTGCTCGGGAACCGGTTGCGGCTCGCTGGGGGGCAGGGTCGGTTGGTCGATGTTCGGATCGGGAGTTTCTGCCGGGATCGGGATATTCATCGCTGTGGCCTCCTTTGTGCTTGTCGATGCACGGGCTCTCTGGGTGGACCCTGGGAGCAGGGAATTGATTCCCGTCGATTTGGCCAGCGATCGCGGTGAACTTTCGCCGATGCTGGTGGCTCGGAAACAAGGTGCATTGATTCATCGGGGCGCTGGGCGCCCTGCGACCAGAGCGTCCATGGCGCGTTAAAGGGGTGATGCTCAATGACTGCAGAAAAACCGACTGAACAGCAATACCAGGCGCAGTTGCCCTTGTCTCAGGCCTTGTTGCTGCCGCGCATTGCCATCGAGAACACCCGCCCGGTCCTCGACGGCGGGCAGTTCGCGGTCAAGGCGGTGGCCGGCCAACAGGTCGAGGTGACGTGCAAGGTGTTCGCCGACGGCCACGACAAACTGGCCGTGCGGGTGCGCTGGCGCGAGGAGCAGCAGGACGCCTGGAGCAGCCAGGCCCTTGAGGACCAGGGCAACGATGGCTGGCTGGGGCGCTTTCCCGTGCCCACCGTGGGCCGCTATCGCTTTTGTATCGAAGCCTGGATCGATCAGTTCGCCAGCTTCTGTTACGAACTGGAGAAAAAACACCGGGCCGGGGTGCCGGTGAGCCTGGAGTTGCAAGAGGGGCGGGCTTCGGTGCAGCAAGCCGCCGAGCGTAGCGAAGGGCCGTTGCGCGAGCGGTTGCTGGCGCTGCAACAACAGCTTGCCGGCTTGCTGGAGACCGAGCAGGTCGCCCTGTTTCTCAAGGATTCCAGTGCCCGGCTGATGGCCGAGGCTGACCACCGGCCCTACCTGAGCCTGAGCCCCGAATACCCCCTGGATGTGGAGCGGGTACAGGCGCAGTTCGCCAGTTGGTACGAGCTGTTTCCCCGCTCGATCACCGAGCATCCGTCTCGCCATGGCACGTTCAACGACGTCCACTCGCGACTGTCGATGATCCATGACATGGGCTTCGACGTGCTGTATTTCCCACCCATCCATCCCATTGGCCGCAGCCACCGCAAGGGGCGCAACAACGCGTTGACGGCGGCCCCGGACGACCCCGGCAGTCCCTACGCGATTGGTAGCGAGGAGGGCGGCCACGAGGCGATCCATCCGCAGTTGGGCAGCCTGGATGACTTCCGTCGTCTGGTAGCCGCCGCTGCCGACCACGGCCTGGAGATCGCCCTGGATTTCGCCATCCAGTGTTCCCAGGACCATCCCTGGCTCAAGCAGCACCCTGGCTGGTTCAACTGGCGCCCGGACGGCACCATCAAGTACGCCGAGAACCCACCGAAGAAGTATCAGGACATCGTCAACCTCGACTTCTATGCCGCTGATGCCATACCCAGCCTGTGGCTGGAGCTGCGGGACCTCGTCATCGGCTGGGTCGAGGAGGGGGTCAAGACCTTTCGCGTGGACAACCCCCACACCAAGCCGCTGCCGTTCTGGCAATGGCTGATCGGCGACGTGCGCCGCCAGTACCCGGAGGTGATCTTCCTCGCCGAGGCTTTTACCACCCCGGCGATGATGGCGCGCCTGGGCAAGGTCGGTTACACCCAGAGCTACACCTACTTCACCTGGCGCAACACCAAGAGCGAGCTGGCCAGCTATTTCAGCGAGCTCAATCAGTCGCCGTGGCGCGAGTGCTTCCGGCCGAACTTCTTCGTCAACACCCCGGACATCAATCCGGCGTTTCTGCATGACTCGGGGCGCCCGGGGTTTCTGATCCGCGCGGTGCTGGCCAGCATGGGCTCGGGACTGTGGGGCATGTACTCCGGGTTTGAGCTGTGTGAATCGGCACCGGTGCCGGGCAAGGAGGAGTACCTGGATTCGGAGAAGTACGAGATCCGGCCCCGGGATTTCAACGCCGCCGGCAACATCATTGCCGAGATCGCCCAGCTCAACCGCATCCGCCGGCAGAACCCGGCGCTGCACAGTCACCTGGGGCTCAAGCTGTACAACGCCTGGAACGATCAGATCCTGTACTTCGGCAAGCGCAACGCCGAGGGCGACAACTTCGTCCTGGTGGCGGTCAGCCTCGATCCCTTCAATGCCCAGGAGGCCCATTTCGAACTGCCGCTGTGGGAGCTGGGGCTGGCCGACGATGCCGCCACCCAGGGGGAGGACCTGATGAACGGCCATCGCTGGACCTGGTACGGCAAGACCCAATTCATGCGCCTGGAACCGGCGCAGCCCTTCGGCATCTGGCGCATCACCCCCACGTAGACGGCGGCTTGCCGCGTTTTTCCTCATAGGCGCCGGCTTGCCGGCGAATCGGCCCGCGAGCCTTGTGCAGGCCGGGCGACGCCTTCGCTGGCCAGCCAACCCCAACCAAGGGCGTGCTGTGTGGCGGCTGCGAATTCATTTTTTCAGGAGACCGACATGGCCAAGAAACCCCGCTCAGCGACCTTTATCAAGGACCCGTTCTGGTACAAGGACGCGGTGATCTACCAGGTGCATGTGAAGTCCTATTTCGATTCCAATAACGATGGGATCGGCGACTTTCCCGGGTTGATCGCCAAGCTCGACTACATCAAGGAACTGGGGGTCAACACCCTCTGGCTATTGCCGTTCTACCCCTCGCCACGCCGTGATGACGGCTACGACATCGCCGAGTACCGCGGGGTCAGCCCCGACTACGGCACCCTGGCCGACGTCCGGCGCTTTATCGCCGAGGCCCACAAGCGCGAGCTGCGGGTGATCACCGAGCTGGTGATCAATCACACCTCGGACCAGCACCCCTGGTTCCAGCGGGCGCGCAAGGCCAAACCGGGCTCGGCGGCGCGCAATTTCTATGTGTGGTCCGACGACGAGCAGAAATACGCCGGCACGCGGATCATCTTCCTGGATACCGAAACGTCCAACTGGACCTGGGACCCGGTGGCCGGGCAGTACTTCTGGCACCGCTTCTATTCCCACCAGCCGGACCTCAATTTCGACAATCCCCAGGTGATGAAGGCGGTGCTCTCGGTGATGCGCTACTGGCTGGACATGGGCATCGACGGCCTGCGCCTGGACGCCATTCCCTACCTGATCGAGCGCGATGGCACCCACAACGAGAACCTGCCCGAGACCCACGAGGTGCTCAAGCAGATCCGCGCCGAGATCGACGCCCACTACCCGGACCGCATGCTCCTGGCCGAGGCCAACCAGTGGCCGGAGGACACCCAGCTGTACTTTGGCCAATCAACCAATGGCGACGACGGCGACGAATGCCACATGGCGTTCCACTTTCCACTCATGCCGCGCATGTACATGGCCCTGGCCCAGGAAGACCGCTTCCCCATTACCGATATCCTGCGCCAGACCCCGGAGATTCCGGCCCACTGCCAGTGGGCGATCTTTCTGCGCAACCACGATGAGCTGACCCTGGAAATGGTCACCGACAAGGAGCGCGACTACCTGTGGAACTACTACGCCGCCGACCGCCGGGCGCGGATCAACCTGGGGATTCGCCGGCGCCTGGCACCGCTGATGGAACGCGATCGGCGGCGCATCGAACTGCTCAACAGCCTGCTGCTGTCGATGCCCGGCACCCCGACCCTGTATTACGGCGACGAGATCGGCATGGGCGACAACATCTACCTGGGGGACCGCGACGGCGTGCGCACGCCGATGCAGTGGTCCATCGACCGCAATGGCGGCTTTTCCCGCGCCGACCCGGCGAGCCTGGTGCTGCCGCCGATCATGGACCCGCTGTATGGCTATCAGTCGGTCAACGTCGAGACCCAGTCCGGCGATCCCCACTCGTTGCTCAACTGGACCCGGCGCATGCTGGCGGTGCGCAAGCAGTCCAAGGCCTTTGGCCGGGGCACGCTGAAGATGCTGTCGCCGAGCAACCGGCGGATTCTGGCCTATACCCGGGAATACACGGGGCCTGACGGCAAGCAGGAAATCATCCTCTGCGTGGCCAACGTCTCGCGCAGTGCCCAGGCGGCGGAACTGGACCTGTCGGCCTTCGCCGGCATGGTGCCGGTGGAGATGCTCGGCGGAAATGCCTTTCCCCCTATCGGCCAGATGCATTTCCTCCTGACCCTGGCGCCTTACGGTTTCTACTGGTTCGTTCTGGCGGCAGAAAACCAGATGCCCAGCTGGCATGTGGAACCGGCCCAGAGCCTGCCGGACTTCACCACCCTGGTGCTGAAAAAACGCCTCGAAGAATTGCTCGAAGCGCCATCGCGCACCACGCTGGAGCACAGCGTCTTGCCCCACTGGCTGCCCAAGCGCCGCTGGTTCGCTGGCAAGGACAGCGCCATCGAGCAGGCACAGATCGCCTACGGTGTAGGTTTTGGCGATCCCCAGCATCCCGTGCTGCTCAGCGAGATCGAGGTCACCAGCGATGGGCAGCGCCAGCGCTATCAACTGCCCTTCGGCCTGCTCGGGGAAGAGCCGCTCGGCAGCGCCTTGCCTCAGCAACTGGCCATGGCCCGGGTGCGGCGCGGACGCCAGGTCGGGCTGATCACCGATGCTTTCGCCCTGGACAGTTTCGTGCGCAACGTGCTGCTGGCCCTGCAGGCGCAGACCCGGCTGGACAGCGCTGCCGGGCAGATCCGATTCGACGGCACCGGGTTACTGGCCGAGTCGGGGCTCAGCGCTGACTCCGAGGTGCGCTACCTCTCGGCGCAACAGTCCAACAGCTCGGTGGTGGTGGGGGGCAGTCTGGTGCTCAAGCTGATTCGCAGAGTGGAAGCAGGCATTCACCCGGAACTGGAAATGGGCGCCTTCCTCACTGCCGCCGGATTCCGCCATATCTCGCCCTTGCTGGGCTCGGTGGTGCGCCGCGATGAGCAGGGCGAGGATCATCTGCTGATGATCGCCCAGGGCTACCTGAGCAATCAGGGGGATGCCTGGGAATGGACCCAGAACAACCTGGAGCGGGCCATCCGCGATGAGTGGGCGCAGGCCATGTCCGAGCAGGAACAACACTACAACGCCCTGGGGGAGCTTGAGGATTTCGCCGGCCTGCTGGGGCAGCGCCTGGGAGAAATGCACCTGTTGCTGGCGGCCCCCGACAGCCCCCCGGACTTTGCACCACAAGTGAGCACCCTCAAGGACACCCAGGCCTGGAATCGTCAGGTGGCGGCACAAGTGGAACGGGGGTTGCAGTTGCTCCAGCAGCGTCAGGGCGAGCTGAGCCCCGGCGACCAGAAACGGGTGAGCCGATTGTTGCAGCACAAGACGAAAATCCTCGGTCACATCCAGCAACTGGCCAGGCAGTTGGTGGGTGGGCTGCGGATCCGGGTGCATGGTGACCTGCATCTGGGGCAGGTGCTGGTGGTCAAGGGCGATGCCTACCTGATCGACTTCGAGGGTGAGCCGGCGCGGCCTCTGGCAGAGCGTCGGGGCAAGCACAGCCCATACAAGGATGTCAGCGGGGTGTTGCGCTCCTTCGACTACGCTGCCGCCATGGCCCTGGAGACGCCAGCGGTGGAGGGCCCGCAGATGGCCGAGCAGGCCCGGCAACGGGTGGTCCGTCGTTATCTGCAGGAGGCGCGGCAAGCCTTTGTCCAGGCGTATCGGCTGGCGACGGCTAGTCTTGCCCATGAGTGGCAGGACCCGGCGGCTGCGGATGCCGCACTGGCCCTGTTCAGTCTGGAGAAGGCCGCCTATGAGCTGGCCTATGAAGCGGAAAACCGGCCCACCTGGCTGCCTGTGCCCTTGCACGGCCTGGTGGGGCTGTTGCGTGAACTGGAACCCTTTTCCGATCTTGAGCGTGATGGAGAGCAGTCATGAGTGTCTCGAACAAGGAACAGGGAAAGAACCAACCGGCATTGCTCCCGTCAGCCGAGGTCATCGATGCACTGGTGCGGGCCGAGCATCCTGATCCGTTCGCTGTGCTCGGGCCCCACGGAGACGGTGCCGGCGGGCAATTCATCCGGGCCTATCTGCCTGGCGCCCTGAGCGTGCAGGTGCTGGACCGGGAGCAGCAGCAAGTGCTCGGCAGCCTCCACGCCGCCGAAGTGCCCGGGCTGTTTGCCGGGCATTTCAGCCAGAGCCGGCCCTATCTGCTGCGGGTGCAGTGGGCCGGTGGCGAGCAGGTCAGTGAAGACCCCTACAGCTTCGGCCCGTTGCTGGGGGAGATGGATCTGTATCTGTTCGCCGAAGGCAATCATCGTGACCTCGGCTCCTGCCTGGGGGCGCAACCGACCACCGTGGACGGCGTCCAGGGCGTGCGCTTTGCGGTCTGGGCGCCCAACGCCCGGCGGGTCTCGGTGGTGGGGGACTTCAATATCTGGGACGGGCGGCGCCACCCCATGCGCCTGCGGCATCCCTCCGGGGTCTGGGAACTGTTCGTTCCGCGCCTGCAACCTGGAGAGGCCTACAAGTACGAGATTCTCGGGCCCCAGGGCATCCTGCCGCTCAAGGCCGACCCCATGGCCCTGGCCACCCAGTTGCCGCCGGACACCGCGTCCAGGGTCGCCGAGCCCTTGCAATTCCACTGGCAGGACCAGGCATGGATGCAGGCCAGGGGCGAACATCAGCGAACCGATGCGCCCTTGTCCATCTACGAGTTGCACGCCGGCTCCTGGCAGTGCGAAGTGGATGACCTGGGGGAGGTGGCCCGCCAGTACCGCTGGGCCGAGCTGGCCGAACGCCTGATCCCCTACGTCAAGGACCTGGGCTTCACCCATATCGAGCTGATGCCGATCATGGAACACCCCTTCGGCGGCTCCTGGGGGTATCAACCGCTGTCACAGTTCGCCCCCAGTGCCCGCTATGGCTCGCCCCAGGATTTCGCCGCTTTTGTCGACGCCTGCCACCAGGCGGATATCGGCGTGATCCTCGACTGGGTGCCGGCGCACTTTCCCACCGATACCCATGGCTTGGCCCAGTTCGACGGCACCGCGCTCTATGAGTACGGCAACCCCCTGGAAGGCTTTCACCAGGACTGGGATACCCTGATCTACAACCTCGGGCGCACGGAAGTGCACGGTTTCATGCTGGCCTCGGCGCTGCACTGGCTCAAGCATTTCCATGTCGACGGTCTGCGGGTGGATGCGGTGGCCTCGATGCTCTATCGCGACTATTCGCGCAAGGCCGGTGAATGGGTGCCGAACCGCCACGGCGGCCGCGAGAACCTCGAAGCCATCGACTTTCTGCGCCACCTCAACGATGTGGTGGCCCTGGAAGCGCCGGGCGCCCTGGTGATCGCCGAGGAATCCACCGCCTGGCCCGGGGTCAGCCAGCGCACCGACCAGGGCGGCCTGGGCTTTGCCTACAAATGGAACATGGGCTGGATGCACGACTCCCTGCATTACATCCAGCAGGACCCGGTGTACCGCGCCCATCACCACAACGAACTGAGCTTCGGCCTGGTGTACGCCTGGTCCGAGCGTTTCATCCTGCCGATCTCCCATGATGAGGTGGTGCACGGCAAGCATTCGCTGATCGACAAGATGCCGGGCGATCGTTGGCAGAAGTTCGCCAACCTGCGGGCGTACCTGAGCTTCATGTGGGCCCATCCGGGCAAGAAACTGCTGTTCATGGGCTGCGAGTTCGGCCAGTGGCGTGAGTGGAACCACGACCAGCAACTGGACTGGTACCTGCTGCAGTACCCGGAGCACCGGGGCGTGCAGCAATTGGTGGGCGACCTCAACCGGCTGTATCGCCAGTACCCGGCGTTGCATGACCAGGACGACGTGCCCCAGGGTTTCCAGTGGCTGATCGGCGACGATGCGATCAACAGCGTCTATGCCTGGTTGCGCTGGAGCAAAACCGGCGAGCCCTTGCTGGTGGTGGCCAACTTCACCCCGGTACCGCGCCAGGCCTACCGCGTCGGCGTGCCGCTGGCGGGACGCTGGAGCGAGCTGCTCAACAGCGATTCGCAACTCTATGCCGGTTCCAACTATGGCAATGGCGGCGAAGCCTTCAGTGAAGAACAGGGCAGCCATGGCCAGGCCCTGTCCCTGGTGCTCAACCTGCCGCCCCTGGCGGTGTTGATCCTGCGCCCCGACAGCCTATAGCCGCGGGTGGCCGGTAATGGTCAACATCAGGCCATTACCGGCACCTTCAGGGGCGCATCACCAACGCATGCGCACGCCCAGGCTGCCGATCAGGCCGTTGAGGTCGTTGTCATCCACATCGCTGCTGTAGTCGGCACTGACGTACAGGCTCACGGCGGGGGTGACCCTGGCCACCAGCCCCAGGCCAACCTCTACGGTGGAGGATTTGCGGCTGCTGCTGATCTTGTCCACCTGGTCCAGGCTCAGGGTCTCGCCGCTGTAGACCGTATGCCAGAGATTGGTGCGCACATAGGGTTCCAGGGGCAGGCCATGGACGTCATAGCGCCCTTGCAGGCGCGCGCCGACCCGGCCGCTCCAGGCGTTGAGGTCGTTACTGCTATTGCCACCGTCCAGGCGAATGCGTTGGTTGATCACCTGGGCCTGGGGTTCGATCACCCAGTTGTCGCTCAGGCCTATGGCTACGCCGCCCTGCACGGAAAAGGTCATGGCGTTGCCTTCGGTGGTCATGCCCCGGCCCTGCTCATTGCGACTGAAACCGCTGACCCGGCCGCCGCTGGCGGACATGTCCAGGTGCCAGCCCTCGGCACCCTGCAGGCGCCAGAAGGCGCCCAGGCCTTGTCCCTGGACGCTGAGCCCGGCATTGCGTGGGTCGTTGACGGTGCTCGGGGCGCCGCCTTGGGTGAGGGTGTAGGTGTTGGGGGTACTCAGCAGGCCGATCTGTTGGGTGGTGCCGTTGTTCTGGATGCTGTAGAGCAGGGGGCCTTTGCGCGGTTCGCCGCCAGCGCCGGGCAGCGCCAGGTAGCCGACTTCAAGGTGCGTCGGCAGTCCGGGCCGGTCCAGAACCGCGAAGTCGCTCGGGCGCGGGCTGCCCAGGGGGGAGGCGCTGATCGGCAGGCTGCTCAGGGTTGGGGGGTATCCGGTGTTGTCGGTGTCCTCCCCCGGGGACGCCGCGACCTCCATGGAGCACAACAGCAAGGATGTGTACAGGCTGCACAAGGCGAATGGCAGAGGGCTTGAGGTGAGTGAGGTATTCATGGAGGTCTACCTTGCAAATGCATGCTTTATCTCGTTGGGGCGCCTCTCCCACCCCCGTTCGAGAGGCAGCCGGATTCAATCGGGTAAAGTCCGCCGACCCGCTCTGCAGCAGGTGTTTTCGGCCTTTTCCCGGTTACTTTTTCCAGGGGTGGTCATTGGTAGCTAAGGAGAGAGCAGGGGGCTCGTCAAGAAAATGACTGACAAACGGAAGGGTTATTTTTGGGCGGCCAAATCACTGAAAAATGGCACTTTGTCCGAATGCCAGGGATGTGCGGCGGGCGGGGGGATCAGGGGCGACTCCAGCGCGTGGATCTGCTCGTCGCCAGGGTTCAGCAGGTCGACCAGACCTGCTGCCACTGGGCGGCACCGCCCCGCAATCCGTGAGCCGGGACGATCGCGGTTTTAGCGTTCATCGCTCGATGCTCGCGGTGCGGTCACGGGCGGCAGTTGCACCTCCACCGCCAGGGGCAGGTGATCGGAGAGGTGGGTCCAGGGCTTGTTGCCGAGGATCTGTGGCCGGTGGCTGCTGGCATTGCGCAGGTAGACCCGGTCCAGGCGCAGCAAGGGCCAGCGCGCGGGGTAGGTCTTGGCCGGGCGGCCGTGATGGCGTTCGAAGGCTTCGTGCAGGTCGTCGCGCCGGCCCAGGGCGACATTGCCGTGCATCTGCCAGTCGTTGAAGTCGCCGGCAATGATCACCGGTGCCTCCTCGGGCAGGGATTCGAGCAGTTGGCAGAGCAGTGCCAGCTGCAGTTGCCGGTGGCTTTCCAACAGGCTGAGGTGCACGCAGATGGCGTGGACCTCGGCATATCCGGGTACATCCAGGACGCAGTGCAGCAAGCCGCGGCGCTCAGGGCCGGTGATGGAGACATCCAGATTGCGGTACTGGCGGATCGGGTACTTGGACAACAGGGCGTTGCCGTGATGACCGTCGGGGTACACCGCATTGCGGCCGTAGGCGTAATCGCTCCACATGCTGTCGGCGAGAAACTCGTACTGCGATTGCTGCGGCCAGTTGTCCAGGCGCGACGCATGGCGTTCATGCTCGCCCAGCACTTCCTGGAGAAACACCAGGTCGGCCTGGGTGCTGCGTACCGCTTCGCGCAGCTCCGGGAGAATGAAGCGTCGGTTGAGGGCGGTGAAACCCTTGTGGGTGTTGACGGTCAGGATCTGCAGACGCTGGATGCTTCCCGGCTGGGGCTGGCGGGTGGACTCGCTGCTCACGCTCACTCCTGTGAATCAGTGACGGTTTCTCATGGGACTGATGGCCGGCACTCGCGTTCAGGTTATTTTCCGCCCGGGCCCGGCCTACATCAGGATGATTTCGTAGGGCAGGCGCAGGCGCTCCAGCAGAATCGGCGACAGCGACGGTTCCAGGCCGATTTCCGGTTCGCCCTGCAGCTGGCTGGCGTAGGCGTGGGCCGCGTGGCGCTTGCGGGCCACGGTCCAGGTGTCCAGGCGCAGCTTGCGTGCCCGCTGCCAGGGAATCTGGTGCTCCTCGCGCGAGGACCAGTGCCAGGCCCAGATCGGAATCTCGTAGAAGCGTGCGCCCACCTGGCCGGCCGCCTTGGCCGCGGCCCGGCCCACGGCTTCGTGATCGAGGTTGCCGTCGCCGCGCCAGGTGCTGAACACCACATCGCTGTCGCGCAGGTAACGGCTGATGAATGGCGCCAATTGCTGTTCGCGCTCGCTCAGGGCACTGTCGGCAAAGCCACCACGAATCCACTTCAGGCTGTGCAGGGGCAGCCCCAGGCGGCGCAGGGCCTCGGCGCTTTCCTGGGGCCGGAACACGCTGAGGCGGCGCTTGGGCCACAGTTCGGAGCCTGGGTGACTGGCGCTGCCGTCGCTGATGGAGATCAGTTGCAGGGGGTGGCCATGGTGGGCCAGCACTTGCAGCAGGCCGCCGCTGGCTACCACTTCATCGCCGGGGTGAGGGGCGATGATCACGGCCCGAGAGCCGGGGGGAACCAGATTGCCGAGGTTGATGGGGGGAACGTCGGCCAGGTGGCGGGCGCCGTTCCAGATCTGGCTGGGCCAGCTGTTGTCTATTGCGGTTATGGCTTTCATGAGGTGTCACATCCCTGTTTTCCGGGTCACGGCAATGAGGCCTGAACATCCGTTCAGTGGCGACCCTGGGTTTGCACGTACGCTGATTCTGGCATCCGCCTCAGCGTGAAGTACCGGCGCTCCATCCCTTTGGGGCGCCGCGATGCGGGGCTCATCATACACAGCCTGGAACCGTCCACGTAGGGGCGGCCCAAGCTTTGTTCGAGCATTACGAACCCTGTCACAGGGTAGACGGCAATTGCTCCCCGGGGGAGGCCACAAGACGAAAGTCGTGCGCAACTTCCTCGCCCTTCAAGGTTCGACCAGGCTTTGCAGGTAATCGCCAAAGCCGCCCCGGGCCCGGCTGTCCAGGCGCCCGCTGGTAATCACCTGCGGGTGCCGGCTCCAGGCGATGCTGGCGCCGCTGCGCTGCAGCTGTCGCACCAGTTGCACGTCCTCGTGACACGCCAGGGCTTCGAAACCGCCGGCGCGAACATAGGCCGCGGCGCTGATGCCCAGGTTGGCGCCATGAACATGCCGATGCTCATCGGCGCTCTGGTAGGCATCGTGGTAGCGGGCCTGGGCCTGGGGCGCGAAGCCTTCGCTCCAGCAGTCGACGGTGACCGTGCCGCAGACGGCGTCGGTGCCCTGGGCCAGCTGGGCCACCAGCCAGTCCGCGGGCACCCGGCTGTCGGCGTCGGTGCACGACAGCCAGCGTGCCCCGGCCTGCAGCAGCCATTGCGCGCCGGCGGCGCGCGCCCGTCCGACATTGCGCACCTGCAATTGCAGGTGCTGCACGGGGTACTGGCGGGCGATGCTCAGGGAGCGGTCGGAACAGCTGTCGAGCACCACCAGGATCAGCACGTCCTCCTTCAGGTCGGGGTGGCTGGCGGCTGTCAGGGCGCATTGCAGGCAGTCGGCCAGCAGTTGCTCTTCGTTATGGGCGGGAATCACCACACCAATCATCGCAGGCCCTCCAGGGTCGCGACCGAATCCGCGTCGCGACCCCAGAGGTCGAGGAGAAAATCCGCGTCCTGATGTTCCAGCAGGCGTGGCAGCTGCAACTGCCGGTGGAGCATTGCATGCACTTGCCCGCCCTCCAGGGGACAGCCGGCGATGGGCGGACGCCAATGACAGGCCAGCAACTGACCGTCGGCGGCCAGGGAGCCCAGGGCCCGAGTCACCAGGCGCGCCAGATCGCCGGGGTCCAGGTAGTAGCCAAGCTCGCTGATGACAATCAGCTCGAAGGGGCCGTCGGGCCAGTCCTCGGGCAGGCGCGCGCATTCCACCCGGGCCTGGGGCATCGAGCGCAGGCGTTGCCGGGCCAGGCCGACCGCAGTCTGTGCGGTGTCGCAGCACAGCAGGCTGTCGCAGCGGGTCGCCAGTTCGGCGCTGAGTTCGCCGTTGGCGCATCCGGGTTCGAAAATGCTCCGGTAATGGCGCCGCGGCAGGCTGGCCAGGGTGATGGCGCGCTTGCGCTGTTCGTACCAGCGTCGGCGAAAGGCCCAGGGGTCCTGGTCCCGGGCGAACAGCCCTTCGAAATAGTGACTGTCGACGCTCATAGGAATACCACCTCGAAGGGTTGCAGCAGGCGCTCGATGATGTGTGGCGCCAGCACCGGTGCCAGGCCAATGTCCGGGTCGCCCTCCAGCTGGCTGGCGAAGGCCTGGATGGCGTGACGCTTGCGTACCACCTGGGCGGGGCTGAGCAGCACCTTGCGGGCGCGCTCCCAGGGCAACTGGCGGCCCTCGGGATCGGCCCAGTGCCAGCCCCAGATGGGCAACTCCCTGAGGCGCGCACCCGCGGCCCGGGCGGCCAGGGCGCTGGCCCGGCCCACGGCCTCGTGGTCGCAGTGGCCGTCCTCGCACCAGGTGCTGAACAGCACATCGTCCGGCCGCAGGCGCGCCTGGATGTAGCGCGCCAGGGCCGCTTCGTCCCGGGCCACGCGGCTGTCCTGGAAGCCGCCGCGCAGCCATGTGATCCGCGCCAGTGGCAGGTCCAGGCGGCGCAGGCCTTCGGCGGACTCCTGGGGCCGCACCAGGCTCAGGCGCTCGATGGGCCAGCGCGGTGAGCCGGGATGGCTGGCGCTGCCATCGGTGACTGAAATCAGCAACAGTTCCCGTCCCGCGGCCGCCAGCAATTGCAGGAGGCCGCCGCAGCCGAGGATTTCGTCGTCCGGGTGCGGGGCCACGATCACCGCCCGCGAACCGGGCGCAACCAGGGTCTGGATATCCACGCAGGCCATCGCCCGCAGGTGCGAGGAGGCCTGCCAGGCCTTCAGTGAAGTGCCGCGGCCGACAATCGGATTGGCTTTCACAGGCACCATCCTCCCCGGTCCGCCGCAGCGGCTTCGCCGGCCAGCTGTTGGCCGAGTTGGGCCAGGTCGCGTTCGGCATGGCTCTGGCGGATAAATACCGGCAGGTCGGCCAGCAGCCGGGCGAAGTGCCGGTCCAGGCAGTAGGGGCCCGCGCCCAGGGCCCGACCGACATGCCGCAGCAGGCTGTCGACGCTGGCTTCGGTCACGGCCCGGGTGCGCCGGGCCAGCAGTTGGCAATCGGCGTCGGGGGCCTGGTCCAGCTGCCGGGCACTGTGGCGCAGGACGCAGGCGGCCTGATGCAGGGCGCTGTCCACCGCCCCCAGATGCGCTTGGGCGTGGGGCTCGTCGTGCTTGG
Source organism: Pseudomonas sp. 50_B (assembly GCF_017491625.1). Taxonomy (NCBI): domain Bacteria; kingdom Pseudomonadati; phylum Pseudomonadota; class Gammaproteobacteria; order Pseudomonadales; family Pseudomonadaceae; genus Pseudomonas; species Pseudomonas sp. 50_B. The sequence continues at coordinate 52,155 of NZ_JAFGYX010000017.1, forward strand.
CGCAGTGTTCGCGCAGCGGCAGGGCGATGGCCTGCGCCGCGCCCAGCCAGCAGGCGGCGATGCCCATGGCGCCCTGCCAGAAACCCGGGCGCTGCAGGTAGTCGTCCGGCCCGCCGACCCAATGGCCCCGTGCCTGGTCGAACCGCACCTGCCGGCTATCGGTATTGGCCATGCCCACCGCCTGCCAGCCGCCGCGCTCGACCTGCACCCCGGGCTGGTCCAGGGCCACCGCCACCAGGCGCTGGCGCCCAGCGCTGTCCCAGGCGGTGAGCAGGGCATGGCTGAGCACCGCGGCTCCCGAGCACCAGGCCTTGGTCCCGCGCAAGCGGCAGTGCGGGCCGTCGGCGTCGGCCTGAACCCGGGCCCGGGGCGGTTCGGCGGCCCAGGTGCCCCAGGTGGTGCCGGGGGCGACGACGCAGTCCAGCTCCTGCATGATCGCCAGGGCATCGGTGTGTCCCTCGTAGAGCTTGCACAGGCCCAGGTCATGTCCGGCGACCCGGGCCAGGGCCTGCCAACGCTGCAGGGTGGCACCGCCCGCCGGCCGCGGCAGGCGATCCAGGCCGGCGGCCACCAGAGCCTCCAGGCACAGGCCCAGCGCCGGGGCATCGGCGTGCCCCAGGTCGGGGTAATGGCGCAGGAAGGCTTGCAGGTCCATTTCAGTCTTCTTCCTCATGCTGCAACTCGAACAGCAGCAGTGAACGCCCGGTCACCGAGTAGCTGTGGCCGAAGGCGAAGCGCTCCTGGCCGCGCACCGCCGGCTGGTTGGTGTCGAGCATGCAGCTCCAGAACTCGCCGGCCGGCACCTCGGGCAGGCGGAAATTGACGATGTCGTGATGGGCATTGACCACCAGCAGCACCGTGGCGTCGGCCCCGGGGCGGCGGATGCCGGTTTCCTGGGCGCGGCCGTCCAGCAGCATGCCCAGGCAACGGCCGTGGGGGTCTTGCCATTGTTCGGTGCTCATCTCGTTGCCGTCCGGGGCCAGCCAGGTGACGTCCTTGACCCCGAGGTCCTCGTTGTAGCTGCCCACCAGGAAACGCCCGCGGCGCAGGATCGGGTAGTTCAGGCGCAGCTTGATCAGGCGCTTGACGAACTTGAGCAGCGCCTTGCCGTCGGCATCCAGCTCCCAGTTGATCCAGCCGATCTCGCTGTCCTGGCAGTAGGCGTTGTTGTTGCCGTGCTGGGTGCGGGCGAATTCGTCGCCGGCCACCAGCATCGGCGTGCCCTGGGCCAGCAGCAGGGTGGCGAAGAAGTTGCGCATCTGGCGCAGGCGCAGGGCGTTGATCTCGGGGTCGTCGGTGGGGCCTTCGACGCCATGGTTCCAGGACAGGTTGTTGTCGCTGCCGTCCTGGTTGTTCTCGTCGTTGGCCTGGTTGTGCTTGTCGTTGTAGGACACCAGGTCGCGCAGGGTGAAGCCGTCGTGGGCGGTGACGAAATTGACCGACGCATAGGGCCGCCGGCCGCGCTGGTTGAACATCTCGCCGGAGGCGGTCATGCGCCCGGCGAAGTCCGCCAACTGGCCGTCGTCGCCTTTCCAGAAGGCCCGCACGGTGTCGCGGAAACGGTCGTTCCATTCCACCCAGCCCGGCGGAAAGCGCCCCACCTGATAGCCGCCGGGGCCGCAGTCCCAGGGTTCGGCGATCAGCTTCACCTGGCGCAGCACCGGGTCCTGGCGGCAGGCCACGAGGAAGCTGTGGCGCTCGTCGAAACCATCGTGGTAGCGGCCGAGGATGGTCGCCAGGTCGAAGCGGAAACCGTCCACGTGCATTTCCGTGGCCCAGTAGCGCAGGGAGTCGGTGACCATCTGCAGTACGCAGGGATGGCTCAGGTCCAGGGTGTTGCCGGTGCCGGAATCGTTGATGTAGAAGCGCTTGTCGTCGGGCATCAGGCGGTAGTAGGAGGCGTTGTCGATGCCGCGCATGGACAGGGTCGGGCCTTGTTCGTTGCCTTCGGCGGTGTGGTTGTAGACCACGTCCAGCAGCACCTCCAGTCCGGCCTCGTGCAGGTGCGCGACCATTTCCTTGAATTCGGCGATCTTGCCGCTGGCCAGGTAGCGCGGGTCGGGGGCGAAGAAGGCGATGCTGTTGTAGCCCCAGTAGTTGGTCATGCCCTTGTGCAGCAGGTGCTGGTCGTTGACGAAGGCATGGATCGGCAGCAGCTCCACCGACGAGACGCCAAGCTTGCGGATGTGCTCCAGCACGTCGTCCACCATCAGCCCGGCAAAGGTCCCCCGCAGGTGTTCCGGCACTGCGGGATGGGTCATGGTGAAGCCGCGCACGTGGGTCTCGTAGAGGATGGTCTTGTCCCAGGGCACGCTGACCCGATGGTCGTGGCCCCAGGTGTGGGCCGGGTCGATGACTTTGCACTTGGGCACGAAGGGCGCGCTGTCCCGTTCATCAAAGCTGAGGTCGGCGTCAGGATGGCCGATGGTATAGCCGAACAGCGCCTCGGACCATTTCAATTGGCCCACCAGCTGCTTGGCATAGGGGTCGATCAACAGTTTGTTGGGGTTGAAACGGTGACCGTTGGCCGGCTCATAGGGGCCGTGCACCCGGTAGCCGTAGATCAGCCCGGGGTGAGCGTCGGGCAGGTAGCCGTGGAAGATTTCGTCGGTGTACTCGGGCAGTTCGATACGTTCGAGCTCCACGTCGCCGGCGGCGTCGAACAGGCACAGTTCGACCTTGGTGGCATTGGCCGAGAACAGCGCGAAGTTGACGCCCAGGCCATCCCAGGTGGCGCCCAGAGGGAAGGGCAGGCCTTCACGGATGCGCGAGGGTTCGTTCTCGGGAGTCGGCGGAGTCTGCTTGGATCTGCTCATGGTTGCTCCTGCAAAAAGGATCAGGGGGCCGGCCGTGGGTTTTTCAGGGCGAAGCCATCCAGGGTGGCGTGCGGGCGCGCCACCGGTTCAGGGCGATAGAGAGGCGGGAGTGTCGTCAGTGGGCTGGCGGCTTGCGCGGTGCCCGGGGTTTCTTCGGCGCCGCAGGCTTCTCTCCCGGCGGCACTACCACCGCGGCGGCCGACTTGGCCTTGGGTTTGCTGGCGCTCTTGCTGGGCGCACTGGCGGCGGCAGATTTGCTCTTGGCGCCCTTGGGCGGCTGGCTCGGGGCCAGGGCCTCGGCCTCGGCGAGCTTGCGGGCCATTTCCCAGTGTCGGGCTTCGTGGCCCTCCGGTTTCCCTTCCGACTCCCAGATCTGATAGGCGAATTCACGTATGCGTTTGTCGTCGGTACTCATCGCAATGCTCCTGGACTGAACTCAATGTTGAATCAAAAGGTTGAGTGGAAAGTCTTGCAATACGGCGCTGATCAGCAATTCCTTGTGGGGTGTGACTGCTCCGGTTGAAAAAAGTCCATTCAGGTTGCGGCCCGAAGCGGTGAACGGTAGTTGCACCCGGGTATCGCCCCATCGCTGCGCATCCACCTTGGGGATTGCACTGTCATCCAGCAGGCCGGCGACCTGGATCGGCACTATCACCACGGCTCGTTGTTCCTGGTATTCACGCATGAACGCCAGCACCCGGCCGGCTTCCTGCCCCAGCACCGTCAGAGGCTGGTAGCTGCCGCGCTGGAACAGCTCCGGGTATTGACCGCGCAGGCCCAGGACGCGGGCGATCAGGCCCTGCTTGATGCGTCCGTCACGCCACTGGGCCAGCCACTGCCGAGGATCGCGCGGGCTGTCCAGGGCCCGTTGCCGGGCCGGGTAGTCCGGCAGTCGGCGGTTGTCCGGGTCCACCAGGCTGAAGTCCCAGAAGTCGTTGCCCTGATACAGGTCCGGCACCCCTGGTACGGTCATGCGCAGCAAAGTTTGCGCCAGGCTGTTGAGGGCGCCGCCAGGGGCGATGCTGTTGGCTGCCGCCGCAAGCGACTGGCGCAGGGCCAGGCCTTGCGGCGAGACCAGCACGGCGCTGACAAACGCCTGAACGCCCTCTTCGTAATCAGGATTGGGGGCTGCCCAACTGCTGTGCAGCTTGGCTTCACGCAGGGCCTTGAGTTGCCATTGCCAGATGCGCCGGGCATAGCGCTCCAGGCCCGGCTGATCCTCGGCCCGCAAATCCAGGGGCCAACTGCCCAGCAGGGTTTGATAGAGGATCAGTTCATCGCCTGCCGAAGGGACGTCGGGGTGCTGGTGCAAGGGGGCAGCCAACAGCCGCCAGCTGGCCACTTGGCAGGCATACCAGGGGGCCCGCTCACTGAGCAGGGCCAGGCGCGCGCGGCTGTCTTCGCCACGCTTGTGGTCATGGGTGGCGCTGGTCAGCAGGTTGTCGGGGAAGCTGTCCAGGCGCTGCTGGCAAGCGCTGTGGAAGGCCGAGATCGGCGCGCTGAACTGTTCGCTGTTGAAGCCCACGTCATTGCGCGCCAGGAGCACCGCCGAGCGGTAGAAGGCGGTGTCCTCCACGGCCTTGGCCGCGGCCGGCGAGGTCAGTTGCTGGAAGCGCACGCAGGCGTGGCGCAGCAGCTTGCGCGCCCGGCCCGGTGGTTGCCGGCGCCAGCCCTGGCCGCCGAGCCAGCGCTCCAGGCAATCGAGTACCGGCCAGTCGATCTCGCTCAGGCGGCCTCGGGCGCCGGCCATGGCCTGTTGGAAAAACCGCTGGTCCTGGGGGCCGCGGCCCTGGGCACCGATGTAGGTGCGGTACACCGGAAAGTGCACGATCAGCTCCTGCAGCGCCCGGCGGATGGCCCCCAGGGTCAGGTCGCGGCTCATCAGGTCCAGCCGCGCCACTTGCAGCAGCGCCTGGGCCACGTTTTCAAAGTCACCGGCCAGGGAACCGTTGAGGATCTGCTGGCGTGCCTGCAGGGCTTCCTCGCCGAACTGCGGCGACCGCTGGCTGTGCCGGCTCCACAGCTCTGCCAGCAGCGCCTGGCCGGCGGGGGCCTGTTGCAACAGCGACAGCTGGTTCATGAATTCGTAGCCGGTGCTGCCGTCCACGCCCCAGTCGCGATGCAGGGTCTCGCCCGCACCGAGGATCTTCTCGACGTAGATCGGCAGGTGCTGGCCCGGACGCAGGCGGTCGACCCGGCGCCGCAGCTTGCGGCAGTAACCCCGGGGATCGGCCAGGCCATCGATGTGGTCGATGCGCAGGCCATCCACCAGGTTTTCTTCGATCAGCTGGAAGACCTTGGCGTGGGTGGCTTCGAACACGGCCGGGCGTTCGACCCGCAGGGCCCCCAGTTCATTGACGTCGAAGAAACGCCGCCAATTGATGTCATCGGCCGCGGTGCGCCAGCTGGCCAGACGGTAGCTCTGTTGTTCCAGCAACTGATGCAATCGCGTGAAGCCGTCGGCCTGGCGCGAGTCGTAGCCTTGCAAGTGGGCGTCGATGGCCTGGCGCACTGACGGCTGGCGCAGTTGCTGTGCCAGTGCCTGTTGCAGGGGCCGGGCCTGGGCATGGGCGGCGCCGTTGAAGCGCAACGCCGCAAAACCGTCGGCCAGGGATTTCAGGGCGCCGCTGGACTCGGCGTCCAGCGGCTCCGCAAGTCGCAGCAGTGGTGCGTAGTCCCAGGGGCAGATGGGAAAGCAATGTTCGTGGTGCTGTACGTGAAAGCCGCCCAGGTCGTCGTCCAGGCGCAGCTTCAAGCGGCCTTCCTGCAGCGCCACGCCATAGTCGCTGTCGAGGAACGGCAGGAGCAACTGACCTTCCATCAGCGGGTCCGCGGAGTGCCACTGGATATCGAAGAATTCGCCATAGGGGCTCAGTCGCCCCCATTGCAGCAGGTCCAGCCACCAGGGGTTGTCGCTGCCGCCCACGGCCATGTGGTTGGACACGATGTCGAGGATCAGCCCCATCCCTTGTTGACGCAGGGCCGCCACCAGGCGCCGCAGGGCCGCTTCGCCCCCCAACTCCGGGTTGATCTGGGTCGGGTCCACCACGTCATAGCCGTGCTGGGAGCCGGCCCGGGCCCGGAGCAGGGGGGAGGCATAGAGATGGCTGATGCCCAGGCGGGCGAAGTAGGGCACCAGGGGGACGGCGTCGTCGAGGGTGAAGCCTTGATGAAACTGCAGGCGCAGGCTGGCCCGCAGCAAGGGCAGGGACGGCAGGTTCATCGGTCACGCTCTAGGGCTTGTTGCCGGGCACAGGCCAGCAGTTCCAGGCGCCGCGCGGCATCGCTGTCGTCCAGCAGGCGCCGGCTGGCACTGGCCAGGCGACGGCGCCAGTTGGGGTGGCTGTCGAGGGTGCCGGGCAGGTTGGCCTGTTCATCGATGCCCAGGGCATCTTCCAGGGGTAGCAGCACCAGGGGCGCACGGGTATGACCAAGAAAGCGCACGCTGGCGTCCAGCACTTGGTCGGCTTCGTGGGCCTCTTGGTGAACGTTCTGTGGGTCCTGGGCCAGGGCCTGGCGCAGGCCGTCACGCTCGCGCAGGCGGTGTTCGCGCCATTGCCGCGCGCCCTGTTCATCCACCATGCCCAGGCGCAGGTTCCAGTCGATGTCGCGGCCCTGCCACCAGCCGTTGAGGGTGGGCAGATCGTGGGTGCTGGTGGTGGCCAGGGCGTTGTCCGGCCAGTCCAGGATCGGCTTGAAGTGGCAGTTGTGGTCCTGTTCGAACAAAAGCACGCGCATGCCGAGCATGGCCCGGGCGGCGAGCTTTTCCCGCAGGCCGTCGGGCACCGTCCCCAGGTCCTCGCCGAGGACAATGGCCTGGTGCCGATGGGATTCGAGGGTCAGCAGGCGCAGCAGATCGTCCACCGGGTAGTACAGGTAGGCACCGTCGCAGGGCGGCGCTCCCGACGGGATCACCCAGAGCCGTTGCAAGCCCATCACATGGTCAATGCGCAAGCCGCCGGCATGGGCGAAGTTGGCCCGGAGCATTTCGATGAAGGCGCGATAACCATGGCGCTGCAAACCTTCGGGAGAGAAGGCGCAGATGCCCCAGCCCTGGCCCTGGCGATTGAGGATGTCCGGTGGCGCACCCACGGTCAGGGACGCCAGCAACTGTTCCTGGCGGCTCCAGGCCTGGCTGCCACCGCCGTCGGCGCCCACCGCCAGGTCGGCGATCAGGCCGATGCCCATGCCGCTGCTGTGGGCCGCGCTCTGGGCTCGTTCCAGGCTGCGGGCGATCAGCCACTGGCAGAAGGCATGGAAGCCGATCTCATGGGCCTGCTCCTCGGCGAACCGGGCCAGGGCCGGGCTCGCCGGGTTACGCCAGTGTTGCGGCCAGTGACGCCAGTCCAGGTCTTCGCCGCGGGCGGCGCGCTCGGCCTGGATGGCCTCGAACCGGCAGTGGTTTTCCAGGGCTTCGCCGGCGCTGCGGCGATAGCTGGCGAAGTCCTCGTGCAGGGGGTGCTGGCCGTGGCAGAAGCCTTCGTACAGGGCGCGCAGTGCTTGTTGCTTGGCCTGGGCCGCCTGGGGCCAGTCGATCAGTGGTTGCTGTTCCAGGGCTTGCAAGGTCTGGCCAAGGCCACAGGATTCGATGGCGCTGCGCCAGGCCCGGTCGCCGAGAATGGCCCCGGGAGCGGCGTACAGGCTGTTGAGAAACAGCCGGCTGGAGGGCGAGTAGGGGCTGTAGCGCTCAGGATCGCTGTTGAACATGGCGTGCAGCGGACTGATGGCCAGGGCATCGGCGCCGCGCTCGGCGGCTTGCCGGGCCAGCTCTTCCAGTGCCTGGGTATCGCCGAATCCACCGTCACCGGGGCGGCGCAGGGCATACAGCTGTACGCTCAGGCCCCAGGCTCGCGGGGTCGGCTGGCCCACGGCGTCGGCCACGCTGTAGCAGCGTGCGGGGGCCACTGCGAGGGTGAAGTGTTCCTCCTCGATGCGCACCGAGTGGTAACCCACCGGGATCTGTCCTGGCAGCACGCTCCTTTCATCGAGCTGCAACGACAGCGGTGCGCCGTTTTCCAGCTCGATGGCACAGCGGGTCCCGGGCGCGAAGTACCGGGCCAGGTCCAGGCCCTGGCCGACGTCGGCGGTCAGCAGCGGTGGCAGGTGCCGGCTTTGCTGCAGATGATGCAACTGCTGCAGGCTGTCGGCGATTTCCTGGTCGCTGTCGGCAGGGTGGCCCAGGCCCGCCAGCACGGCCCGTAACACCCGGGCCTCAACCTTCTGCGGTCGGCCGTTGGCGTCGATCCAGTCCACTGCCAGGCCGGCGCGGCTGGCGAGTATTTCCAGTTGCGCATCGCTCATCGGCGTTCTCCATGGGGGGCGGTGGGGCAAGGCCCGCTGTGCAGTTGCACCACTGCGCTGAAGGCGGGTAACCAGCCCTGCTGCCAGTGTTCAAGGGCCCGCGGTGGGTGTTCAAACCACAGTTGTGCTGTTGCTTCGGGCTCCAGTTCGACCCGGTGTGGGCTGAGGTTGAGGTCGATGCGCAGCAGGCTGCCGTCACCCAGGTGCCAGCGTGCGCTCAGGGCGCCTTCGGCCAGTACCCGGGTATCCAGGGCCTGGGCGCCGGGCAGGCGCGGGATCAGTTCGCGGTGGCGGATACGCAGCAGGCTGCGGTACAGCTGGCGGGTCGTCTCGGCCTGTTGCGACTGGGGTCGGGGCCGTGATGCCTGGAAGGTCGAGGGGGCGTTGGGATCGGGGATGCGCTGGCGCTGGGCGGCGTCGGCAAAGGCGCTGAAGGCGGCGAACTCGTTGCGCCGGCCCTGGCGCACGGCTTCGGCCAGTTCCCCCTGATGGCTGGTGAAGAACAGGAACGGCTCCTGGGCCGCCACTTCATCGCCCATGAACAGCAGCGGGATCATCGGTGACAACAGCAGCAACACCGTGGCCGCCTGCAGCGCCTGGGTCGGCGCCAGCTGGTTGAGGCGCTCGCCAAAGGCCCGGTTGCCGATCTGGTCGTGGTTTTGCAGGAACAGCACAAAGGCGCTGGGGGGCAGGTGGCCGCTGGGTTCGCCCCGGGGTTGGCCGTGGCGGTTGGCATGGCCCTGGAAGGCGAAGCCCTGGCTCAGGCAGCGGGCCAGTTGCGCGGTGGGGTCGTCGGCGAAGTCGGCGTAGTAGGCGTCGGTCTCCCCGGTGAGCAGCACGTGCAGGGCGTTGTGCCCGTCGTCGTTCCACTGGGCGTCGAAACCCTGCTGCAGCAGGCTGGCCTGGTTGAACTCGTTTTCCAGGTTGAGCCACACCTGGCGCGACGCCGGCACCGCCTGGCGTACCCGCTGGGCCAGTTCATGGAGAAAGTCCGGGTCGTCGATGGCGTGCACGGCGTCCAGGCGCAGGCCGTCGAAACGGTACTCCAGCAGCCACATCAGGGCGTTGTCGATGAAGAAGTCGCGTACTTGCCGCCGGCGGAAGTCGATGGCCGCGCCCCAGGGGGTGTGCAGATCCTCGCGGAAGAAGCCCTTGGCGTAGCGCTGCAGGTGGTTGCCGTCGGGGCCGAAGTGGTTGTAGACCACGTCGAGGATCACCGCCAGGCCCAGGCCGTGGGCGGCGTCGATCAGGGCCTTGAGGTCGTCGGGAGCACCGTAGGAGGCTTCCGGGGCGTAGGGCAGGACGCCGTCGTAGCCCCAGTTGCGCTCGCCGGGGAACTCCGCCAGGGGCATCAGCTCGATGGCGGTCACCCCCAGGTCCACCAGGGCCGGCAGGGCCTGCTGCACCGCCAGGTAGCCGCCCATGACCCCGACATGCAGTTCGTAGATCACCGCCTCGTGCCAGGGCCGGCCACGCCACTGGGGCTGCTGCCAGGCGTAGGCGTTGTGGTCGACCACCAGGCTGGGGCCATGCACATCGCCGTCCTGGGCTCGGGAGGCCGGGTCCGGCACCTGGATCTGTCGATCGATGGTGTAGCGGTAGCGGCTGCCCGCCGGGCAGCGGGCCTGAATCACGAACCAGCCGTCGGCCTCGGGCCGCATCGGCAATGACCGGCCGTCCGCCAGTGCAACGCTGACCTCACGGGCATCCGGTGCCCACAGGGCGAACCGGGTGTGCTCGCTATCCAGCATCACTGCGCCGTGGCTCCAGCTGTGCAGGGTGCTTGATGGCATGGGTCCAGGCCCCTTTATTGTCGGGTGGCCTGCCCCAGGGCCTTGGCCACCAGTTGTTCGTAGAGTTCGGCGTAGGGTTCCACCGCCTTGCACCAGTTGAACGGGGCGGCCATGGCCCGGCAGCGCATGGCGTTGAGCAGCGCTGGATAGGCGAAGACCTTGAACGCCCGGGTCAGCGCCTCCTGGTAGCTGGCCACCGTGGACTCGTCGAACAGAAAGCCGGTGACGCCATTCTCGATGGTGTCCGCCAGGCCGCCGGTGTTGCGTGCCACCGGCAGCGAACCGAAGCGCTGGGCGTACATCTGGCTCAGCCCGCAGGGCTCGTAGCGTGACGGCATGAGCAGAAAGTCGCTGCCGGCGAACATGCGCCGGGCATCGGTTTCATTGAAGCCGATGTTGACCCCGATGCGCCCGGGAAAACGCCGGGCCAGGGCGCGCATGGATTGTTCCTCTTCCGGTTCCCCGCGGCCGATGATGGCGATCTGGCCGCCGTTGGCGACGATGAATTCGGCCACGCCTTCGGTGAGGTCCAGGCCCTTCTGGTAGACCAGCCGCGAGACCACGGCGAACAGCGGGCCGTTGCTGGGATCGAGACCGAACATCTGCCGCACATGGGCGGCGTTGGCCGCCTTGCCGTCCCAATCACCCATGCTGAAGGGGCAGAACAGGTGCGCATCGGTGGCGGCGTCCCAGCTTTCGTCGATGCCGTTGGGGATGCCACTGAGCAAGCCTTGCTGGGTCTTGCTGGCAAGAAAACCGTCGAGGCCGCACCCGAAGGCCGGGGTAGTGATTTCCTGGGCGTAGGTGGCGCTCACCGTGGTGATGTGGCTGGCGTAGGCCATGCCGGCCTTGAGGAACGACAGTTTGCCGTAGAACTCCATGCCTTCCTGTTGCAGGGCGTGTTCGGGGATGCCCAGCTCCGGGCACGAGGCCAGGCTGACCACGCCCTGGTAGGCCAGGTTATGGATGGTGAACAGGGTCGGGGTGCGCTGCCCGCGCCAGTGCATGTAGGCCGGGGCCAGCCCGGCGGGCCAGTCGTGGGCGTGCACCAGGTCGGGGCACCAGTGGATCTGAGCCAGGTTGGCGGCGATGTCGGCGGCGGCCAGCCCCAGGCGGGCAAAGCGAATGTGGTTGTCGGGCCAGTCGCGGCCATTGTTGGCGCCGTAGGGCGTGCCTTCGCGCTCGTACAGCTCCGGGCAGATCAGCACATAGATCACCAGGCCGTCGGGCATGTCCATGCGCCCGATCTTGCAGGCCGGCAGCGCCGCGTGGCCCCCCAGCTCGCCGATGATATGGATGGGGTTCTCGCTGTGCAGCACCTGGGGATAGCCGGGAATCAGCACCCGCACATCGTGCAGGTGGGCCATGGCCCGGGGCAGGGCGGCGGAGACGTCGCCCAGGCCGCCGGTTTTCACCAGATCGGCGATTTCCGAAGTGACGAACAGCACCCGCTTGCGGTTGGGATTCTGACGAGCCAGCGGCAGTAGGGTCTTGCCTCCAGGGATGGAAATCGCCTGGGGGGCACGTTCACCGGCCTGCTGTTGAGGATGCTCTCCCTGAGTGTCCAATGCGGCGCTGATCATAGGTCTCTCCCGTTTTATTGATCTGTTCTGCTGTCTCAAACGCTACTGTCGGGCCATTCCTGTGGCCGGGCGCAATTGCGCCACACATCGATCAGCCTGAGCTGCTCGAGCGCTGCAGCAGAAAGGGTGGAGGAGCCGTTGCAAGGAATGCACCAGTGGCAGCGACCCTACCTTTAACCTGACCTTGGGCCGACGCGAAAAGTTTCGACTTTTTCAATGCCAAAGTGACCGCTCGGTCACAATGCGAAAATCAGTCTAGGACAGAACCTAGAGCGGCGTCGGGCAGGGCGGGGCGTTGATTTGGCGTGGGCGCAGGGCGACGGATCCATCCCGACGAAAGGTCGGCCGTGCACCGCAGCAGAGCGCGGCTGAAATGGCCTCGGCGCGAAAACGGTGAGGGCGCGCCAGGGGTTGGTGCAGATCGCTGGTGGCCTTGCCCGAAAACGGGCAGGGCCCCGGGGATCTGTTGGCGACCCAAGGCCCGGTTGAGCACGCAGCGGCTCAGCCGAGCCAGCCCAGGGTCAGCCACACCAGCACGGCGTAGCGGGCGCCCTTGGCCAGGCTGACGATCAGCAGGAAACGCTTGAGAGGTTCGCCCATGACGCCTGCCACCAGGGTCAGCGGATCGCCGATCACCGGCATCCAGCTCAGCAGCAGCGTCCAGTGGCCGTAACGCTGGTAGTGCACCCGGGCCCGCTCCAGGTGCTTCGGACTAACGGGAAACCAGCGACGCTCCTTGTAGGTGTCAAGGCGCTGCCCCAGCCACCAGTTGACCAGGGAGCCCAGGACGTTGCCCAGGGTTGCTACCAGCCAGAGCCCGAGTACCGTCAGTTGGCTGTTGTGCAGCAGGCCCACCAGCAGCGCTTCCGACTGCAGGGGCAGCAGGGTGGCGGCGGCGAAGGCGGCGAGAAACAGGCCGAGGTAGGCGCTGGCGATCAACGGGCCGGGTAGTCCGCTACCACCACATCCTGGCCGTCACGGGTCAGGCCGATGACTTGGAAGGCGTCGGCGCCCATGCCGTCCATTTCCATGCCGGGGGAGCCCATGGGCATGCCCGGGGCGGCGATGCCCAGCAGGTCGTCGCGCTTGCGCAAGGCCAGGACCTGTTCAGCGGGCACGTGGCCTTCGACGAACTTGCCGTCGATCACCGCGGTGTGACAGGAGCCCAGGCGCGGGGCCACGCCCAAGCGCTGTTTGACCGCGCTCATGTTGCTTTCCACGTGGTCGGTGACGGCAAAGCCGTTGTCCTGCAGGTGCTCGATCCACTTTTTGCAGCAGCCGCAGTTGGCGTCGCGGTGCACGTCGATGGGGATCAGTTCGCTCGCCTGAGCCAGGGAGCCGATCAGCAGGGCGGACAGGGCCGCCAGACGCAGTGAAGTTTTCATCGAAAGTCTCGTTGTCGCTGTTGAATAAGGGGCGCTGGCAGGGCCGGCCCTTGTGGGGACACGCTGGGGGTGGTGCATTTTGCGGCTTTTTTTGCCAGCTGCCGACGGCTTTTGTTTCAAGTTGATACCAAGCCCCGGGCGCGCAGCAAGGGTTCTAGAACCACATTCGCAGCCCCAGCACCAGGCGGGCGCCGTTGTCCGGTTCGCCGTCGTTGCGGGCGTAGTCGGCGGTCCGCCCGTGGCTGCGGTTCCAGGTCACACCTATATAAGGTGCGAATTCCCGGCGCAGTTCATAGCGCAGCCGCAGGCCGATTTCGCTGTCGGCCAGGCCGGCGCCCTGGCCCCGTTGCGGATCGTTGCGGCCATACAGGTTGAGTTGCGCCGACGGCTGCAGGATCAGGCGCTGGGTCAGCAGCAGGTCGTAGTCGGCCTCGACCCGCAAGGCGCTCTGGCCGCCTTCTCCAAGATAGGCGGTGACCTGGCTTTCGACGTTGTACAGCGCCATGCCTTGCAGGCCCAGGGCTGCCCAGGTCTGGGCCGTGCCGGGCTTGAAGTCCTGACGCAGGCCGCTGACCAGATCCCACCAGGGGCCGATGGCATGGCCCCAGAGGGCTTGCAGCTCGGCATGCTCAGTGACGCCCCGGGTGCGTTCACCTTCGCTGCGCAGCCACAGCCGGTCACGGTCGCCACCTATCCAGCCATTGACCTCCCAGCCCAGGCTCGTGCCCCGCTCGGCGTCCTGCCATTCGAGCTGCTCCACCAGGAAAAAACTGTTCAGCGACTTGCCGTGGAGGACGTGACCGGCCGCGCTTGGATAGACCGCCCGGCGATCGGCATCGGTCAACGGCGCAATCGGCGTACGGCTTTGCAAGGGGGCTGCGACTGGCAGGTCCGGCATCGCTGAGTGATCCATGCCGCGCATGTCGTGCCCGGGCATCTGTTGTGGTGCCCGGGTGTCGTGGTCCATGCCGGGCATGGACTGACCGTGGGCCGGGATACCGGGCCAGGCCAGCAGGACGATGCCCAGGCCGAGACCGGTCAGCCCGCCCGGCAGCAGGGGCGTCTCAATCGGCATGGGGCACCTCCCGCTCTTCGACCCGGACTTCGCGGAACATGCCGCTCTCCATGTGGTACAGCAGATGGCAGTGGAAGGCCCAGCGCCCGAGGGCATCGGCCGTGACCCGGTAGCAGCGGCGGGTGCCCGGCGGCATGTCGATGGTGTGCTTGCGCACCTGGAAACGGCCGTGTTCGTCCTCAAGGTCGCTCCACATGCCATGCAGGTGGATGGGGTGGCTCATCATGCTGTCGTTCACCAGTTCAATCCGCACCCGCTCGCCATACTCCAGGCGCAGGGGCTCGGCCTCGGCAAAGGCGATGCCGTCGAAAGACCAGGCGAACTTTTCCATATGGCCGGTCAGGTGCAGGGTCAGGGTACGGCTCGGTTCGCGGCCGTCGGGGTCGGCGAAGGTGCTTTTCAGATCGGCGTAGGTCAGCACCCGACGGCCGTTGTGGCGCAGGCCGAGGCCGGGGTCGTTCAGGCGCGGCGTGGGGTTCAGGGTCTGCATGTCCACCAGCGGGTTGTTGGTTTCCGAGGCCGGGTGGCGGATCGCGGCGTTCACCGCGTTGTGCTCCATCGCGGCCATGGTTCCGTGGTTCATGCCCGGCATGGCCCCATGATCCATGGCGCCCATGGCCATGTCCGCCATGCTCAGCAACGGGCGCGGGTCCATGGGCGGCACCGTGGCCTTGAGCCCGGGGGCGCTGGCCAGGGTGCCCAGGGCATAGCCGCTGCGGTCCATGGCCTGAGCGAACAGGCTATGGGCACCGGCGCTGGGCTGCACCAGCACGTCGAAGGTTTCCGCCACGGCGATCCGCAGCTCATCCACCGATACCGGCTCCACGTGCTGGCCATCGGCGGCCACCACGGTCATTTTCACGCCGGGAATGCGCAGGTCGAAGTAGGTCATGGCCGAGGCATTGATCAGCCGCAGGCGCAGGCGTTCGCCGGGGCGGAACAGCCCGGTCCAGTGGTTGTCCGGTGCCTGGCCGTTGAGCAGGTAGGTGTAGGTGGCGCCGCTGACGTCGGCAAGGTCGGTGGGGGTCATGTTCATCTGCGCCCACATTGTGCGTTCGGCCACAGTGGCGGCCCAGCCGTCGCGGCCGACGTCTTCGATGAAGTCAGCGAGGGTGCGTTTGTGCCGGTTGTAGTAGTCGGACTGCTTTTTCAGGGTGCGCAGGATCTGTTCCGGCGCCTCGTCGCTCCAGTCCGACAGCAGCACCACGTAGTCGCGGTCGTAGGTGAAGGGCTCCGGCTCCCGGGCGTCGATCACCAGTGCCCCGTACACCCCCAGTTGTTCCTGGAGCCCGGAATGGCTGTGGTACCAGTAGGTGCCGTGCTGCTTGACCGGGAATGAATAGCGATACAGACCGCCGGGCTCGATGCCTTCGAAGCTCAGGCCGGGTACGCCGTCCATGTCGGCGGGCAGGATGATCCCGTGCCAGTGGATCGACGTCATCTGGTGCAGCCGGTTGCGCACCCGCAGGGTGACCCGGTCGCCCTCGCGCCAGCGCAGCAGGGGGCCGGGCAGGCTGCCGTTGACCGTCATGGCCTGGCGCGGCTGGCCGCTGAAGTTCACCGGCAACTGGCCAATGGACAGGTCGAAATCGGTGCTTGCCGCGACCTCGGGCTGACCCGGACTGCTGATGGCCCAGACCGGATTGCGCCACAGCCCCAGACCGGCGAGAGCGCCTCCGGCCGCCAGGGCCTTGACGAAGGTGCGGCGGGACGGGCTGTGTCTTGATGGGGGGAACGGCATGGCAGGCTTCCAGTCGGTCAGCGGATTGGAGGGGACTCTAATCAGCGCTGGCTGTCAGGAAACTGAGGCGGGCATTACAGATTTGTCAGTCGCCCGGATGCTCCAGATGTTGCTTGAGATTGTCCAGGGCCTGGGCCGACAGCTGTTCCATGCGCGCCCGCAGGCCGCTCAGTTGCAGGTCTGTGTAATAGTCCAGCGTGTGCCGCAACAGCGTGCCGTCGCTGTGCTTGTTCAGTTGGTAATGGACAGTGCCGTCCAGCGCCGCGGAGCTGAAGACGGCCTTGAACTCCTTGGGAAATACCGCGTTCAGCACGCGATAGCTCATGGGGATCTGTATTCCGAGGAGATTCATGACTTCGCTGAAGCGGTGACCCGCCGGCAGCGAGCCACAAAAGCCGGTGTCGGCCCGCAGGCAGGAGGGCTGCCACTCCGGCCAGCGGTCCGGCTGGGTCACGTAGTAATAGACAGTGTCGATATCGGCCTGGATATACAGCTCGTGGCTGAGCCGCTCTTGCAGCAGATGTGATTGGCGCTGACCCATGATGCACCCCACTTCCTTGTGACCGGAGCCTCCAATATAGTCCCGCCGCCTGGGGGTGCCAGCGGCGGCGGCAGACCGTTCAGCGGACTTTGAAGCGACTCATCAGGTGGCTGACCTGGGCATTGGCCTGCAACAGGCTCTGGGTATTGCTTTCACCGGCCCGGGCACTCTCCACCAGTTCCTCGACCATGTGTCGGATGCTGACCATGCTGCGGTTGATCTCCTCGGTCACCGCGCTCTGCTGTTCGGCGGCGGTGGCGATCTGGGTGCTCAGGCTGTTGATCTGGTTCACCGAGTCGGCCATTTCATCCAGGCCGCTGTTGACCCGGGCCGTGGCGTCCGCCGCGGACTGGCAACTGGCCTGGGTGTTTTCCATGGCGCTGACCGAGGAGCTCACGCCCTGGGTCAGGCGGCTGAGCATTTCGTTGATTTGCGAGGTGCTGTCCTGGGTCCGCGCGGCCAGGGCCCGGACCTCATCGGCGACCACGGCAAAGCCGCGTCCCTGTTCCCCGGCCCGGGCTGCTTCGATGGCGGCGTTGAGGGCCAGCAGGTTGGTCTGCCCGGCGATCGCGCCGATCACCCCGAGGATCTCGGTGATGCGCTGGGCGTCGGCTTGCATGGCCTCGACCTTGTGGGTGGCATCGGCCACTTCGTCGATCAGCGCAATCACGCTGCCGGAGGCTTCGCCCACCACCACCCGCGAGTGTTCGGCATGCTCGTTGGCGCGCCGGGTGAAGTCCGCGGTCTGGGCGGCGTTGGCTGCGACGCTGTCGGCCGTGCTGCTCATCTGGGTGATGGCGGTCACGGTCTGGTCGGTTTCCGAGGCGTGGCGCATCAGGATCTGCTGGCTGTGGGCCGAGGTCTGCTGCAACTGCGCCAGGCTGCCGGCCATGGCTTCGGTGGCCTGGGTGACTTCGCCGATCATGTTCTGCAGGTACTGGATGAAGTGGTTGACCGAGTGCCCGATGGCCCCCAGTTCGTCCTCGGCGCGGATCACGATGCGCCGGGTCAGGTCGGCGTCACCGGTGGCCAGGGCATCGATATTGCCCTTGAGGATCTTCATCCGCTGCACCAGTTGGCGGATCGCATAGACCTGCAGCAGCACCAGCAGGATCACCATGGGGATCTGCAACAGGCTCAGGGTGCTCAGCACATCGTCGCGCTGTGCGGTGATCAGCTGGGTGGGCAGGGCGCTGGCGAGGAACCAGGGGGTGCCTTCGATGGCGCGCATGAAGAAGATGCTGGGCACCCCGGCGTTATCGAACTCGATACGTTGGGCGCTGTTGTCGCGACGTTCCAGGGCGCTCTGCACCTGGGCCGCGAAGGGCGAGCCGGCGGCCAGTTCCCGGATGTTCTTCAGCACGATCGGGCCATTGATCCGCGAGCTGTTGCTGATGACCTTGCCGTCGGCCTCGACGATCAGCATCTGGGCGTCGAGCTCTTTCTCCTGGCGGGCCACCAGGTCGTTGAAGAAACCCAGGGTGACGTCGATGGTGGCCACGCCCCAGGGTTGGCCGTCGCGGCGGATGGCCATGGCGCAGTTGGTGCGTGGCTCGGCGCTGGCGTCGTCCTTGTAGGCCGCGGCCCAGGCGCACTGGCCGGGAGCACTCTGCAGGCCGCCTTTGTACCAGGACTGGTCGTAGTAGTTGGGGGCCGGGTCGCTGTTCCAGAAGGTGTTGACCACCAGCTTGCCCGACGCATCACGGTGCCAGAAGGTGCTGTGCTTGTTGCGCCCCGGAGTGCGCTGGCCGGGCAGGGGCCAGATTCCGCCGCCGAAGACCTTCTGCTCGCCGTACTGGTCCACCAGGCCGGGCAGGACCTTGTCGATGCTATCGCTGTCGAGCAGGGGCACGGTCTGGGTGATGCTGCGTTGCTGGGCCTGGACCTTGTTCAACTCGCCCTGGATGCGCTGCGCCACTTCGGCGATGCGATTGAGGACCACCTGTTCCTCGGTATGGCGCAGCTTGGGCGCCACCATTTGGCTGATGCCCACGACCGTGAGTACCAGCATCAGGAC
The DNA here is from genome assembly GCF_017491625.1 of Pseudomonas sp. 50_B. Classification (NCBI taxonomy): domain Bacteria; kingdom Pseudomonadati; phylum Pseudomonadota; class Gammaproteobacteria; order Pseudomonadales; family Pseudomonadaceae; genus Pseudomonas; species Pseudomonas sp. 50_B. Next base: position 70,407 of record NZ_JAFGYX010000017.1, read on the forward strand.
AATGAACAGGACCAGAAAGAGCGTGTAGCGGGCTTGAATCGTGCGCAAAGCGGGCATGGGACCTGTCCTTACCGAGCGTTTTTTATTATTTGGAGAGGGGGAGCCTTGTCGGGGCATCCTCAGGATGTCGGCGCGGTTTTTCTGCTCTTTAGTACGATCGTCCAAAAAAAACTTCGATGTCGTTGAAAAGTGTCTCAGGTGACACAGAGGAGGGTCAGGCAGCCGCTGAACGGTTCGATCGCCAGCAGGAAAAGATCGCGGTTTGCGGGTGCTGCAAACAGCCGGCGCCGCTTAAATCGGGCCTTCCGGCTAATTGTGTCGAGTTTGTACAGAAATTGTAATTTGTGGAAATAAAGCGTTGTTGGGAGGTCGTCCTGGCGTTGATACTTGCGCCCATTCAGATGATTCAACACGGCTTGCACCCAGTTTCAGACGCCAGATAAGACTTTTTCGGTCCTCTCTGGGCCAGGCTGAACAGGAGGATTGGCAAGCCGGACTACAGGAGTGTCAGCATGGCAATCGGATACGTTGGAGGCTGGACCAGCAAGGCGGGTCTGTTGGTGCAGGACGGCGGTGGCAGCGGTTCCTCCAAGCCGGTCTCGCAAAGTGCCAAGGTACGGCAGATGTTGAGCCTGGTGGGAAGCAACCCCACCGTGCTGGATATCCGCAAGATGGACCAGTTGAAGCTTCACAAGCAGATCAAGGGTTTCGACCCGACCAACGTGACCACCAAATCCCTGGGTGGCATGAGTACCTTCCTCAAGAACAACGGCCTGATTTCCGACATCACCGCGTTGAACCTGATCAACGCCGGTGACAAGTTCGACCGTTTCGGCATTCCGAAGAACCCGGATGAGCCGTTCAATGCCCTGGAATACTTCGCGATGAAGCTCGATGACATCCAGAACAACAACATCAAGGGCAACAAGTACGCCAACTACCTGGTTCCCGAGTACAAGAAGGCCATCTACGTTCTGCAGAGCCTGCAGAACTATGGCAAGGGCAACGGCACTACGGTGACCGACAAGAACGTCTCCGCCAAAGCCTGATCCAGCCGCGGCGCGCGCTCTTGCCGAGCCCGCGCCGCGTTTTTTGCGTCAGCGATCCAGCAGCGCCATCACCTCCTCGGTGTACCGGAGACCGGCGGTGGCCTGCGGGCTGAAAATGCCCTCCAGCGAAGCCAGCTCCGCAGCACTCAGGCGGATCTGCAGCGCTGCCACGTTTTCCTCCAGATAGCGCCGTTGCTTGGTTCCGGGAATCGGGATCAGGTAGTCGCCCTGTGCCAGCACCCAGGCCAGGGCCAGTTGCCCGGCGCTGACCTGTTTGTCCGCCGCCAGTTGCTGCACCTGCTTCACCAGTTGCAGGTTGCGCTGGAAATTCTCGCCCTGGAAACGCGGGTTGGAACGCCGGAAATCGTCGGCGGCAAAGTCCTCCGGGCTGTTCAGGGCGCCGGTCAGAAAGCCACGGCCCAGCGGGCTGTAGGGGACAAAGGCGATTCCCAGGCGCTGGCAGGCGGCCAGGCAGCCGTTGTCTTCCTGATCCCGGCTCCACAGCGAGTATTCACTTTGCAGGGCGCTGATGGGATGCACCTGATGAGCGCGCTCAAGCGTGCTGGCCGAGGCTTCGCTCAAGCCCAAATAGCGCACCTTGCCGGCCTGGACCAGCTCCGCCATGGCGCCGACGGTTTCTTCGATGGCCACGTCCGGGTCGACCCGATGCAGGTAATACAGGTCCAGGGTGTCCACGCCCAGGCGCCGCAGGCTGCCGTCGATGGAGGCACGCACGTATTCGGGACGGCCGTTGACGCCGCGAGCCTGCGCATCGCCCGGATCGCGGACGATGCCGAACTTGCTGGCCAGGAACACTTGCTGGCGCTTACCGCGAATCGCCTGGCCGATCAGTTCCTCGTTGCTGTGGGGGCCGTACATATCGGCGGTGTCCAGCAGGTTGATCCCCAGTTCCAGGGCGCGGTGCAGGGTGGCGACGGCCTCCTTGGGGTCGTTGCCGGTGGTGTAGAAATCGCTCATGCCCATGCAGCCCAGGCCAATGGCGGAAACCTGCGGACCCTGATGGCCCAGTTGTCGAGTGTGCATCGCTCAATACTCCGATGAGGGGGAAAGAGTGCTCAGTGTGCTACTCGACAAAAGCTGTATAAACAGGATAAAAGCGCTATCACTATTATCATTATCTAAATAATCGTGAGCCTGTTTCATGGACCGTTTCAATGCCATGCGTGTCTTCACCCGGATTGTCGAGCTGGGCGGCTTTGCCAGGGCCGCCGAGGATCTGCACATGCCGGCGGCTTCGGTCACCATCCTGATCAAGCAACTGGAAGCTCACCTGGGCGTGCAGCTTCTGCACCGCACCACCCGTCAGGTGAGCCCGACCCTGGACGGCGCCGCCTATTACCAGCGCTGCGTGCGCCTGCTGGCGGACCTGGAGGAGGCCGAAGCGGCATTTTCCGTGACCCGGCACAACCCTCGGGGGCTCTTGCGCATCGATATGCCGGTGGGCATCGGTCGGCTGATCGTGATTCCCGCGTTACCGGAGTTTTCTGCCCGCTACCCGCTGATCGAGTTGGAGATCGGCCTCAATGACCGTCCCGTGGACTTGATCCGTGAGGGCGTGGATTGCGCCTTGCGGGGCGGCCCGACCCTGGATGACAGCCTGGTGGCCCGGCCGCTGGTGCAGTTGCAGCAAGTGACGTGCGCCAGCCCGGGCTACCTGCAGCAACAGGGAACGCCCCAATCGCTGGCCGACCTGCAAGGGCATCGGATGGTGGAGTATTTCTCCAGTGTCAGCGGCAAGCGTTATGGCCTGGAGTTCTACATCGATGGTCAGTTGCGCCCGATGGAGTTGCCCAAGCAGGTGGCGGTCAACAGCGCCGACGGCTACCTGGCGGCCTGCGAAGCCGGTTACGGACTGGTGCAGACGCCGTATTACAACGTAGCCCGACAGTTGCGGGCCGGGGTCTTGCGCGAGGTCCTGGAGGAATTTCCGGTGCCGTCGCTACCGCTGACCGCGATGTATCCGCCCCAGCGTCATCTGTCGACCCGGGTGCGGGTCTTCGTCGACTGGTTGCTGGAGCTGTTCGCCCGCCCTGGCAATGGCACCTCGCGCCCCTGAAGGCGGGCCACAGACAGCAGAAAGCCCGCGGCAGGGCGGGCGTTGGTTGGGGCACAGGGAGCTCGACAGGACGATGAAGGAGAAAAATCTCTTTCGCGCCTGTACCATGTGACCCCGATTTCCCCGGCGCATCCCCGAATCCGGGTAGGTGCTTGGCATCGTTCTTGATACACGGCGGATACATTTTCAGCTTCAGGACCCCGCAATGACCCAGTCACAACGCTTGAAATACTCGATCCTGATTTCCCTGGTGGTACTGGGGATCATGCTTGGCCTTTCCTACCTGCAGAACCACGGCGTCATCAGTGAAAAACTGTTCCAGTACATCGCCATTGGTGTGGCGGTGGTCGTGGTGGTGATCAATGGCGTGATGCGCCGCAAGGTCAAGCCCTGAGCCGTGGCTCGACCGTCTCAGGAGAGACCGTCGAGCACCGCCGCAGCCTGCTGGTGCAGGCTGTAGCTCTTGTCGGCGTTGAGGGTCAGCACGCCCTCGCTGCACAGGCGCTTCAAGACTTCCCGCACGCTTAGAAACGACAGCGGAATATCCAGTTCCAGCAGTTGACTGTGGACCCCCCGCACACCCAGGGAGCGCTCGCTCTGGGCGGCGGTGAGCAGGGCGTCGATGACTTTCAGGCGAATCAGGCTGGTGCGCAGGCCAAAGCTTTTCAGCAGCTGCTTGATCCGTTCGTTACTGTTGCGCTCGGCGTTCTTGCCGAAGACACCGGCGCCGGCATTCAGGGAAGGCGTGTTGTTCACGGTGATGCCGTCCATTGGCAGTTGCGGGTTGTACATGCAAAAACTCCTTAGCAGAGCCGTATCAGGAAAAGAATGATGGGTGCTCTAGGTTCTGTCCGAAAACTACCTGCGCTTCGATCATGCTGCGCACTTCGCGCCTTCGGCGCGACGTAGAAACAGGCTCGGAATGCTCATGTAGGTCCCTACACTCCGCTTCCTCGCCTGTTTTTGCCTTGCCTGATCTTTGCTCGGTGAGCTTTCGTACAGATCCTAGTAACTAGACGAACGAGCACGGCGAATCATGAAGCCCGGGATGTAGAAAAATTGTCGGTATCAAGTCACTGACCTGTCATCGCCAGGTCGGTGTTGTCCTGCGGGGGGTAATTTTTTCGGCGGCCATTCGTCCATAGGGGCAGGCAGGCGTCGGTTGATCCGTGCGCGGCCGGATTCCCAGACTGGCGGCGTTGCCAAACCCTTCCTGCACACCAGTCCTGGTTCTGTATTTTTGCATCAGGAGTCGGCGTGATCATTTCCAGGCAGTTACCGCATTTTTGCCTTGCAGCCCTGTTTCTAAGTCTCAGTTGCGGTGCCCATGCACAGGCGCAGCCCGAACCGACCCGTGCCGAGATTCGCCGCACCAGCTTTGGTGTCCCGCATATCCGTGCCAGCGACGAGCGCGGCCTGGGTTATGGCATCGGTTATGCCTATGCCCAGGACAATCTGTGCCTGATGGCCAATGAAGTGCTGACGGTGAACGCCGAGCGGGCCAGGTACTTCGGTGCCGAAGGTCAGACTCTGGAGCAGCGGGACAACCTGAGCAGCGATGTGTTTTTCAGTTGGCTGAACACGCCCCAGGCGGTGGCCGGCTTTTGGCAGGCACAGACCCCGGCGGTGCGTGAGCGCATGCAGGGTTATGTCGAGGGCTACAACCGCCAGTTGGCGGAGCGCCGGGTTCAGGGGCTGCCCGAGCAGTGCCAGGGCGACTGGGTACGGCCGCTGGCCACCTCGGACCTGGTGAAGCTGACCCGGCGCCTGCTGGTGGAAGGCGGCGCCGGGCAGTTCGCCGAGGCCCTGGCGGGAGCCACGCCCCCGGGCGTCACGGCCCAGGCGGCACTGAGCGAGGGGCACTGGCAACTGGCGGCAGCCCGCCAGCAAGGTTTCGCCCTGGACCGTGGCAGCAATGCGGTGGCCATCGGCAGCGAGCGTTCGTTCAACGGTCGCGGCCTGCTGCTGGCCAACCCGCATTTCCCCTGGGTCGGCGCCATGCGTTTCTATCAGATGCACCTGACCATCCCCGGCCAGCTGGATGTGATGGGGGCCGCCTTGCCCGGCCTGCCGCTGATCAATATCGGCTTCAACCAGCACCTGGCCTGGACCCACACGGTGGATGCGTCCAAGCATTTCACCCTGTACCGCCTGCAATTGGACCCCAAGGATCCGACCCGCTATCTGCTCGATGGCCGCTCGCAACCCCTGGAGCGCCAGACCGTGACGGTGCAGGTCAAAGGCGCGGATGGCCAGTTGCATAGCGAGTCGCGGACCCTCTACAGCTCGGTCTTCGGCCCGGTGGTGCAGTGGCCGGGGGAGCTGGACTGGGACCGCGAACATGCCTACAGCCTGCGTGATGCCAACCTCGACAACACCCGGGTGCTGGCCCAGTGGTACGCGATGAACCAGGCCGACAGCGTGACGGGCCTGCAAGACAGCGTGCATCAGCTGCAGGGCATTCCCTGGGTCAACACCCTGGCGGCAGATGACCAGGGCCGTGCGCTGTACATGAACCAGTCGGTGGTGCCCAACGTCACCCAGGCCAAGCTCGCCCAGTGCAGCGATCCGCGGGTCGGCACCCAGGTCATCGTCCTTGATGGTTCCCGCAGCACCTGCGCCTGGGACATCGACCCGGCGGCGGCCCAGCCGGGGATCTTTGCCGCCGGCCAATTGCCGCAACTGGCGCGCAACGATTACCTGCAGCACTCCAATGACTCGGCCTGGATGGTCAACCCGGCGGCGCCGCTGCAGGGCTTTTCGCCGGTGATCAGCCAGCAGGACGTGCCCCTGAAGATGCGTGCGCGTTTCGCCCTGGATCGCTTGAGCCGGATGCCCAAGGCCCAGGTCAGCGATCTGCAGCATATGGTCACCGATGATCAGGTGTACCTGGCCGGTCAGGTGATGCCGGACCTGCTGCAATTCTGCGCGCAGGACCTGGGCCCCGACGCCCAGCGACTGGCCGCGCTGTGCGCCAGCCTCAAGTCCTGGGACCGCAGCGCCGGGTTGCAGACGGGCCTGGGCTTCGTGCATTTCCAGGGCATCATGCAGCCGCTGTTGCAGCGTCCGGATATCTGGCGTGTCGCCTTCGACCCCAAGGACCCGCAGCACACGCCACGGGGCCTGGCCATCAGCCGTCCAGCAGTGGCCCAGGCCCTGCGTGAGGCGATGCTGGCCTCGGCGCAGCAAGTGGCGCAGGCCGGGTTGGGCGCCGATGTGCGCTGGGGCGATATCCAGCAGGTGAGCCAGGGCGGGCGGCCGACCCCGGTGCCTGGCGGCCCGGAAAGCCTGGGGGTGTACAACGCTATCCAGAGCGTGCCGGGTGCCGATGGCAAGCGCGAGGTGGTGAGCGGCACCAGCTACCTGAATGTGGTCAGTTTCGATGAGCAGGGGCCGCGGGCCCTGGGCCTGCTGGCGTTTTCCCTGTCCAGCGATCCGGCGTCGCCGCACTTTCGCGACCAGACCGAGGCCTTTGCCCGGAATCAGTGGAGTGTGCTGCCCTTTACCGAGGCGCAGATCCGCGCCGATGGCCAGTATCAGTCGCAACTGATCCAGGAGCCGCGCCGGGATTCGCAGCCATTGGCCAAGTAGTGGGTGTCAGAGGTTGACTGGAATCGAGGCCGCCCCCGTAACGGGGCGGCCTTCAGCTTTTTGGCGGGGACTGGGGCAACGAATTGATCACCGGGTTGCCGTCGCGATTGCGCGTCAGGTAGACCGGCAGCACCTTGGGCAACGAAGTCAGCAGGCTCCTGATTTCCCGGGTGTTGTAGATGCCGCCCACGCGGATCTTGCCGGTCGAGCTGTCAGCCAGCTGCACCGGAGTGTCCAGGTAGCGATTGATCAGTGGCAGGGCATCGCTGAGGGCCAGGTTGTCCAGCACCAGTTTGCCGTTGCGCCAGGCCAGTGAACTGTCGTTGCTGTAGGTCTGGCTGATCTGCGGCGCGTAATCGCCATCCTTGTAGTGAGCCTGCATGCCCGGTTCCAGGCGGAAACCTTCGCCGGGCAGCGCGGTATTGCTGGTGACCAGCACCGAGCCCTGCAGCAGGGTGACCCGTACCTGATCCTCATACATCCACACGTTGAACTGGGTGCCGGTGACCTTGATCTGGCCTTGGGCGGCCTTGACCACGAACGGATGGCTGCTGTCGTGGCTGACCTTGAAGAACGCCTCGCCCTTCTTCAGGGTGACCCGGCGCTGATCCTTGTAGTTGCTGTAGGTCAGGCTGCTGCCCAGGTTCAGTTCCACCTGGCTGCCGTCGGCCAGGGTCACGTTGCGCAGGCTGTCGCCGGCTTCGAAATGCTCGTAGGACGATGGCAGCCAGCCCAGTTCCCAACCGCTGTAGGCGGCCAGGGGCAGGGCGCACAGGGCGACGGCCGCGGCCGCGCCGTAATGCTGCCAGGTGCGCCGGGGGGCAGGTTTGACTGGAGCCGGCGCCAGAGTGGAGGGTGGCAGTTGATCGGCCACTTCCCATATCTCCCGCATCGCCTCGTATTCGAAAGCGTGCAGGGGGTCGGCATCATGCCATTGCTGAAAGGCCAGACGCTCCGCATCGCTGCAGTCGGCTTCATGCAAACGCATGCACCATTGCGCGGCAGCTTGGGTAATGGCGTCGTATTCGGCTTCTGAGAGGATCTGTTCGCTCATTGACTCTTCCTGATTTCCCGCATTCTACCCTCCGGCGCAAGGCTTGTAGAACAGCCGTCATGGCTAATGCGCATCAAAGTGAACTTATTTTCATCGGCCATGCCCTGAAAACCCGCTATGTATCCAAAGTGTCTACAAATGGGCATGCCTGACGGCCGTGTCGGTTGGCCAGCAACGCTGGCACCTTCCTTGCGAGCCATAGGATCGGGTTGACAGGGCCAACAGTCAGCGTTGTTTAATCGCCGGGTCACACGCTGTCGCCCCCTCCAATAATTACTCTGGAGCTTCAGATGTCTGCATCGTCCCTGGATGTTGAAACGCCTTGCGAATACCTCTCTCTGCCGGCCCTGGTGCAGTTGCTGGAGACGATTTTCCTGCGTCATGGCTGTCGCGCCGAAGTGGCCCGTTGCCTGGCCGAGAACTGCGCCGCCGCCGAGCGCGACGGTGCCCAGAGTCATGGTGTGTTTCGTATCCCCGGCTATGTCTCGACCCTGGCCAGTGGCTGGGTCGATGGTTGGGCGGTGCCTGTGGTGGAAGACGTTGCGGCGGCCTTTGTCCGGGTCGACGCTGGCAACGGCTTTGCCCAACCGGCCCTGGCGGCCGCTCGCGAGCGGCTGGTCAGCAAGGCCCGCAACGCCGGGATTGCGGTGCTGGCGATCCGTAACTCGCACCATTTCGCCGCACTCTGGCCAGATGTCGAGCCCTTTGCCGAAGAGGGGCTGGTGGCCCTGAGCGTGGTCAATAGCATGACCTGTGTCGTGCCTCACGGCGCCGACCGGCCGTTGTTCGGCACCAATTCGATTGCCTTCGCCGCGCCCCAGGCCCAGGGCCAGCCGATTGTCTTCGACCTGGCCACCAGTGCCATCGCCCACGGCGATGTGCAGATCGCCGCGCGCAAGGGCGAGCGCTTGCCCCTTGGCATCGGCGTCGACAGCCTGGGGCAGCCGACCCAGGACCCCAAGGCGATTCTCGAAGGCGGCGCCTTGCTGCCGTTTGGCGGCCACAAAGGTTCGGCCCTGTCGATGATGGTGGAGTTGCTGGCCGCGGCCCTGACCGGAGGTCACTTCTCCTTCGAGTTCGACTGGTCCAACCATCCTGGTGCCAAGACGCCCTGGACTGGGCAGTTGCTGATCGTCATCGACCCGAGCAAGGCCGCCGGACAGAGCTTCGCCGAGCGCAGCCAGGAATTGGTGCGGCAGATGCACGCGGTGGGACTCAAGCGCCTACCGGGGGATCGTCGGCATCAGCAGCGCGAGCGTTCGCTGCAAAAGGGAATCGCCATTGGCGTGGAGCAACTGCAACAGCTGCGGGCGCTGGCGCAGGCCTGAAACGAAAAAAGGCCAGGCCGCCACTGGCGCGCCTGGCCCTGGAGCGAGCGGGGCGGTTACGAGCGCCGGCCCAGCAACAGGCCGACCACCAGGCCAGCGCCGGCGGAGATGGCCACGGTCTGCCACGGGTGGCCACCGATGTATTGCTCGGTGGCATCCACCACCGGCTTGCTGCGTTCGCGCACGTTGTTCACCGAGTCCAGCGCCTGCTTGAGTTTGAGGCTCACTTGCTGGCGCAAGCTCTCACCTTCTTCGCCTACCAGGCTGGCGCTGCCCTTGAGCAGCTTTTCCGATTCTTCGATCAGCGCCTGCAGTTCGCTGAAGGCCTGGTCCTTGATTTGATCGTTTTCCGCTTGCGCGGCAGATTTGCGAGCCATGAAGTTTTTCCTTGGAAATGTGGTCGGTGGTGCAAGGGCACGCCTGCGGTATCAGGCGTATTGCCCAAGTCGATAGCAGCCTGCGGCAGCGGCTGCAGTCATCGGGTACAAGCAATGGAGTCCGGCGCTGGGGCAAAAGTTGCAGCCATTTTGCGCCTTGCTCGCCACCCTTGAGTAAAACCGTCAGCCCCTACAGTGTAAGATGGCGCCTATTTTACGCAGCAGGAATTTCCCCATGAGTTTCAATCTGGCTAACAAGACCCTGGCCGAACGCGCCGCCATCGAGGACGAGAAGTCCCGTCTGTTCGACTTGTGGCAGAGCAACCTGGGCAAGGCCAAGGGCGAGGCGGCACGGTTGTTCGGCGAGCGCGGCAAGCGCAAGGGCAAGTGGGCCGAGTGGGTGCGCGCGGAACTGGACGGCATGTCGCCGCCGGAGTACTCCAACATGGTGCGCAGTGAAGTCAATCGACTGATGGCGGCGAACAAGTAATCGCGAAACACTCGACAATCGCTTCACGTACCTTCACCAGCAGCGGGTCGATCTGCGGGCTGGTGCGCCAGCCCAGTTCGATCGGATAGCGCGGCAGCGCCAGGGGGCAGGGCAGCAGCTGCAGGCCGGTGAACTCGGCGATGCGCCGCGCGGCATGGGCAGGAATGGTCGCCACCGCCTGGCTGCCCTTGAGCAGAAAGGGCAGCGCGGCAAAATGCGTGGTCGAGGCGCAGACCTGGCGGCTGAGCCCCAGATTCGCCAATCCTTCATCGGTGATGCCGATAAACCCCTGTGATGACACCAGCAGGTGTTCGCGTCGAACGAACTCCTCAAGGTCGATCTGTCGTTGCCCGGGCTCCAGGCTGGCCAGGTCCGCCAGGCACAGGTAGTCGCCTTCCCCCAGCACCTGCCGACTGAGCAGGCGCTCGGCAAAGCCACCGGCGCTGATGGCCAGGTCGACGCTGCGCTGCAACAGCGCCTCGGCGACGATCTGGCTGTGGGTCTGGCGGAAGATCAGCCGCAACTTGGGTGCGCTGCGGGCCACGGCCTCGATCAGGCGCCGGCCGTAGGCAATCTCGAAATCATCCGACAGGCCGACCGTCACCGAGCGTCCCTGATAATCGGCGCTGTGCGGGGCAACCATGGCCAGGCTCTGGCGACATTTGTTCAGGGCCTCAGTGACCACCGGCTTCAATTGATTGGCCTTGAGGGTCGGCGCCAGGCCGCGGCCAGTGCGAACGAACAATTGATCGCCATACAACTCGCGCAGGCGGCGCAAGGCTGCGCTCATGGCCGATTGGGTCACTCCCAGGCGCAGGGCCGCGCGGCTGGCGCTGGACTCGTCATGCAGGGCTTCAAAAGCCTTGAGCAGGTTGAGGTCGACGCTGGCGATATTCATCTGGTTCATATCATTAAGCACTGGGTTGGGGTTTATCGATGATCAGCGGCGGCAGGACAATGCGCAACACCTGATCGTTCGAGGAGTCATGTCATGCCCAAGTCCATCGTCGCCGCGCTGCAAATCGGGGCCTTGCCAGAAGGCAAGGCCGCCACCCTGGAGCAGATCCTCTCCTATGAGGGCGCCATCATCGAAGCGGGTGCGCAGTTGGTGGTGATGCCCGAAGCGCTGCTGGGGGGCTATCCCAAGGGCGAAGGCTTCGGCACCCAACTGGGTTACCGCCTGCCGGAGGGACGCGAAGCCTTTGCCCGTTACTTTGCCAATGCCATCGATGTGCCGGGTGTGGAGACCGAGGCACTGGCCGGGCTGTCGGCCCGTACCGGAGCCCATCTGGTGCTGGGGGTGATCGAGCGCAGTGGCAGCACCCTGTATTGCACGGCGCTGTATTTCGATCCACAGCAGGGGCTCTTGGGCAAGCACCGCAAACTGATGCCCACCGGCACCGAGCGCCTGATCTGGGGCCAGGGCGACGGCTCGACCCTGCCGGTGCTGGACACCCAGGTGGGACGGGTCGGCGCGGTGATCTGCTGGGAAAACATGATGCCGTTGCTGCGCACCGCGATGTACGCCCAGGGCATCGAAGTCTGGTGCGCGCCCACGGTGGACGAGCGCGAGATGTGGCAGGTGAGCATGCGTCACATCGCCCATGAAGGTCGTTGTTTCGTGGTCAGCGCCTGTCAGGTCCAGGCCTCGCCCCAGGAGCTGGGGCTGAAGATCGCCAATTGGCCGGCAGAGCGCCCGCTGATTGCCGGTGGCAGCGTCATCGTGGGGCCCATGGGCGATGTATTGGCCGGGCCGCTGGTGGGCAGTGCCGGGCTGATCAGTGCCGAGATCGATACGGCTGACCTGGTGAAGGCCCGCTATGACTACGACGTGGTCGGCCACTATGCGCGTCCGGATGTGTTTGAACTGAGCGTGGACCAGCGCCCCCGATCCGGGGTGCGCTTTATCTGAGTCGCCGGTGTTGTTCAGCGTCGGCGGCGCCACTGCTCGCGGGTGATTTCCCAGATGTCCAGGGGGAAATGCCCGCCGACAAAGTCGCCGCTCTCGGAGCGCACCAGGTGCATGCCGCCACGCTCGGAGATGCGCCGCGAGCCCTGGTTCGGCGCAGCCTTGGGCACCCGCATCAGCGGTCGTTGCAGCACTTCGAACCAGAACTCGTCGACCACGGTGCAGGCTTCGCTCATGTAGCCCTGGCCTTGCCAGGGCGGGGCCAGCCAGAAGCCGCGGTTGTTGTCGGCTTCGTCCATCAGGCTGATGCTGCCGATCATTTGCTTGGGCTCGCTGCGCAAACGGATTGTCCAGTGCCATTCTGTGCCCCGGGCCATGGCCGGCAGGGCCATGTCCCGCAGGTAGCTCAGGGCGCCGTCGGCCGGGTAGGGCCAAGGCACCATGGCATTGAGGTAGCGCACCACTTCCCACTGCGGAAAAAGCTGCTGGATGGCCTCGGCATCCGCCAGTTCCAGGGGGCGCAGCAGCAGGCGTTCGGTGTGCAGGGTGGGAACAGGGTCGATCATGAGCGGGACTCCTTGTGGGCGTTGCCTAGCCTCAGTCGCTGGCTGAGAAAGTCGACGAATACCCGCAATTTTGGCAGCAAGTGCCGGCTGCTGGGCCAGAGAATGGAGAACTTGCCGCGCTCTTGCTGATAGTCGTCCAGCACCGAGATCAGACTGCCGTCGGCCAGGGCGCCGCAAACCACGAATTCGGGCACGTAGGCGATGCCCAGGCCCTGGCTTGCGGCGTGGATCAACGATTCCAGGTTGTTGCTGGTCAGGGCGCGGCCCATTACCAGCGGTGGCGCGCCGTCGGGCAGGCGCAGATTCCATGGCTGCAGCACGTTGCCGCCGGGGAACTTGTAGCGCAGGCAGGCGTGCCGCTCCAGGTCCTGGGGGGTGTGCGGGATGCCGCGCTGGGCAAAGTAGCCGGGGGCGCCGATCAGCACGAAGCCGAAGGGACCGAGGCTCCTGGACTTGAGTTGGGAGTCTGGCAGCTCGCCGCTGCGGATCACCGCGTCGACGCCTTCGGCGATCACGTCGATCAGCCGGTCGTTGAAGTCCAGGTCCAGCTCGATGTCCGGATAGCGCGCGGCGAATTCCGGCAGGATCGGCAGCAGCATGCGATAGCCGATGGCGGGCAGGCTGACCCGCAGCCGGCCTCGGGGCTTGTCGCTGATCCGCGCCAGCTCGGCCTCGGCCTCCAGCACTTCGTCGACGATACGCTGGCCGCGCTCGTAGAACAGCGCGCCTTCGTCCGTCAGGCTCAGGCGCCGGGTGCTGCGATTGAGCAAGCGCACACCGAGTCGTTGTTCCAGGCGCGCCAGGGCCTTGCCCACCGCTGAGGCGGACAGTCCAAGACGCTCGCCGGCCCCCACCAGGCTGCCGCTGCGGACCACGCAGACAAACACCTGCAGGCCGTTAAGGTTGTCCATCGCTCACCTCGATTGCAGCGTTTTTGTCCGTAAAGAGCGGAAGAATGCCTGGTTTTTCGCCTATTGCGGCCCCCCTATCATGGATTTTTCTGCAAAGCGCCCGGGTTACCAGGGCTGAGAGGTGTGTGTGAATCCTGAACTCGAATTGTCCCTGGGGCAGTCGGCCCGTGCCCGCGAGCGGGCTTCCTATGGCGTACTGGCCGCGGTCTGTCTGGCGGCCTTGATGTTGCCCCTGACCTTTGTCGGCGTGGCGGTGGCGACGCCGGCCATTGGCCGCGAACTGGGGGGCAGCCCGCTGGCCCTGAGCTGGACCACCAACGCCTTCATGCTGACCTTCGGCAGTGTGCTGATGGCGGCCGGCACCCTGGCCGACGAGTACGGTCGCAAGCGTTTGTTCAGCCTGGGGGTAGCGCTGTTCGGCCTGAGCTCCCTGGCCCTGGTGTTCGTGCCGTCGCTGCTGTGGCTCAACCTGTTGCGCGCAGTCCAGGGCCTGGCAGGCGCCGCTGCCCTGGCCGGTGGCTCGGCCGCCCTGGCCCAGGCCTTCGAAGGGCCTGCGCGAACCCGCGCCTTCAGCCTGCTGGGCACCACCTTCGGCGTCGGTCTGGCCTTTGGGCCGATCCTTGCCGGGGTGCTGATCGAGCACAGCGGCTGGCGCGGGATCTTTGTCTCCGGAGCGCTGATCGGTGGTCTGGCCCTGGGCTTTGGCGTGCCGCGCATGGAGGAATCCCGGGACCCCGAGGCCCAGGGCGTGGACTGGCCCGGCACCTTGAGTTTCACCCTGGCCCTGGTGTTGCTCACCTGGGGCATTCTGCTGGCGCCCCAGAGTGGTTGGGACAGCCCTTGGGTCCTGTTGTTGCTGGCGGGAGCGCTGCTGGCGCTGGGGCTGTTCATTGGTGTGGAGCGCCGGGCCTCGCGGCCAATGCTTGACCTGTCGCTGTTTCGCTACCCGCGCTTTGTCGGGGTGCAAGTGCTGCCCATCGCCACCTGCTACTGCTACGTGGTGCTGCTGATCCTGCTGCCGATCCGCTTTATCGGCGTCGAAGGCTACAGCGAGATCGACGCCGGCATCCTGATGATGGCCCTGTCGGCGCCGATGTTGGTGGTGCCCTTTGCCGCGGGCTGGCTCAACCGCTGGTTCAGCGCCGGCAACCTGTCGAGCCTGGGTTTGCTGGTGGCCGCCGGCGGGCTGTTCTGGCTCAGTCGGATCGAGCCGGGGCAGGCCGCGGTCGAGCGGGCCTGGCCATTGCTGCTGATCGGCCTGGGCAGCGGATTGCCCTGGGGCTTGATGGATGGGCTGTCGGTGAGCGTGGTGCCCAAGGAGCGGGCTGGCATGGCCAGTGGCATCTTCAGTACCACCCGGGTGGCGGGTGAGGGCATTGCCCTGGCCTTGGTGGTGGCGCTGCTGGCGGGGCTGTTGCAGCACGGCCTTGCAAGCCTGGCACTGCCGGGGGAGTCGCTGCTGGCCGCGCGGCAGTTGGCCGGTGGCGATCTGGCGGCCAGTGCCGGGTCCTTGCCGACGTTGTCCCGGGAAGGGTTGCTGCACATCTACTCCCAGGCATTCAGCCAGCTGTTGCAGGTGTTGATGGTCATCACCCTGCTGGCTGCCCTGGTGGTGAGGGTGGCGTTGCATGAGCCGCGCCACCCGTGTCAGGCCCGTGACTGATCAGCGGAACTCGAAGAACTCGTAGTGCAGGTTGCCTTCGGGAATCCGGTATTCGTTCATCAGCTCCCGCACCTGGGCCAGCAGGCCCTTGGGTCCGCAGAAGCTGATCTGGATCTGCTGCGGGTCGGTTTCCGTGGCCGTGCGCTTGAGGGTCTGGGCCAGGGATTCGGTGCCGCCGCTGTTGGCGACGAAGTCCACGCCACGGGCCTGGGCCATGCCTTGCAGGGTGTCGACGCTGGGAAAGGCCCGGGACGGGTTGTAGCAGTACACCAGGGTCGCCTTGTCGAACTGCCCGGCGGCCGAATCCTGCAGCCAGGCAATGAACGGCGAGATGCCCACGCCGCCGCCGATCCAGATTTCCCGCGCCGCTTCCCGAGGCCGCTTGAAGCGACCATAAGGCGCGTAGAGGTCAGCGCGCATGCCGGTTTGCACCTGCTTGCGCAGCCGTTGGGTGTAGTCGCCGAGGGCGCGGATCACGAATTCGATGCGCCCGTCTTCGCTCTGGGCGCTGGCGATGGTGAAGGGGTGCGGCTCGCGCAGGCCCTTTTCCTGCATCGACAAAAAGGCGAACTGGCCGGCCTTGAACGGAAAGCCCCGACCCAGGGGGGTCAGTTCCAGGTGCAGGGAGTTCTTCTCCACCTTGACCGCGCTCACCTGGTACTCGCCGACCTTGGCCACGAAAGGGTAGAGCAGCAGCTTGTACAGGGCCCCGAGCACTCCGAGGATGCACAGCGCGCCGAGCCAGAGACCGGAGGGCGAGTCCAGGGTGATGGGCGACTTGAAGCTCAGTCCGTGCAGGATGACGATCAGAAACAGCGGGCCGGACAGCTTGTGCCACCAGCGCCACTGGCTGTAGGGAATGTTGCGGTTCAGCGCCAGGAGCACGATCAGGCCCAGGGCCACGTAGCTCAGTTGGCGCACCAGGCGTGTCCAGTACTTCGACAGTTCGAGGATCGGCACGCTGTTCCATTCTTCCAGGTTGGCCTTGAACACCAGGTGATAGCTGGCGAACGCCAGGGCCCAGATACCCAGCCATTTATGCACCTCGTAGACCCGGTCGAGGCCGCCGAACAGGCGCTCGACCAAGCCCCAGCGGGCGGCCAGCAGGCAGGACAGGGCCATGTAGGCCAAGGCCGTGCTGCCCAGGATCATGCTCAGGGTGGCGGAGGTCAGCCAGGTGGCGGAAGGAATCTCCAGCAGGAGGGTGAAGGTGGTGATCAGCAGGACACCGACGATCGTGTGCCAGGTTTTCAAGGGTGCATGACTCCGCTCAGGAAATGCCGTCATGGCATGAACATCGACTGCCGCAAAGGGCCCCTTTGCAACGGGTGGGCGCTGCCAAAGGGAGCGATGCATGGAATGGTGTGGCGCTGGGGTAAAGCTGGATATGACAGGTTTTTGTGCGCGTGACCGGGTGCCATTCTAGCGCTTGAACCTTAATTCAAGCTGATTTTGGTCATCGATACGGTGTTTTATGACTGCTGAAAATGATCGAATCTCAATTACATTTCGATTTCATGTGCTGGGCATTGCGGCAACGGGCGAGGAGCAGTTGGCTGGCCGGCTAAGGGGCCTTCGAGACCTGTGCAGGGCTAGGGCGTGTTTGGGTTGGCAAACCGGCTCCGCGATGGCGTTGGCCCGGCTGGCGCCTGCGAGGTGGCGGAGGATTTGCACACGGGTGTGCTGCGCAGGCGCTGGCGCGCGTCTAGCAGCCATAGCCCCGCAGCCGTATCGGGGCCCGTGACGATGAGCCCGACCATGCAAGCCCTGTTGAACCAGATCCTCGATGAAGTCCGCCCCCTGATCGGCCAAGGCCAGGTCGCCAACTACATTCCCGCCCTGGCCGATGTGCCAGCCAACCAGCTGGGGATTGCCGTGTATGGCAACGACGGCCAGGTGTTCAGCGCCGGTGACGCCGACACGCCGTTTTCGGTACAGAGTATTTCCAAGGTCTTCAGTCTGGTGCAGGCCATCGGTCATTCCGGCGAGGCGATCTGGGAGCGCCTGGGTCACGAGCCTTCGGGGCAGCCGTTCAACTCCCTGGTGCAGCTGGAGTTCGAGCGGGGGCGGCCGCGCAACCCCTTTATCAACGCCGGGGCCCTGGTGATCTGCGACATCAACCAGTCGCGCTTCGCCGCGCCGGCCTTGTCCATGCGTGACTTTGTCCGGCGCCTGTCGGGCAACAGTCAGGTGATGGTGGATGGCCGGGTGGCCGATTCGGAATACCAGCACCGTGCCCGCAACGCGGCCATGGCTTATCTGATGCAGTCCTTCGGCAACTTCCATAACGATGTGGAGGCGGTGCTGCGCAGTTATTTCAGCCACTGCGCCTTGCGCATGAGCTGCGTCGATCTGGCCCGGGCGTTCTGCTTTCTGGCCAACGACGGTTTCTGCAAGCACAGCGGTGAACAGATCCTCACTCGGCGCCAGACCCAGCAGGTCAACTCGATCATGGCCACCAGTGGCCTGTACGACGAAGCCGGCAACTTTGCCTATCGGGTCGGCTTGCCGGGCAAGAGCGGGGTGGGAGGGGGGATTGTCGCGGTGGTGCCGGGGCAGTTCACGGTGTGCGTGTGGTCACCTGAACTCAACAGCGCTGGCAACTCCCTGGTGGGCATGGCGGCCCTGGAGCTGCTCAGCCAACGCATCGGCTGGTCGGTGTTCTAGGACTTACCAGGCGCCCGGGTTGCTCAGGCTGATCTGCCCGCGATCGATGAAACGCTGGGTGCCGAACAGGCCGCCGGCCAGCTTGCCTCGCAGTACATAAGGCAGGTTGTCCAAGGTCTGGGTCTGGCTCAACCCCAGGGTCTGGCGCAGGACGGAAAACGCCGAGACGCTGACCGGAATCACCAGGATGTCCTCCGAGTAACGGCCGATATGCCCTTGCTGGTCGCTGACTCCGGACGCCAGCGGGCGGCCGTTGACTTCCAGGTCCAGGGCGACGCCGTTGTAGTCGATGGCATTTTCGTTGGGGTTCTGCAGGCGCAGCTTCACCGCGAAGCGCATTTCCAGCTCCTGGCTGGGCAGTGGCTCGATGCCCACCACGTTGATCGCCAGCGGGTCGCGGTTGGGCAACAGCGCACAGGCGCTGAGACTGAGCAGTACCAGGGTCAAGGCGATCAATCTACGCATGCAATACCTGTCAACAATGGAAATGAATGACGGACCGGCACCTTGTAGCCGCTGCCGAGCCTGCGAGGCTGCGACAAGGCCCCCAGGGCCTTGCCTGGAAAACCCCCGACCAACCTCCAAAGCCGAGAGCCCAACACCCGCGCACGCAGCATAGACGCCCGCCAGCCTCAGGAGTTCGCTTTGCCGCTCATGTCCGGGTCTTGCATCACCTTGAGGGTCGCGGCTTCCGGGTCGAACTCATCCTCTTCCAGCTCAAGGAATTCCTCCGGCAGGAAAATGTTGAGCAAGATCGCGCAGAAAGCGCCCACGGTAATCGGCGACTCGAAGATGTTGTGCAGCGCCTTGGGCAGCTCACGCAGCACTTCCGGCACCGCCGCCACCCCCAGGCCCATGCCCAAGGAAATGGCCACGATCAGCACGTTGCGCCGATGCAGGCCGGCTTCGGCGAGGATCTTGATCCCGGCCACGGCCACGGTGCCGAACATGATCAGGGTGGC
Organism: Pseudomonas sp. 50_B; assembly: GCF_017491625.1. NCBI lineage: Bacteria > Pseudomonadati > Pseudomonadota > Gammaproteobacteria > Pseudomonadales > Pseudomonadaceae > Pseudomonas > Pseudomonas sp. 50_B. The sequence goes on from NZ_JAFGYX010000017.1 coordinate 89,051, forward strand.
GCCGCCCAGCACCGGCTTGGGCATCAGTTGCAGCACCGCGCCGATCACCGGGAACAGCCCCAGCAACACCAGCAGCCCGGCAATGAAGTAGGCCACGTAGCGGCTGGCGACGCCGGTCAACTGGATCACCCCGTTGTTCTGGGCAAAGGTCACCATCGGCAGGCTGTTGAACACCGCCGCCACCGCCGAGTTGAAACCATCCGCCAGCAGCCCGGACTTGATGCGCTTGATGTACAGCGGGCCTTTCACCGGCTGCTGGGAAATCATCGAGTTGGCGGTCAGGTCGCCGGCCGCTTCCAGGGGCGAAATCAGGAAGATCACCGCCAGGGGAATAAAGGCAATCAGGTCGAAGGAAAAACCGTACTTGAACGGCACCGGCACGCTCACCAGCGGCACGTCGGGCAGGGCCGCCATGTCCACCCGGCCCAGCATCCAGGCCACCACGAAGCCCAGGGTCAGGCCGATGACGATCGAGCCCAGGCGCAGCATCGGGTGGTTGAAACGGTTGAGCACGACGATGGTCAGCAGCACCAGGGCCGCCAGCCCCAGGTTGCTCGCCGCGCCCAGGTCGCTGGCGCCGTAGCCGCCGGCCATGTCGGTGACCGCCACCTTGATCAGTGACAGGCCCATCAGGGTGATGATGGTGCCGGTGACCACCGGGGTGATCAGCTTGCGCAGCTTGCCGATGAACTGGCTGAGGAACATCTCGATAAAGGCCGCGACAAAGCAGATGCCGAAGATGGTGGAGAGGATGTCGTCGGTGCTGCCGCCACGACCCTTGACCATGAAGCCGGCGCTGAGCAGCACGCTGATAAAGGAGAAGCTGGTGCCCTGCACGCACAGCAGGCCCGAGCCGATGGGCCCCAGGCGCCGGGCCTGGACGAAGGTGCCCAGGCCGGAGACGAACAGCGCCATGCTGATCAGGTAGGGCAGTTCGTTCTCAAGGCCCAGCACGCCGCCGAAGATCAGGGTCGGGCTGATGATGCCGACAAAACTGGCCAGCACATGTTGCAGGGCGGCGAAGATCGCCGCGCTGAAATGCGGACGGTCATTGAGGCCGTAGATCAGGTCGGACTTGTAGCGGGGAGGGGAACGATCAGGTGCGGTCATGAGAGAAGGCCTGCCAGTAGCGTGCGAAAACGCCAGGGCGCACGCCGGAAAGTGGACGGGACTTGGGCCGCAATGTCATGGCATCGGACAAGACTTGCGCACCCGGTCAGAAAAAGGAGGCGCAGGATGCCAGAAAGGTCCTGTTGTCAGAAGGGCAAACAGGCGCAAAGGGTCAATTTTGCAGGGATACGAAAGATACTGTTTCTCATTTGCCGTTGTGGAATAATCCGTCTCCCCGATTTGCGGACCTTCCCTCGATGCTGCCCATACCCAGCCTGCTGCGCAGCTTTCAAGAGCACTACGACGATCTGCTGAAGTTTCTCACCCGGCGCATGAGCGATCGCCAACGGGCGGCGGACGTGGCCCAGGACACCTATCTCAAGCTGCTCAAGGTCGACCAGCAGACGGTGGAGGTGCACAACGATCGCCGTTTCATTTTTCGCGTTGCCGGCAACCTGGCCATCGATACCCTGCGCCGCGAGCAGCGCCTGGCGGCCAATCTCAGCGACACCGAGCCACACCGTGAAGTGGTGGACCCGGCACCGGCGCCGGAAGCGGTGCTGCTGGCCAAGGAACGCCTGGCGGTGCTCGACGAGGCCCTGGCGCAACTCTCGGACAACGCCCGCCAGGCCTTGCTGCTCAATCGCCTGGAAGGCCTGACTCAGGCGCAGATTGCGTTACGCCTGGGCGTTTCCGAAAGCATGGTGGCAAAATACATCGGCCAGGCCCTGCGCCATTGCCGCGACTGGCTGCAACAGCATCATGAGTGATTCCCCCTTGCCCGCCGCCGACATCCCCATGACCGAACACTCCGAAAGCCTTGAAGACGCTGCACTCCAATGGCAGGTGTTGCTGCATTCCGGCAACGCCACGGCGGCCCAGCGCATGGCCTATCAGCAATGGCGCCAGACCAGTGCGGCCCACGCGGCAGCAGCGCAAGAGGCGCAGCAGCTGTGGGGCGACCTGGGCCAGACCCGGGCCGCCGAACAGCACCGGGCGGCGACAGCCACCGGTTCCTGGCGTGGTTGGCCGGCGCTGGTGGCGTCCCTGGTACTGGCCGTGGCCAGCGGCGTCGGTTGGTGGCAGTGGCCGGCCCTGACCTCGGACTACCACACCGCGGTCGGCCAGCAACAGCACATCACCCTGGCGGACGGTTCCAGGGTCACGCTCAACAGCGGTAGCGCATTGTCGGTGGCGTACTCGGCGGGCGAGCGCCGGGTGATCCTGCAATCTGGCGAGGCGCTGTTCGAGCCGGTTGCCGACCCCCAACGGCCGTTTGTGGTGCAGGCCGACGGCCAATACCTGCACAGTGCCGCCAGCGCCTTCAGCCTGCGCCGCGACGGCAGTCGGCTGACGGTGGTGGTGCGTGAAGGCCAGGTGCAGTTCACTGGTGATCATGCGCCGGTACTGCTCCAGGCCGATCAGCGTCTGCAGTATCAATCCGGCCAGCCGCTGCTGGCCCAGCAAGCCGTGGACGCTGCCAGTCTCACCGCCTGGCAGCGGGGCAAGCTGATCTTCAACGGTCGCCCCCTGGGCGAGGTGATTGGCGAGCTGGAGCGTTATCAGCATGGTCGCATTCTGATCTCCGATAGCCAGTTGGCGGCCCTGGCCATCAGCGGTGTGTTCGATCTGCACGACCCGCAAGGTTCGCTGCAGGCCTTGCAGCAGCGTTATCCGCTGCAGGTGACCTACCTGCCGTGGCTGGCGGTTTTGCACTGAGTGGATTTTTTTTGCTTGGGGCACTGCAAGTTCTTTCCCGGCCAATCGTCGTAGTGAGACTGAGAAGACAATCATTCTCATTGACGTCATTTCAACGGGCTGGGAAGGAACACGTGAAAGCTATGTTCAAGCTGTCGATACTGGGGCGCGGTCAACACCTCATGCGCCGCACATTACTGGCCCAGGCGCTGTTCGCCGGTGCCGTGAGCCCACTGCTGGCCCAGGCGCAGGACGCCAGCTCCACCAGCCAGGGCAGCAGCACCCAGGAGCGCCGGGTGGCGCTCAAGCTGGCGGCCCAGCCCCTGGATCAGGCACTGACCCGTTTTGCCGATCAGGCCGACCTGCGCCTGCTGTACACCACCGCTGATGTGGACGGCCTGCAAGCACCGGCCCTGAATGGCGAGGTCACGCTGGCCCAGGCCCTGCAGACACTGCTGGCCGGCAGCGGCATGAGCTGGTCCTTCAGCGATTCGCGCACGGTGATCCTGCGTCGCGCCGTGCCGGCCGCCAGCCTCAACCTCAAGCCGACCCAGGTCAGCGTGGCGTCGCGCACCAGCACCGCCATCAGTGAGATCCCCGGCACGGTGTGGGTGGTGGAGCAGAGCCAGCTGCGCGAGCAACTGAGTACCGGAGTCAGCCTCAAGGAAGCCATTGGCAAGCTGGTGCCGGGCCTCGACCTGGCCCCTGAAGGGCGCACCAACTATGGCCAGAACATGCGCGGGCGCAACGTCCTGGTGATGATCGACGGGGTCAGCCAGAACAGTTCCCGGGGCCTGTCCCGGCAGTTCGACAGCATTTCGCCGTTCAACGTCGAGCGCGTCGAAGTGCTGTCCGGGGCCAGCGCCATCTACGGCGGCGGCGCCACCGGCGGCATCATCAATATCGTCACCAAGAAAGGCGAACCGGGCCCGGCGCGGTTCGAGACCCAACTGGGGGCCAGCAGTGGCTTCAACAACAGCGATGACCTGAGCACCCGCGTCGCCCAGTCGGTGAGCGGCGGCAACGAAGCCATCAGCGGCCGGCTGGCGGTGGCGGGGGAGCAGAACCAGGCGTTCTATGACGGCGCCGGCAAACAGATCTTCATCGACAACACCCAGACCGACCTGCAGTACAACCGCACCCTGGACCTGATGGGCAGCCTGGCCCTGCAGTTCAATGACGAGCAGAGCCTGGACCTGCTGGCCCAGTACTACGACTCGGGCAACCACGGCAGCACCGGGATCTATTTCCCCAACCTCAAGTACCGGGCACCGTCCAACCTGGAAAACGCCGAGCTGCGGGGCGGCTATTCCACCGACCTGGAGCCGCGGACCAAGCGCCTGCTGCTCAACGCCAACTATCACCACAGCGATGTGCTGGGTCAGGACTTCTACCTGCAGGCCTCGTACCGCAAGGAAGACAACAATTTCTTCCCGTTCCCCTACTACAACAGCGGCAGTCCCGCAGGCTCCAAGGGCGTGTACTTTGCCGCGTCGCAGCAGAATTTCGAGGTCACCAGCCTCAAGGCGCTGTTGGCCAAGGAGCTCGATGCCTTCAAGCTCACCTACGGCGTGGACCTGGACCGGGAGCGCTTCAATGCCGAGCAGAGCACCTTCGATCAGCAGATTTCCTCGGACAGTGGCGGTCTGGATCTGGTGACCCTGAGCAAGGCGCCGCGCTATCCCAGTTATCGGGTCGACGGCCTGTCCGGCTACGCCCAACTGGACTGGCATGCCACCGACAACCTGACGGTTTCCGGCGGCTACCGGCGTCAGCAGATGGACGTGGATGTCGGCCGCTTCAAGAACGTCCCCGGTGGCAGCAACCAATATGCGGTCAACCTGTACAACCTGGGCAGCATCTACGACTTCAAGAACGGTCATCAGGTCTGGGTCAACTACGGCGAGGGCTTCGATCTGCCGGACCCGGCCAAGTTCTACGGCAAGCCGGGCCTGAGCGTCGACGACAACCCCCTGGCCGGGATCAAGAGCCGCCAGGTGGAGACCGGCTGGCGCTTCTCCGATAGCGACTGGGAGGCCCAGGCGGCGCTGTACTACATCTGGTCGGACAAGGTGATCAGCACCGACCAGGCCACCCTGACCATTGACGTCAAGGATCAGAAAAGCCGCGACTACGGCTTTGAGAGCGCCCTGACCCGGCACTTCCAGAACGGCTGGGAAGTGGGTGGCACCCTGCATGCCGTGCGTTCCGAGGAGGAGAACAAGAACGGCGGCTGGAGCAAGCGCGACGCCCGTTATGCCTCGCTGTCGAAACTCACCGCCTTCGTCGGCTGGAAGGGTGACAGCAGCAACATTCGCTTGCAGGGCAACCACGCCTTCACCCTCAAGGACGATGCGGTCAAGGTCATCGACGCCACTCACAGCGTCGACGCCCCCAACACCATCGACGGCTACACCACCTTCGACCTGCTGGGCAGCCACGACACCGACTTCGGCACCTTCAGCGGCGGTATCCAGAACCTGCTGGACAAGCAATACAGCACCGTCTGGGGCCAGCGCGCCAAGCTGTTCTACTCACCGACCTATGGGCCGGACTACTTGTATGACTACCAGGGTCGTGGCCGCACCTACACCCTGAGCTGGAGCATGGCCTACTGAGGGGCCATGCCCCGGGATCGGCACGGCCCAGGCAAAGGCCCGCAGCAGGTCTTCCTCGGTGGCGTGCCCTTCGACACCGCCACCACCAGCCGTTGCGGAGCACGCTTCGGGCCCCGTGGCATCCGTGGACATTGCCTGTCTCGCCTCACAAGCCTCCTGACACTGACTGTCAGGAGGCTCTGATATTCTGCGCCGGTGTTTTTTCTCCGGAGTCCACCCAAGGTGTCGCGAGCCAGCCGTTTACTCACCCTGTTGCAGATGCTGCGGGGCAAGAGCCGTCCCGTCACCGCAGCCACCCTGGCGGCGGAGCTGGAGGTGTCCGAGCGCACCCTGTACCGCGATATCGCCGAGCTCACTTCACTGGGCGCGCCGATCTACGGTGAGGCGGGCATCGGCTATGTGTTGCGCAGCGGGCTGTTCCTGCCGCCCCTGATGCTCAATGCCGACGAGACCGAGGCCGTGGTCCTGGGCTTGCGTTATGTCGATCAGCGTGGCGACGAGGTGCTGAGCAAGGCTGCGGCTGATGCCATGGCCAAGATCGCCGCCGTGCTGGCCCCGGCGGCCCAGGATGCCCTGCGCAACCCGACCTTGCTGCCGGGCCCCGCGGGCTGGGGCTTTCCCGACAACAGCGTGTCGTTGAACGTGTTCCGCCAGGCGATCCGGCACCAGGCCAAGCTGTTGATCGACTATGCCGACGTCAATCGCAACCCCAGCCAGCGGCTGATCTGGCCCTTGGCTCTGGGGTTTCTCAACGAGGCCCGGGTGATCGTCGCCTGGTGCGAGCTACGGGGCGATTACCGGACCTTTCGCACCGACCGCATTGCCGCGGCCCAGGAGCAGGGACAGGCCTATCCGGGGCGGCGCAGCGATTGGCTGCGAGCCTGGCGCCAGTGCCTGCAAAAGGACGAGCAGGGCGGTCAATTCACTCCTGACAGGAAATGACGCGCGGGGCTTTTAACATGGCGCGATCATCGACTTATCAGGAGCTTTTCTCATGTCAGGTATCGACGCTTCACTGGCCCCGGCGATCCGCGCCTACGTGATGGCGGCCAACACTGGCGACAGCTCGGTGGCGGCGGCGATCTTTGCCGCCGAGGCCCAAGTGTTCGACGAGCGAGAGCACCGGGTAGGGCCGCAGGAGATTGCCCGCTGGATGGACGCCAGCCACCGCGTGCGTCCACGGCTGCAGATCCTCGGGGTCCAGCAGCGCACCGGCAAGGTGTTGCTGGACAGCCTGGTCTGCGGGGATTTTTCCGCCAGCCCGCAGACGCTGCGCTACACCTTTCGCCTGGACCCGCAGGGACGGATTGCACGGCTGGATATCTCCCGCTGAGGCTTGTCGACCGGTGTGTCGGGCGGTTCGCCGGCAGCCGGTTCCTCCATGGAATGGGGCGCGGTGGCATACTGCGGCTTTTTTGCCGGGAGGCCAGCGGCCCATGCCATTCGATTCCCCCTTGAGCGCCTATCGGCATGCCCTGGAGCAGGACGGCTTCGTCGCCGATGAGGCACAGGCGCGGGCCGTGCAAGCCTTGCAGAACTGCCACGAGGCCCTGCATCAGGGGCGTACAGCGGTGCAAGGGGTCTATCTGTGGGGTGCGGTCGGGCGGGGCAAGACCTGGCTCATGGATCAGTTCTACCAGAGCCTGCGGGTGCCGGCGCGGCGTCAGCACTTTCATCACTTCATGGGCTGGGTGCACCAACGTTCGTTCCAGCTCACCGGCACCGCCGATCCCTTGCAGGCCCTGGCCCGGGAGCTCGCCGAAGAGGTGCGGGTGCTGTGCTTCGATGAGTTGTTCGTCAACGATATCGGTGACGCGATCATTCTCGGACGCCTGTTCCAGGTGATGTTCGAGCAGGGCGTGGTCATGGTCTGCACCTCCAACCAGCCTCCCGAGCAGCTGTATGCCGAGGGCTTCAATCGTGAACGTTTCCTCCCGGCCATCAGCGCCATCAGCCAGCACATGCAAGTGGTGGCGGTGGACGGCGAGCAGGATCACCGTCTGCATCCGGGGGCCGCGGCGCAACGCTACTGGCTCAGTGTCGAGGGCCAGCCCAGCGCCCTGGAACCCTTGTTCCAGCAGTTGAGCGGCGGCCAGGCGGTCTCCACTGAACCGCTGCTGATCGGCTATCGGCCGGTGCAGGTGGTCAAGGCCGCCGGCAGCGTGATCTGGTGCCGTTTTGCCGATCTGTGCGAACAGCCGTTTTCCGCCATGGACTTCATGGCGCTGTGTGACAGGTTCAGTGCGATCCTCCTCAGCCAGGTCCCCAACCTCAGTGCCCAGCAACGCCCGGGACGCATTGCCCGAGGCACCGAGGATGGCGCCCAGCGGGTGGTGGCAGGGGATCGCGAATTGCCGCAACTGTCGATCCATGACGACAGCGTGCGCCGCTTCATTGCCCTGGTGGATGAATGTTACGACCGCAAGGTGCCGCTCTATCTGGAGGCCCAGGTACCGATGGAGCAGCTGTACACCGAGGGTTACCTGGAGTTTCCCTTCCGCCGCACCCTGAGCCGCCTGCAGGAAATGCAGTTGCAACGCTTTGCCAGCCAGCCTCGCGCTTGAGGGGAAGGGCTTCCGGCTGTGGTTCATCCTGGCCAATCATTAGGATTTTTCTGCAGAAGGAGGGAGAAAAATCTTCGTTTGGTCAAATCCCCCAGCCTACAATCGAGGCTGCCTGAGCCCTGAACGCTCACTTTCACTGCATTGATCGAGGATGAACATGGACGTTGCCGATGTCGTGGTGCTGCAAGCCAGTTACAGCAACCCGGTGCATGCCGAAGCCATAGGCGTGCTGCTCAATCATTACGCCCAGGACCCCATGGGCGGCGGCCAGGCTCTGGCGCCGGACCAGCTTCAGCAACTGCCGGCAGAGCTGGCCAAGCGACCTCAGGCGTTCAGCGTACTGGCCTTTGCCGGGGGCCAGCCGGTGGGGCTGGTGAACTGCTTCGAGGGCTTTTCCACCTTTGCCTGCCGGCCTCTGGTGAATGTTCACGACGTGGTGGTGCTGGACAGCTTTCGCGGCCAGGGCCTGAGCAAGCGGATGCTGCAGAAGGTCGAGGACATTGCCCGGCAACGGGGTTGCTGCAAGATCACCCTGGAAGTGCTGGAAGGCAACGCCCAGGCCCAGGCTGCCTACCAGGCCTGCGGTTTCGCCAATGCCATGCTCGATCCCGCCCATGGCCGCATGCTGTTCTGGAGCAAAGCTTTGTAATGTCCGATGTCAGCCCCCCTGGCTGATTGGCGCCCTGGTGCTGTAGGGGAGCGGGGCTGACTGCTTTAAGCGTCGTGCAATGCCGGGTCGAGCTTGGGGAACACCAGGCGGAACTCGGTGAGGCTGTCCGGTACGCTGTCGACCTCGGTGCGGCCCTGATGCAGGTTCATGATCGAGCGCACGATTGCCAGGCCCAGCCCGGTGCCGCCTTCGGCTCGGGTGCGGCTGCTGTCGACCCGATAGAAACGCTCGAACAGATGGGGCAGGTGGCAGGCGGCGATGCCCGGCCCGGGATTGCCCACCGCGAGGCTCACGCTCTGCAGTTGGCGCTCGATCCGCAGGTCGATCCGGCCCTGATCCGGGCAATGGCGGATGGCGTTGGACAACAGGTTGGAAATGGCCCGCTGGATCATCAGGCGATCCCCCAGCACCCAGGCGTCACCGCGCAGTTCCAGCTGCAGTTGCCTGTCCTCGGCGCTGAGGGCAAACAGGTCCATGACCCGCCGCGCCTCCTCGCCCAGAGACACCCGGGCAAAGCGGGCCTGGGAAGCCGGCTGGCTGACCTGAGCCAGGAACAGCATGTCGGCGACGATTCGTGTGACCCGTTCCAGTTCCTCGATGCTGGCCTCCAGCACGGCCTTGTATTCCTCCGGGGGGCGCTCGCGGGACAGGGTCACTTGGGCCTTGCCCATCAGGTTGCTGATGGGCGAGCGCAGTTCGTGGGCCAGGTCGTCGGAGAACTGCGACAGGCGTTGTACGCCGCCATCCAGGCGCTGCAGCATGACGTTGATGCCCTGGCCCAGTTCCGCCAGTTCCCGGGGCAGCTTGTCCAGGTTCAGGCGATGGGTCAGGTCCTGGGTGGTGACCTTGGCGGCGACCCGGGTGAACTGTTGCAGGGGTAGCAGGCCCCTTTGCACCAGCCACCAGGCACCCATGCCGATCAGCAGCAGCAACAGGGGCAGGGCAATCACCGTGGAGCGCAGGTAGGCGCTGAGCAGTGCCTGGTCATTACCGCGGTCCAGGCTCAACACCACTCGCACCGGCTCGCCATTGCGCAGGTTCATTTGCCGGGTGGCGCTGAGCAAGGGATTGCCGCGGCTGTCACGCCAGTCGAGGTAACCCTCGGTGCTGCTCTCCCTCAGGGCCCGGGGCAGCGGTTGTTCAGCGATGCCGCCAACATTGAGCAAGGGTTCGGCCAGAGGCGCGCTGCTCAGGATGTTCAATTGCAGATTGTCGTGGCCCATCACCAGGTCCAGCAGGGAGTGGGGGCGGGCGGCCAGGTCGCTGCTCTTGAGGTCGCTGGTGAGGCTGTGCTGGATCTGTTCCAGCTTGCTCTCCAGGCCCTTGCGCGCCAGGTTGTCCAACTCGTGGTTCAGGGCCAGATAGGCCAGGGTTGCCAGCAGCAGGACCAGGGCCGCCCCCATCAGGCTGACGGTCAGCCCCAGGCGCATGGACAGGCTGCTGTTGGTCGGCGCCGCCGGCTGGGGCGTCATTGGCGCACTTCCAGGACATAACCGACACCGCGCAGGGTGTGGATCAGCTTGACCTCACTGGCATCATCGATCTTGGCCCGCAGGCGGCTGATGGAGACTTCCACCACATTGGTGTCGCAGTCGAAGTTCATGTCCCAGACCAGGGAAATGATTTGCGTGCGGGTCAGCACTTCCCCCGAGTGGCGCATCAATACATGCAACAGGGTGAATTCCTTGGTCGTGAGATCTATTCGACGGTCGCCGCGATAAGCCCGATGCCGGCGAGGATCAAGTTGCAAGTCGGCCACTTGCAATACTTGCGGCTGGGACACGGGTTCGCTGCGGCGAATCAAAGTCCGGACCCGGGCCAGTAACTCGGGAAATTGAAAAGGTTTGACCAGATAATCATCGGCGCCCATATCCAGCCCTTTGACTTTGTCTTCCAGGCGCCCGCGAGCGGTCAACATCATGACCCGGGCCGGAGAATGTCCGCGCATATGTTCCAACACTTGCCAGCCATCTTGGCCCGGCAGGTTTATATCCAGGATCACCAACTCGTAAGGTTGTTGCTGTATCAGGTGCAGACCGTCCACGCCATTGTTGGCGCGGTCCACGACATAACCACTTTCACTCAGGCCTTGATGCAGGTAGTCCGCTGTTTTGGGTTCGTCTTCAACCACCAGAATACGCATTGCCAGATCCTCTCCAAACCGCTTGGGCATTATCGAATGAGTGCAGGGTGAAGCCTGAAGTAGCTATAGGGTCAAGAAAAATAATCATCTAATTCATAGGATTAGCCAGGTCAGCCGATAGCGGGTGAGCGCTTGGGCGCAGGCATGCTAGTTGATTGCACGCAGGGAAAGTGGCGGATGACAGAGTTGTAATATTCCTGTCATTGGCGTGACAGTGAGGGCCTGCCAGCGGATATAAAAAAGGCGCCCTGTAGAGGGCGCCAAACGTCCATCTCTGCCAAAGGAGCGGATTGTCCAGAGTGGGTACTGCGTTGAAGAGGTATCAGGCGCCGGGCTGTTGTTGCTTGGCGTCCGGCGCGGAATAGTGGGTACCGGCCTTGTCTTGCTCGGTCTTGGCGAGGTTCTGGTTTTTATCGCCGTGAATCTGTTGCTGATTGACGCGGAAGTTCTCGTAAAAGCGTTGCATATGCTCGGCTCCGCCTTCGGCAAAGGCTGCACTGGAAGTGGCGAGAATCAAACCGCTAAATACCAAAGTTGAAAGTTTCATACTGCGTTTCCTACTTAAGAGTGTTCGGTAACTTGTTTCGTCCCTGCACAAGAAGTGATGGGGCAAGTTTCAGCGAAGTGTATTAAGTGAGGGTTAACGTCAGCCTGAGCGGGATATTACATTCTTGACATTATGTGTCTGCAGACAATCAAAGCCTGTAGCAGCTGGTTGGCCAGTGAGGGTGTCGCAGAGCTCGCTGCAAGGCAGGATGGCGCCTTTGCCGGCATGCCGGGCGCCAGCAGGGATGGGGGCCGTTGCGGCCCCCGAGTCGGGTTCTTACTTCTGGACCACGGTCGCTTCCGTCGGCGCTTTGGGTTTCATCAGGCTGAAGTCGATCAGCGCCTTGCTCTGGCGCGAGTAGGGGTCGCCAATCAGCAGCGGGCGCGGCTTGAAGCTGTCGCTGACCAGGCTGCGGCTGTGGTCCAGCTGGTCGAAACTCAAGCCCGCCAGGTCGGCCCAGGTATGAATCAGCTGGGAGCTGCTGTAAGGGCGGCTGAGGTCGGAAGCAAAGTTCCAGTCATGGGTTTGCCGCCACTTCGGCGAGGCCCAGGCCATGAACGGGATGGTGTACATCGGCGCCGTGGGCTTGCCTTCGTTGCGTCCCAGGGTGTCGTGGCCGGCGGAGTCGAAGACGTCTTCGCCGTGGTCCGACAGGTACAGCAGGAAACCGTTGGGGTCGGTCTTGGCGTAATCCTTGATCAGGCTGGAGACCACGAAGTCGTTGTACAGCACCGCGTTGTCGTAGCTGTTGTAGGTCGGCAGTTGATCGTCACGCACACCGGCCGGCACGCCCTGGCGATCGGTGAATTTGTCGTAGCTTGGCGGGTAGCGGTACTGGTAGCTCATGTGAGTGCCCAGCAGGTGGACCACGATGAACTTGCGCGGGGCGCTGTCGGCCAGGGCCTTGGAGAAGGGCTCAAGCACGTCGCCGTCGTACTGGCGGGCGTTCTGGTTGCGATTGTTGTTCAAGTACACCTGCTCGTCCGCCTGCTCGGAGAAGGTGGTGAGCATGGTGTTGCGTTTGGTCATGGTCTGCTGGTTGGTGATCCAGTAGGTCTTGTAGCCGGCCTGCTTCATCACGCTGACCAGGGACGGCGTCTTGAGGTAGAGATCGGGGTTTTCTTCGTCGGCGAAGGTCAGCACCTGTTGCAACGCCTCGATGGTGTAGGGGCGCGGGGTGATGACGTTGTCGAACACCGCCAACTGATCCTTGAGCTTGTCCAGCTCCGGGGTGGTCTGGCGCGGGTAGCCGTAGAGGCTCATGCGCTGACGGTTGGTGGACTCGCCGATCACCAGCACCAGGGTGGCCGGCTGATTGGCCATGCTGTCCTTGAGGTTGGTCAGCGGCGGGATCTTGCTGACGCTGTCGAGCATGCCCTGCATGCCGTTCAGTTGCTCACGGTAGCGGCGATAAGCGACCACCATCTGCCACGGCACGGCGGGTTCGATACGGGTTTCAAATTTCTCCAGGCCGTCGGCCAGGGTGTCGGTGCGAGCGATTTGCTTGATCAGCGGGTAGCCGACAATCGCCACCAGGATTGCCACGGCAGCCGCCAGGGCCTGGCCCCGGGGCAGGTACACCGGGCGCAGGCGGGTCCAGAGGAAGAGGGCGAAGGCGGTGTGGGCCAGGAACGCCAGGAGCATCCACCAGGCAAAGTACTGCGTCAGGTATTCACCGGCTTCCGAGGGGTTGGACTCGAACATGATGAAGATGACGCTTTGCGAGAACTCCTGCTGATAGACGAAGAAATAGCCCAGGCTGGCCATGGAGCAGGCCCAGAGCACCACGCCGATCACTGCCGCCATGACTTTGGTGCGTGCCGGGAACAGCAGCATCGGCGCCAGCCAGATGGCGCTCATGAAGAACGCCTGGCGGAAACCGGCGAAGCCGGACGTGTCCGTCAGTTGAATCAGCAGTTGGGTGATGCCGGAGAAATACCAGAAGAACAGGAACAGCCAGAGCAGCCCCATCCAGTCAAAACCTGTCGCAGACGTGTTACTGCGTTTGAACAATGCCATTCAGCGCTCCCCGCCGTTCCGTGATCATTGCGCGCCGGTTCAGCGCTGCGAATGAAGGCCGCCGTCTGTAACAAGACGGCCACAATGGCCGGGAGTATCGATAGGCAAGTGTGAAAAGTTCGTTAGCGCAGCGTTGGATTTTTGTCCGGCGTAGCAGGCGGCGGGATCAGGTGTGGCGGCAGATAGGTGGCAGGAAAGGGAGTGGGTAGAGCGGTGAACGCAGGCCGGGCCTGCGTTCCGGGGCACAGCTGAGGTTGCTCAGGGGCGCTGCAGCGCTACGGCAGGGGCTTGTCCCTGGTTCTGCAACATCAGGCGCAATTGGGCGAGTTGCCGTTGCAGTTGATCGCGCTCGTCTTTGAGTTGGCGCAATTCGTCACGACGAATGGTCACGTAGAGAGTCTGTGCAGGTCGTGCCGGTAGTACTGTGCCCATTGCTTCACCTCGCAAATGGAGTGCCTCAACTATGCTTTGCTGGTCGCATCCCTTGCGCAAAGCACTATCGTCGGCAGCGCGAAAATGACGGTGTCAGGCAACCGTCTTGCCTTCACTCGTGACGTTTCCACGCAGCCTGAAGGCGGCAATTTTATTTCTTTTCAGCGCAATTGGAACTTTTTTATTTTTCGTGGTCGTTGTGCCTTCCTGGTGTTTTGCGTCGTTATCCCCCCAAGTTCTGAGAAACTTCGCCCCCAGTGCCGGGACTAATCTCCACGCGGTTCGCGCCGGCCGAGGGGCAAGAGATCGGGCTTGGGCGCGCTGCGTTGCGCGCAGGTGGCCGCAAAAACTGGCGTTATGTCTGAAGATTGCGCTGTCTTGGAGCGTCTCGCCTTGTATAGTTGCGCCCCTCGACGTTTGCACCCAGCCCTTTGGGCTATACATTTTTGATCTGAATTTTTTGCAGTAGGAGCATCAGCACATGCAACTGGGGATTATTGGACTGGGCCGCATGGGCGGCAACATTGCACGGCGCCTGATGCTCAATGGGCACGAGACCGTAGTCTTTGACCGCAACACCGATTTCGTCAGCACCCTGGCCGCCGAAGGCGCCAAGGGCGTCGCCGACCTGCCGGCCCTGGTGGCTGGCCTGGAAAAACCCCGCGCGGTCTGGGTCATGCTGCCCGCCGGCGCACCCACCGAAGAGACCATCGACACCCTGAGCCAGTTGCTGGAACCGGGTGATGTGATCATCGACGGCGGCAATACCTACTATAAGGACGACATCCGCCGTGCCCGGGACCTGGCGCAAAAGGGCCTGAAGTACATCGATGTCGGCACCTCCGGCGGCGTCTGGGGCCTGGAGCGCGGCTACTGCATGATGATCGGCGGCGATGCCGATGAAGTGCTGCGCCTGGACCCGCTGTTCGCGGCACTGGCCCCTGGCCTGGGTTCGATTCCACGGACCAAGGACCGCGTTTCTGATGACGACCGTGCCGAGCGTGGCTATATCCATGCCGGTCCTGCCGGTGCCGGGCATTTCGTCAAGATGATCCACAACGGCATCGAGTACGGGATGATGCAGGCCTTCGCCGAGGGCTTTGACATTCTCAAGACCAAGTCTTCGGACATCCTGCCGGAGGATCAGCGCTTCGACCTCAATGTGGCGGACATCGCCGAAGTCTGGCGGCGCGGCAGCGTGGTGTCCTCCTGGCTGCTGGACCTGACCGCCGATGCCCTGGCCGGCGATCCGAAGCTCGACGGTTTTTCCGGTGCCGTGGCCGACAGTGGTGAAGGGCGCTGGACCATCGAAGCGGCCATGGAGCAGGCGGTTCCGGTTCCGGTGCTGTCCAACTCGTTGTTCTCCCGCTACCGCTCCCGCGGCCAGGGCACCTACGGCGACAAGCTGCTGTCGGCCATGCGCTTCGGCTTTGGCGGCCACGTGGAGACCGGTAAGAAATGACCTCTACGCGAAAGAAGTCCAAGGCGTTGCCCGCGCCGCCGACCACGCTGTTCCTGTTCGGCGCCCGCGGTGATCTGGTCAAGCGCCTGTTGACGCCGGCGCTGTACAACCTGAGCCGCGACGGTCTGCTGGATGAGGGGCTGCGGATTGTCGGCGTCGACCACAACGCGGTGAGCGACGCTGAGTTCGCCACCTTGCTGGAAGACTTCCTTCGCGATGAAGTGCTGAGCAAACAAGGCCAGGGGGCGTCCGTGGACGCCGCCGTCTGGGCCCGCCTGACCCGTGGCATCAGCTACGTCCAGGGCGACTTCCTCGACGACTCCACCTATGCCGAACTGGCGGCGCGAATTGCCGCCAGCAGCACCGGCAACGCGGTGTTCTACCTGGCCACCGCGCCGCGCTTCTTCAGTGAAGTGGTGCAGCGCCTGGGGGCTTCGGGGTTGCTGGAGGAGGGGCCGGAGGCCTTTCGCCGGGTGGTCATCGAGAAGCCCTTCGGCTCCGATCTGCAGAGCGCCGAGGCCCTCAACGCCTGCTTGCTCAAGGTCATGAGCGAAAAGCAGATCTATCGCATCGACCATTACCTGGGCAAGGAAACGGTGCAGAACATTCTGGTCAGCCGCTTTTCCAACAGCCTGTTCGAGGCGTTCTGGAACAACCATTACATCGACCACGTGCAGATCACCGCGGCGGAAACCGTCGGGGTCCAAACCCGTGGCAGCTTTTATGAACACACCGGCGCCCTGCGAGACATGGTGCCCAACCACCTGTTCCAACTCCTGGCGATGGTGGCCATGGAGCCCCCTGCGGCCTTTGGCGCCGATGCAGTGCGCGGCGAGAAGGCCAAGGTGGTGGGGGCGATCCGTCCCTGGTCCCTGGAGGAGGCGCGGGCCAACTCGGTGCGCGGCCAGTACCGCGCCGCCGAAGTGGCGGGCAAGGCCCTGGCGGGTTACCGCGAAGAGGCTAATGTCGCGCCGGACAGCAATACTGAAACCTATGTCGCGCTGAAGGTGATGATCGACAACTGGCGCTGGGTCGGGGTGCCGTTCTACCTGCGCACCGGCAAGCGCATGAGCGTGCGCGACACCGAAATCGTCATCTGCTTCAAGCCGGCACCCTACGCGCAATTTCGCGATACCGAAGTCGATCAGCTGTCGCCGACTTACCTGCGGATTCAGATCCAGCCCAACGAAGGCATGTGGTTCGACCTGCTGGCGAAAAAGCCCGGGCCGAGCCTGGACATGGCCAATATCGAACTGGGCTTCGCCTATCGGGATTTCTTCGAAATGCAGCCGTCCACCGGCTACGAGACGCTGATCTACGACTGCCTGGTCGGTGACCAGACGCTGTTTCAGCGGGCAGACAATATCGAGAACGGTTGGCGCGCCGTGCAGCCTTTCCTCGATGCCTGGAAGCAGGACGCGAGCGTGCAGACTTATCCTGCGGGTGAGGATGGTCCGGATGCCGCTGATGAGTTGCTGGCCCGGGATGGTCGCGTCTGGCACGCCCTCGGCTGAAGGGGGGCAAGGTGCGGTCCATCGCGTTCCTGCTTAGCGATATGGACGGCACCCCGTTGCACCCGGATCAGCGCCTCAACCCTTCAAACATCCTCCAGCGCTACAACCAGTAACTCACCGCGTACCAGCCCAGCAGGCCCATCACCACGGTGTAGGGCAGGGCCATCCACACCATCCGTCCGTAGGACAGGCGCACCAGCGGCGCAATCGCCGAGGTCAGCAGAAACAGGAAGGCGGCCTGGCCATTGGGCGTGGCGACGCTGGGCAGGTTGGTGCCGGTGTTGATGGCGATCGCCAGGGTCTCGAAGTGTTCGCGACTCATCTGCCCGGAGACAAAGGCCTGTTTCACCTCGGTGATGTAGATGGTGGCGACGAACACGTTGTCGCTGATGGCCGACAGCAGGCCATTGGCAATGAACAGCATGCCTGGCTGCTGGTCCGCCGGTAGTGCCAGCACCCACTGGATCAGCGGCACGAACAGCTGTTGCTGGTGAATCACCGCCACCACGGCAAAAAACACCACCAGCAGGGCGGTGAAGGGCATGGCGTCCTTGAAGGCGTTGCCCAGGCGGTGCTCGTCGGTAATCCCGGTGAAGGCGGTGATCAGCACAATCACCAGCAGGCCGATCAGCCCGACTTCCGCGACGTGCAGGGCCAGGCCGACAATCAGGATCAGCGCCGCCAGCCCCTGGACCAGCAACGCCGCCCGCTGCCGCGCGGTGCGCTGGGCGTCGTCTTCGGCCGCGTAGTTGGCCAGCACCTTGCGCACGTTATCCGGCAGCAGCGTGCCGTAGCCGAACCAGCGCAGTTTTTCCAGGAGTACGCAGGTCACCAGTCCGGCGGCCAGCACCGGCAGTGAAACCGGCGCCACCTTGAGGAAGAACTCGGCGAAGTGCCAGCCCATCTCATGGCCGATCAACAGGTTCTGTGGTTCGCCCACCAGGGTGCATACGCCTCCCAGCGCCGTGCCCACGGCGCCGTGCATCAACAGGCTGCGTAGAAAGGCGCGGAACTGCTCCAGGTCGTCGTGGTGCAGGGTTGGCAGATGCTGATCGTCGCCATAGCCGCTGTCCTGGCGCGGGTCATTGCCGGAGGCCACCCGGTGGTACACCGAGTAGAAGCCCACCGCGGCGCTGATGATCACCGCGGTCACGGTCAGGGCGTCGAGAAAGGCCGAGAGGAAGGCCGACAGAAAGCAGAACAGCAGCCCCAAAAGCGCCTTGGAGCGCACCCCCAGCAGCAGCCGGGAGAACAGGAACAGCAGCAGTTCTTTCATGAAGTAGATGCCGGCCACCATGAACATCAGCAGCAGGATCACCGGGAAATTGTGCACCAGTTCGTCGTACAGCGCCTGGGGCGTGGCCATGCCCAGCAATAGCGCTTGCACCAACAGCAGACCACCGGGCATCAAGGGGTAGCACTTGAGGGCCATGGCCAGGGTGAAGATGAACTCGATCACCAGGCACCAGCCCGCTGCGGCCGGACTGACCGCGAAGAACAGCAGCGGATTGAGCAGCAGGAACGCGACAATGCTTGCCTTGTACCAGCGGGGTGAGTGGCCGAGAAAATTGTGCGCGAACGCCTGGGCCATTGAGCCGGACATGGGCTGCTCCTAATAGTGAGAAGCGCGCAACTTGCCGCAAGCCGGATTGAGAATCAAGAACCCATGAAATCTTTTGCCACAATCTGCCCGAGCCAAGCATCCGCACAAGCGCTGGCACACTCTTGCAGGAGCCAACTGGCTGGCGAAGGCGGCCTCAGGGGCAATGCCATCGTGAGGGCCATTCGCCGGCAAGCCGGCTCCTACGCTCAGGGGGTGCGTTTGGCAACCAGGGTCAGGATGTCGTAGCTGGCCACCAGCTCACCCAGTTGATTGGTCACTTCCACGTCCCAGGCCACCACCCCCTGCGGCGTGCCCTGAGGGCTCTGTTTACCCTGGTCGATCTTGCGCTTGCAGGTCAGCCGCGCTTGCAGGGTGTCGCCAATGCCCACCGGGCTGATGAAGCGCAGGCTGTCCAGGCCATAGTTGGCCAGCACCGGGCCCGGTGCCGGGGACACGAACAGCCCGGCCGCCGCCGAGAGCACGAAGTAGCCGTGGGCAATACGCTTGCCGAATTGGGAATCCTTGGCGGCGATCTCGTCGAAGTGCATATAGAAGTGGTCCCCCGACAGGCAGCCGAAGTTCACCAGATCGGCCTCGGTCACGGTGCGGCGGTGGGTCAGCAGGGACTCGCCGATCTGCAGGTCCTGGAAGTGCCGGCGGAACGGGTGGACCTCGGTTTCGATGACCTTGGCGCCGCGCACGTATTCACCGGTCACTGCCGCCAGCATGCTCGGCGAGCCCTGCACAGCGGCTCGCTGCAGGTAGTGCTTGACCGCCCGCAGGCCGCCCAGCTCTTCACCGCCACCGGCGCGACCGGGGCCACCGTGCTTGAGTTGCGGCAATGGCGAGCCGTGGCCGGTGGATTCGCCGGCGCACTCGCGGTCCAGCACCAGCAGGCGGCCATGCCAGCTGGCGGCCCGAGGAATGACCTGGGCGGCGATGCCTGGGTCCTTGGTCACCAGGCTGGCCACCAGGCTGCCCTTGCCGCGAGCGGCCAGGTCCAGAGCCTGGTCCAGATCGTCGTAGGCCATCAAGGTACTGACCGGGCCAAAGGCCTCGATATCGTGAGCACCACCCTGGGCCAGGGGATCACGGGACAGCAGCAGGGTCGGGGCAAAGAACGCGCCCTGGCTGACGTTGTCGCCCCGGGGCTCGAAGCCGTCCCGTGCGCCGAACAACAGGTCGCTGCTGTGCAGCAGGCTTTCCAGGCGCTCGGCCACGTCCCGCTGTTGCGCGTGGGAGGCCAGGGCGCCCATGCGCACGCCTTCCAGCGACGGATCGCCGACCACCACCTTCGACAGGCGCTGGCGCAAGCCCGTGGCCACGGCATCCAGCTGTTTGGCCGGAACGATGGCGCGGCGGATGGCGGTGCATTTCTGTCCGGCCTTGACCGTCATTTCCCGCACCACTTCCTTGATGAACAGCTCGAATTCCGGGTCGTCCGGGGTCACGTCCGGCGCCAGGATCGCGCAGTTCAGCGAATCGGCCTCGGCGTTGAAGGGCACCGAGTGGCGGATCAGGTTGGGGTTGGCCCGCAGCGTGGCGGCGGTGACCGCCGAGCCGGTGAAGGTCACCAGGTCCTGGCCTTGCAGGCGATCGAGCAGATCGCCGGTGCCGCCGATCACCAGTTGCAGGCTGCCTTCGGGCAACAGGCCGGACTCATGCATCAGGCGCACTGCCGCCTCGGTCAGGTAGCTGGTGGCACTGGCCGGTTTGACGATGCAGGGCATGCCGGCGAGAAAGCAGGGGGCGAACTTTTCCAGCATGCCCCAGATGGGAAAGTTGAAGGCGTTGATGTGCACCGCCACGCCGCCACGAGGCACCAGGATATGGGTGCCGGCAAAACTGCCAAGCTTGCTCAGGGTCTGTGCCGGGCCTTCGTGCAGCAGGTTGCCCGAAGGCAGCTCGCGGGCGCCGAGCCCGGCATAGCTGAACAGGGTGCTGTTGCCGCCCTCGATGTCGATCCAGCTGTCGGCCCGGGTCGCGCCGCTGTGGTGGGACAGGGCGT
This sequence comes from Pseudomonas sp. 50_B, assembly GCF_017491625.1. NCBI lineage: Bacteria > Pseudomonadati > Pseudomonadota > Gammaproteobacteria > Pseudomonadales > Pseudomonadaceae > Pseudomonas > Pseudomonas sp. 50_B. Next base: position 109,439 of record NZ_JAFGYX010000017.1, read on the forward strand.
ACAGCTGTTCCTTGCGCTCGCCAAGGTATAGCGCCAGGGCCTTGAGGCGCCGGGCGCGCTCCTGGAAATCCAGGGCGAGCAGGGCCCGGGCACCGTTCACGCGCCCATGTTGCAGCGCTTCGGCGAAGTCCAGGGGCTCTTCATGGGTGCGCGCCACTTCATGGCCATCGATGGCGCTGCGCAAGGCCTGGGCCGGGTGCTGGCCGATCCAGCGGCCGCCGATAAAGCTTTGCAGGGTAGGAGACTGTGGCATGGGAGAAAGGCTCCGAAGGGTCAAGTGGGGGGCGGCGCACCGTACCGGGCGCCGGGAGACAACTCAGTGATGGCTGGCGCCGCCAGCGCCGATGCCGGTCATGGAACGGATGAACTGCGCCAGGTAGCGGCCGCGCTCCAGCTCGGCCCGGGGCGAGCGGTCGCTGACGGACAAGGCCCAAGCGGCAAAGAACGCCAGACTCATGGAGAACAGCGCCGGGTTGGCGTAGGGAAACAGCGCCTGGGGGTGGTGCAGCACATTGACCCAGACCGCCGGGCTGAGGATCAGCAGGACAATCGCCGAGATCAGCCCGGCCAGGCTGCCGCCCACCGCGCCCCGGGTGGTCAGGCCTTTCCAGAACATGGAAAGAAACAGCACCGGGAAATTCACCGACGCGGCAATCGCCAGCACCAGTCCCGAGAGAAAGGCGATGTTCTGCGACTCGAACAACAGCCCCAGCAGCACCGCCAGGACACCGATGCACAGGGTGGCGATCTTCGAGACGCGCATTTCCTGCTGGGTGCTGGCCTGGCCTTGGCGCATCACGCAGGCATACAGGTCATGGGACACCGCCGAGGCGCCGGACAGCGCCAGCCCGGCCACCACCGCAAGGATGGTGGCGAAGGCCACGGCCGAGATGAAACCCAGGAACAGGTTGCCGCCCACCGCCTGGGCCAGGTGCACCGCGATCATGTTGGCGCCGCCGATGATCGCGCCGCTGGCGTCGCGATACTCGGGCTCGGTGCCGACCATGACGATCGCGCCGAAGCCGACCACGATCAGCAACAGATAGAAGTAGCCGATGAAACCTGTGGCATAGAGCACGCTCTTGCGCGCTTCCCGGGCGTCGCTGACGGTGAAGAAGCGCATGAGGATATGGGGCAGCCCGGCGGTGCCGAACATCATCCCCAGGCCCAGGGAAATGGCGTCGATGGGGTTCGACAGCAGCCCGCCGGGGGCCATGATCGCGCTGCCCTTGGCGTGCACCTCGCTGGCGCGGGCGAACAGCGCCTCGCTGCTGAAACCGAAGTGCTTGAGCACCATGAAGGCCATGAAGCTGGTGCCCGAGAGCAGCATCACCGCCTTGATGATCTGCACCCAGGTGGTGGCCAGCATGCCGCCGAAGGTCACGTAGCAGACCATCAGCAGGCCCACCAGCATCACCGCGTGGAGGTAGCTGAGGCCGAACAGCAGTTCGATCAGCTTGCCGGCGCCGACCATCTGCGCCACCAGGTACATCAGGGCCACGGTCAGGGTGCCGAACGCCGAGGTCAGGCGCACCGGCGTCTGGGCCAGGCGATAGGAAACCACGTCGGCGAAGGTGTAGGTGCCCAGGTTGCGCAGGCGTTCGGCGATCAGGAACAGGATGATCGGCCAGCCGGCCAGCACCCCGAGGGCGTACAGCAGGCCGTCGTAGCCGTTGAGGAACATCATGGCCGAGATGCCGAGGAAGGACGCGGCGGAGATCATGTCACCGGCAATCGCCAGGCCGTTCTGCAGGCCGCTCATGCCGCCGCCGGCGGTGTAGAAGTCCTTGGCCGAGCGGGTGCGCAGGGCGGCCCAGCGGGTGATGCCCAGGGTCAGCAGGACGAACACCAGGAACATGCCGATGGCGTTCCAGTTCAGCGGGCGGGCGCTGTCGTCGGCGGCCAGGGCCAGGTCCCAGGCCAGCAAGCAGGGCAGCAGGATGACTCCTGCACCGCGCTTCATGACCGGTACTCGCGCTTGAGTTTGTCGTTCAGCGGGTCCAGCAGCCGGTTGCTGCGATACACATAAAGACCGGTGAGGGCAAAGGCCAGGAGAATCATCGCCACGCCCACCGGCATGCCGACGCTGGTGGCCCCGCCGGACAGCGAGCGGCCCAGCAGGCCGGGATTGAAGGCCACCAGCAAAACGAAGCCGTAGTAGGCCAGGAGCATGACCAGGGTCAGGGACCAGTAGAGTCGCTGCTTGCGCCGGACCAGCTGGATAAAGTCCGGGTGGCGGGTGATGCGGTCTATTTCTTGCGGGCTCATGGGCGGGTTCTCTCTTGTTGTTGTTCTGGGGCACGCATACCGACGCTGGGTTCAGGGCTGGTCGAAGTCCAGGACCACCTTGTCGCTGAGGGGATAGGACTGGCAGGACAACACATAACCGGCCGCCACTTCGTAGTCTTCCAGGGCGTGGTTGCTGTCCATTTCCACCTCGCCTTCGATGACCTTGCACTTGCAGGTGGAGCAGACCCCGGCCTTGCACGAATAGGGCAGTTCGGCGCCCTGGGCGTTGCCGGCATCCAGCAGGCTCTGGCTGTTGCGCGGCAGGTCAAAGGCCAGGGCCCGACCGTCGCTGATCACGGTGATCCGGCTGACCTGCGGGTCCTGGGCGCGGGCGGCTTCCCGGGCCTGGCGCTTCTGCCCGTCGCCGGCGGCATGGAACAGCTCGAAGTGGATGCGCTCGGCCTTCATGCCGGCGGCCTTGAGGCTGTCGCGCACGGTTTCGGTCATGGCCTGGGGGCCGCAGATGAAGGCCGCGTCCAGTTGCCTGACATCGAGCCAGCGGGAAAACAGTTGCCGGCATTTGTCCTGGTTGATGCGGCCGTTGTAGAGGTCGATGTCCTGCTGTTCGCGACTGAACACGAACACCAGGTTCAGGCGCTGCAGATAGCGGTTCTTCAAGTCCTCCAGCTGTTCGCGAAACAGCGCCGAGGCGCTGGAGCGGTTGCCGTAGAGCAGGGTGATGCGACTCAGCGGCTCGCCTTCCAGGGTGCTCTTGATGATCGACAGGATCGGCGTGATGCCGCTGCCTGCGGCCACCGCCAGGTAGTGGCCGTGACGCGCCGGATCAAGCTCGACATGGAAACGGCCGGCCGGAGGCATGACCTCCAGCGACTGCCCGGGCTTGAGCCGGTCGTTGGCGAAGGCCGAAAAGCGCCCGCCGCTGACGCGTTTCACCGCGATGCGCAGCTCGTCGTCATTCACCCCGCTGCAGATGGAGTAGGAGCGCCGGACTTCCTCGCCCTCCAGTTCGGTGCGCAGCACCAGATGCTGGCCCTGGGTGAAGTGGAACTGCCCTTGCAGGTGCCGGGGAATCTCGAAGGCGATGGACACCGCATCGCGGGTCTCGCTGCGTACATCCTTGATGGTCAAGCGGTGGAACTGGCTCATGGTGATTCTCCTCTGAGGCGCGGGCGGCTCAGATGCACTTGAAATAGTCGAAGGGTTCCAGGCAGTCGCGGCAGCGGTACAGGGCCTTGCAGGCGGTGGAGCCGAACTCGCTGAGGCGCTCGCTGTGGGCACTGCCGCATTGCGGGCAGTGCACCTGGGGCGCGTCCCCCAGCAGGCTGCGCTTGCTGCTGCCCGAGGGCGGCGCGATGCCGTAGGCCCGCAGGCGCTGGCGACCGCGCTCGGTGATCCAGTCGGTGGTCCAGGCCGGAGTCAGTTGGCGCACCAGGCGCGGAGCCTTGAAGCCGGCCTGTTCCAGGGCCTGGCGAATGTCGTTCTCGATCACCTCGGTGGCCGGGCAGCCGGAGTAGGTGGGGGTCAGCGCCACCTGCAGATGGCCGGCCTGCCAGTCCAGGTCGCGGACGATGCCCAGGTCGAGCACGCTGACCACCGGCACTTCCGGGTCCATGACCTGATCCAGGGTGCTCCAGGCCAGGTCCAGGTCGCCCTGTTGCAGGCTCCGCGCGCCCTGGTCGCTGCCGATCAGTTCACCAGACCGCATCGGGGTAGGCCCTCGGCAGGAATTGCATCTCGGCCAGCAGTGGGCCCAGGTGCTCGGTGTGCAGGCCCCGGCGTGCATCCAGGTAGAAATGGCTCGGCGCCTCGGGCACGGGCAGGGTGGCCCGGGCGAAGTGGGTTTCGACGGTGGCGCGCCAGGCCTCGGCCACCTGGACCGGATCGGCCCACAGGCCGGCCCGGTGCAGCTCGATTTCCGTGGCGTGGTGCTCGACCAGCTCGCCGGTGAAGCGCCACAGCCGGGGGATCGCCTGCAGCATGCGCTGGTGGCTTTCCTCGGTGCCGTCGCCCAGGCGCTCGACCCATTCGCTGGAACGCCGCAGGTGGTAGGTGACTTCCTTGAGGGCCTTGGCGGCGATGCCGGCCATCCGCTCGTCCGCCGACTGGCTCAGGCCCTTGAGGGTTTCCAGGTGCCAGGCGTCGTAGAAGAACTGCTTGAGCAGGGTCACCGCGAAATCGCCATTGGGCTGCTCCACCAGCAACAGGTTGCGGTAGGCCCGCTCGTCACGACGGAAGGCCAGGTGATCGGCGTCGCGGCCATCGGCCAGCCGTTCGGCGGCATAGTCCAGCCAGTTGCGGGCCTGGCCCACCAGATCGAGGCCGACGTTCATCAGCGCCAGTTCTTCTTCCAGGGCCGGCGCCCGGCCGCACCATTCGCACAGGCGCTGGCCCTGGATCAGGGCGCTGTCGCCCAGGCGCAGCAGGTGGTTGATCAGATCGTTTGCAGGGTTCATGGCCGGCCTCACATGTGTCCGACTTCAGGGGGCAGCTGGTAGAAGCTGGCGTGGCGGTAGACCTTGTCGTCGGCCGGATCGAACAGCGGGTCCTTGTCATCCGGGGAGGAGGCAACGATCTGCGCCGAGGGCACCACCCACAGGCTCACGCCTTCGCTGCGCCGGGTGTACAGGTCCCGGGCGTTGGTCATGGCCATGGCGGCGTCGGCGGCGTGCACGCTGCCCACATGTTTGTGATTGAGGCCGTGCTTGCTGCGCACGAAGACTTCGTAAAGGGTCCATTCAGACATGGGATTGACTCCGGATCAGGCAGGCGCGCTCAGGCGGCGTTCTTGTTGGCTTTCTTCTGGGCGTGGGCCACGGCGGCGGCCCGCACCCAGGCGCCGTCGTCGATGGCCCGGCGGCGGGTTTCCAGGCGCTCCTGGTTGCATGGGCCATTGCCCTTGAGCACCTCGTAGAATTCCTGCCACTGGATTTCGCCGAAGTCGTAGTGGCCGCGTTCGGCGTTCCACTTCAGCTCCGGGTCGGGGCAGGTGCAGCCCAGCAATTCCAGTTGCGGGATGGTCTGGTCGATGAAGCGCTGGCGCAGTTCGTCGTTGCTCTGGCGCTTGATTTTCCAGGCCATGGACTGGGCGCTGTTGGGGGAGTGTTCGTCGCTGGGGCCGAACATCATCAGTGCCGGCCACCACAGGCGGTTGATGGCGTCCTGGACCATCTCCCTCTGCGCCTGGTTGCCCTCGCGCATCATGGTCAGGAGGATTTCGTAGCCCTGGCGCTGGTGGAAGCTCTCTTCCTTGCAGATGCGCACCATGGCCCGGGCGTAGGGGCCGTAGGAGGTGCGCTGCAGCACCACCTGGTTGACGATGGCGGCACCGTCCACCAGCCAGCCCACCGCGCCCATGTCGGCCCAGTTCAGGGTCGGGTAGTTGAAGATGCTCGAATACTTGGCCCGGCCGCTGTGGAGCTTGGCGATTTCCTCGTCGCGGTCGGCGCCCAGGGTTTCCATGGCGCTGTACAGGTACAGGCCGTGACCGGCTTCGTCCTGGATCTTGGCCATCAGTTGCAGCTTGCGCTTGAGGGTCGGGGCGCGGGTGACCCAGTTGCCTTCGGGCAACATGCCGACGATTTCCGAGTGGGCGTGCTGGGAGATCTGCCGGATCAGCGTCTGGCGGTAGGCATCGGGCATCCAGTTCTTGGCCTCGATCTTGATTTCCCCGTCGATTTTTTCCTGGAAGGTGCGCTCCTGCTCGGACATTTCTGCCAGCGGCTTGATGCGCTTGATCCCCGTCTCTACCAGCTGTGCGTACATGAGTGTCTCCCGGGTTGCAGGTGTGGGTGAGGCTGTGAATGTTTATATGTGATACATAAATAAATATCAAACACAAAATAGCGTGTCATGTTTGTTTCTGTATCGCTTTGCCTCACAACTTGAATGGCAGGCGAAAAAAAGCCCCGTCATGACGGGGCTCCAATGCTTGCGGCAACGCTACTTGCGGCGATCGACCACGCGGCAGGCCTTGCCTTCCGAACGCTTGATGCTGAAGGGGGGCTGTAAAACGATACGCGAGCTGATGCCGATATGGGTCTTTATGTGGCGACTGAGCTCGCTGCAGATGGCCCTTTGCTGTTCATCCCCCAGTTGCTGATGCTCGCTCTTGAGCTCGACGTGAATGTCGACGCTGTCGAGGTTGCCGTGGCGATACAGATGGATCTCGTAACAGGGGGCCAGGTGCACGGCTTTGAGCACTTGCTCCTCCACCTGGGTGGGAAACACATTGACCCCGCGAATGATCAGCATGTCGTCGCTGCGCCCGGTGATCTTGTCGATGCGCCGCATGGGTCGCGCCGTCCCCGGCAGCAGGCGGGTCAGATCGCGGGTGCGGTAACGGATCATCGGCAGTGCCTCCTTGCTCAGGGAGGTGAGCACCAGCTCGCCCATTTCGCCATCGGGCAGCACCTGAGCGGTCAGCGGGTCGATGATTTCGGGGTAGAAATGATCCTCCCAGAGGGTCGGGCCGTCGCGGGTCTCGGCGCATTCCATGGCCACTCCCGGACCGATGATCTCCGACAGCCCGTAGATATCCAGGGCGCGGATGCCCAGGCGCTGCTCGATGGCGCTGCGCAGTTCGTCGGTCCAGGGTTCGGCGCCGAAGATTCCCAGGCGCAGGGCCAGCTTGTGGGGATCGAGGCCCTGGCGTTCGATCTCGTCGGCGATATTGAGCATGTAGGACGGCGTGACCATGATGATGTCCGGCTGGAAATCCTTGATCAGTTGCACCTGCTTCTCGGTCTGGCCGCCGGACATGGGAATCACGGTGCACCCCAGGCGTTCGGCACCGTAGTGTGCCCCCAGGCCGCCGGTGAACAGGCCGTAGCCATAGGAGACATGCACCTTGTCGCCGGGCCGGCCGCCGGCCGCGCGGATCGACCGGGCCACCACCTGGGCCCAGGTGTCGATGTCGTTGCGGGTATAGCCCACTACCGTGGGCTTGCCGGTGGTGCCGCTGGAGGCATGCAGGCGCACCACCTCCTGCATGGGCACCGCGAACATGCCGTAGGGGTAGTTGTCCCGCAGGTCGGACTTGGTGGTGAAGGGCAGTTGGGCAAGGTCCTCCAGGCGCTGGATGTCCTGGGGGTGCACGCCCAGGGCGTCGAAGCGCTGGCGATACAGGGGGACGTTGGCGTAGGCGTGGTTCAGGCTCCAGCGCAGGCGCTCCAGCTGATGCTGGCGCAAGTGGTCGATGCTGGCGGTTTCCATCGGGTCCAGCGGCGCTTCGGGCACGGTTCTGGCTATCGGCATGTTCATGGTGTCACTCGTATTGTTGTTGTCGTTCAACCCGTCACTGCGGGTTCTGAGTGCATGACCCGCAAGAGGCACGAAGGGCTTGCGGGGAGTTCTGCAGGCGCGGGCTGGCGCCTCTGGAGGATCAGGGTGGTGCCCACGCCCCGGCACCCACTGCGGCAGTTTCTGCGGTACGACGCAGCGGGGCCATGTCAGCGCCCCTTGAACACAGGAGGGCGCTTGTCCATGAAGGCACTGACACCTTCTCGATAGTCTTCGCTGCGTCCCGCCAGGCGTTGCAGGTCGCGCTCCAGCTCCAGTTGCTGGTCGAAGCTGTTGTGCAGGCTGGCATTCAGGCTGCGCTTGATCAGCGCCAGGCCATAGGTGGGTTGAGTCGCCAGGTGTCGGGCCAGGCTCAGGGCTTCATCGCGCAGCAAGGCGTCGTCCACGCACTGGTAGATCAGTCCCCATTGCTCGGCCTGTTCGGCGCTCAGACGGTTGCCGAGCAGGGCCAGGGCCTTGGCCCGGGCCATGCCCACCAGCCGTGGCAGCAGCCAGGTGCCGCCGGAATCGGGAATCAGCCCGAGTTTGCAGAAGGCCTGGATAAAGCTCGCGGAGCGCGCCGCCAGCACCAGGTCGCAGGCCAGGGGCAGGTTGGCGCCAGCGCCGGCGGCCACGCCATTGACCGCACAGATCACCGGCAATGGCAGGTCGCGCAGCTCACGCACCAGCGGGTTGTAGAACTGTTCGATGGATTCCCCCAGGTCAGGCGCTGCATCGCCGGGGGCGACGTCGCGCTCGCCAAGGTCCTGCCCCGCGCAGAAGCCGCGGCCTTCGCCGGTCAGGAGCAGGACCCGCACCTCGGGGTTGTTGCGCACGTGCTTGAGGGCCGCCTGCACCTCGCCATGCATCTGTGGGTTGAAACTGTTGAGCTGTTCGGGACGGTTGAGGCTGAGGAGGGCGACGCCCTCGCTGATGGAGAACAGGATGGTGGCAAAGTTCAGGGTCGGGTGTTGAGGCATGGTGGATGTCCTCGGAGTGATACGGCCGGTTGCCGGCTCGATTGTCGGGTCGGCCCGGGAGCCGGTTTTCGCCGAGTATATCGCCAATGCGATACATAAAATCAAGGTTAATGGATTGTTAATGTGTCCTATCTTTCGGCTTCAGCTGTGTTCTGTTCGGGGCGGCAGGTCGACGGAATGCTGACTTGGGCCGGCAATTGAGGCCGTATCCTTTATGCTTTGCGGGTTGTGGCGCCTGTGGCGAGCCAGGCCTGTGTCTTGGAGAACGGTTGTGTACCGAGAATAACCTGATACAAAATGCCGTCCGCGTTGTATCGGTATCCTGGATTGGGTGGCGTCGCGCATTCTCGGCGTTGTATTCGCGGGCAAGTGCAGCGCCCCCCAGCCGCTCCAACAACAGCAGTTTCTGCTGATCAGAGAGGGAAGCAGCATGACGTGCTACAGCCTTGATGGCTTGATTCCGGTGGTCGATCCCAGTGCCTATGTGCACCCTTCGGCGGTGCTGATCGGCGATGTGATAGTCGGCCCCCGTTGCTATGTCGGCCCCCTGGCCAGCCTGCGGGGGGATTTTGGCCGGATTGTCCTCGAAGAGGGGGCCAATCTGCAGGACACCTGTGTGATGCATGGTTTCCCCGATAGCGACACGGTGGTGGAGCGCAATGGCCATGTCGGCCATGGCGCAGTGTTGCACGGTTGCCGGATTGGCGCCGACGCGCTGGTGGGCATGAATGCGGTGGTGATGGACAACGCCTTCATTGCGCCGCGTTCCTTCGTTTCGGCGGCGGCGCTGGTCAAGGCCGGTTTCGAATGCGCGCCGCAATCGCTGGTGATGGGCGCGCCGGCGCGGGTCACGCGTCAGTTGAGCGACGAGGAAGTGGCCTGGAAGCTGGCCGGCACTCGGGAGTACCAGCACTTGACCCGTCGCTGCCTGGAGCAGATGCAAGTCTGTGAGCCGCTGTCTGGGGTCGAGGATGATCGGCCGCGAATCGCCGACGGTGGCTTTCGTCCCAAGGCCGGCCAATGAACACCCCGGGCCGCTGCGACGGCCTGAAACCGGCTATATTCCTTCCTTTTTTTCCGGTACGCCCATGTCGTCCCTAGCGCCACTGAACCACCTGATCAAACGCTTTCAGGAGCAGACCCCGATCCGCGCCAGTTCGCTGATCATCACCCTGTACGGCGATGCCATCGAACCCCATGGCGGCACCGTCTGGCTGGGCAGCCTGATTCAACTGCTGGAGCCCATGGGGATCAACGAGCGGCTGATCCGCACTTCGATCTTCCGCCTGAGCAAGGAGGGGTGGCTGACTGCCGAAAAGGTCGGGCGCCGCAGTTACTACAGCCTGACCCTGGCCGGTCGCCGGCGATTCGACAAGGCGTTCAAGCGGGTCTATAGCGCCGGTGTGCCGGCCTGGGATGGTTCCTGGAGCCTGGTAATGCTCGGACAATTGCAACCGGAGTTGCGCAAGCAAGTGCGTGAAGAGTTGGAGTGGCAAGGGTTTGCCGCGATGTCGCCGCTGATGCTGGCGTGCCCGCGCAGCGATCGCGCCGATATCAATGCCACCTTGCTGGAGCTTGGTGCCCAGGACGACACCATTGTCTTTGCCACTGCACCCGAGGACGTGCTCGGCTCCAGAGCCCTGCGCCAGCAGGTGCGCGAGAGCTGGAACATTGACGAACTGGCAGCCCATTACAGTGAATTCATCCAACTGTTTCGCCCCCTCTGGCAGGCCCTGCGCGAACAGGAGCAGTTGCAACCATCCGACTGTTTCCTGGCTCGCCTGCTGCTGATTCATGAGTACCGCAAGCTGTTGCTGCGCGACCCGCAGTTGCCGGACGAACTGCTTCCCGGCGATTGGGAGGGTCGTGCAGCGCGCCAGCTGTGTCGCAACATCTATCGCTTGATCCAGGCCAAGGCCGAGGAGTGGCTGGCCACGGCTCTGGAGAGCGCTGATGGCCCGCTACCGGATGTCGGGGAAAGCTTCTATCGGCGCTTCGGTGGGCTGCTCTAGCTTGAATAAGGATTGACCTTGGAATTTGTCTTGTTCTAGGGTCGCCAGAGTCCGCTGGGCAACTAAGGCTGAGTGTTTCAGGCTTGTTGCAGTGAGATGAAGTTCAGGTGATTGGCAGTAGTGAGTGCACGGCCAGAGGGAGTATCCGGTCTTGCAGGGAAAGCAGGCAGATAAAGGAACTATCAATGAGATCGATACGCAAGGTGGCAGTGCAACTATGTTTGGCTGGAGTCTTAGTTGCTTTTGGGAGTCTGGCCGGTGCCTCGCAACTTGTTCCGGCACTGGGGCTGGCCAATGATCAATATGCCAAGTCTCCAGGGCCGTACAAGGTCACTACCAATGCGGTCTTGAGTGACTGTCGCGGTCTGTTGGGTGTATTGGCGAGGATCATGCTGCTGGACAACAGCGTTCAATGTAATTCGTCCTTTCCCTATGGATTTGCCAGTCCGGTTTCCACCAGTGTTTATTATCCGAGCAATATAAGGAATCTGGACAAGTTGCCGGTGGTCAACTTTGTTGGCGGCATCCTTTCCAATCAGGGGCAATACACCGATTTGATGAGGCTGTGGGCGAGTTACGGCTTTATCGTGATCATCTCCTCCGACTTCATCAATACCGCGCCCACCATGCATGTCCTGGGTGCCCTTGAGCTGAGCAAGCTCAACCAGGACCCAACCTCAGCGTTGTTCGGCAAGGTCGATCTGTCTCGCACCATAGTGGCGGGGCACTCCGCTGGCGGCGGGGCGTCGATCCTTTCGTCGAGCCTGCTGCCTGGCACCTTGCAGGACATCGATCCACAGCTGCGCTACATCGGCTCGCTGCCCATCGAACCTGGGCCCATAGGCCTGGGCTCCACCGTCAAGACCCCAACCCTGGTGCTTACCGGGGCCGCGGATGTGGTGGTGCCGGCCTGGGCCTGGCCGCGGCTCTGGCAGGGCGGGTTGATCAAGGCGGTGCCGGGATGGAGTGCCACGGCCCATAACGCCACCCATTTCAGTCCGGTGCGCAGTGTCCGGGAAAACGAGTTCGCCGGTATTACAACCGCCTGGATTTTATATCTCGGCAAGCATGATCCGGGGGCCAAGGAGTACTTTGTCGGTCCGGACTACAAACTCGCGCGGGACCCGCAGTTTATCCGGCTGGCGTTCAATCCGTTGCGGGTTCAACGCAATGAAGTGGCGGACAATCTTCAGTAAGGCGACGGGTCGATATTGTTTCTGGACCTGGCCATTGATGACAAGTTTGCAGGCTCGGGTGTTTTCTTCATGAAACATTCTTTTGCAACCTTGAAAACATGGTGTATTTGCGAAGTCTCAGGTCTGGGCAATATCGGCTTGATGTAATTGCAATGGCAATGTCACTGCCTTGTTATTTGAAATGAATACTTTTGCTTGCAGCGTCATATATCGCGCTGCAACCACAAGGATTCAAAGACCCATGCCCAGTCTTTCACGCAGGAAGCTATTGCAAGCGGCCGCTATCGGTTCATTTTTTTCATCCTTGCCCCTGGCTATTCGCCAAGCCCTGGCCATACCGGCGAATAACCGTACGGGGACGATCAAGGATGTCGAACATGTAGTGATCCTGATGCAGGAAAATCGCTCTTTCGATCATTACTTCGGTACTTTTCCCGGGGTACGGGGCTTCAGCGACCGCTTTACCATTCCACTGCCCGGTCAGCGCACGGTCTGGGAGCAACAGGGTAAGGGCCGGCTGGTGATGCCCTATCACCTGGACAGCAGCAAAGGCAACGCCCAGCGCGTCAGTGGCACGCCTCATTCATGGGTGGATGCCCATTCGGCCTGGGACAACGGCCGCATGAGTGCCTGGCCGACCCACAAGACAGCGACGTCCATGGGTTATTACCGTGAGCAGGAGCTGCCATTCCAGTTCGCCCTGGCCAACACCTTCACCCTGTGCGACGCCTATCACTGTTCGGTACACGCCGGGACCAACCCCAACCGGTTGTTTCTCTGGACCGGCAGCAACGGCCCGAGTGCGGCAAAGGTCGCTGCGGTGGTCAACGAATGGGATGGCCCGGGTGCGGTAAATGTCGGCTACAGCTGGAAGACCTATCCCGAACGCCTGGAAGAGCAGGGTGTCAGTTGGAAGGTTTACCAGCACCTGCCGGACAATTTCGGCGACAACCCCCTGGCCGGCTTCCGTCAGTACCGCGCCGCCAGCGTAAAGGTGGGCAATCCGGCCCAACCGCCCAAGGACTTCAATGCCTTTGTGCCTTACAGCGATGCCTTGAACGCCGTCGCTGCGCTGTACAAGGGCAATGGCAATACCTTGCCGGCCAGCAGCGGCAGCAATCTGGAGGCGATCATTGGTGGATTTCGCAATGACGTGCAGGCCGGCAAGTTGCCCCAGGTCAGCTGGATTGTGGCGCCGGCCGCCTATTCCGAGCATCCCGGCCCATCGAGTCCGGTCCAGGGCGGCTGGTTCACCCAGGAGATTCTCCTGGCGTTGACTGGCAATCCCGAGGTCTGGAGCAAGACCGTGCTGCTACTGACCTACGATGAAAACGATGGCTTCTTCGATCATATGCCGTCGCCGTCGGCACCTTCCCAGCGTCAGGATGGCAGCTTTGCCGGCAAGTCCACGCTGGGTTTCGACAGCGAACTGTTCAAGCATCCGGCGCCACCCGGTTCGACCCAGCAACCGCTGCCCGATGGCGGCGTGTATGGCCCCGGGCCGCGGGTACCGATGCTGGTGCTGTCTCCCTGGAGCCGGGGAGGCTGGGTCAATTCCCAGGTGTTCGATCACACCTCGGTGCTGCAATTTCTCGAAAAACGCTTTGGCGTGCGCGAGCCCAACATCAGTGCATGGCGGCGGGCGGTATGTGGCGACCTGACGTCGGCGTTGAATTTCGTCGACCCCAACCATGAGCCATTACCGGCGCTGCAGACCACCACCCGGCAGGCCGCCGACGGTTTGCGCCAGCGCCAGGAGAAGCTGCTCCAGGTGCCGCTACCCTTGGCCAGCCAGCAGTTGCCACCGCACCAGCCGCGGCTGGCCCGACCTTCACGGGCACTGCCTTATCGTCTGCATGTCGATAGCCAGGTGGACCCCAAGGCCAAGACCCTGTCCCTGAGCCTGCAGAACACTGGCGAGCAGGGCGCGGTGTTGCATGTCTACGACGGCCTGCACCTGAGCGATATCCCGCGGCGCTACACGGTGGAGGCCGGCAAGGCGCTGCAGGACAGCTGGCCCGTGGTGGAGCGCTACCAGCTGTGGGTATTGGGACCCAATGGCTTCCACCGCAGCTTCAGCGGCCAGCTGCAACAGCTCCAGCCTGAGCTGTTGGTGACGTCCAGCAATAACCAACTGCAATTCACCCTGAGCAATCCGGGTGCGCATGGGGTATCGGTCACTATCGATCGCTGCCCTTATACCCAACAGGGGCCATGGACCCTGGTCGTGCCTGGGGGAGCAGAGGTGCGCCAGGTTTTCGCCTGTGAGTCCAGCGGTGGCTGGTATGACTTGACCCTGCGCAGTGACGCAGGCTGGTTGCGCAGGGTAGCCGGACGACTGGAAACCGGGGCACACAGTATCAGTGACCCGCTGATGGGGCGGCCCTGAGAGGGCATCGATGAAGCACAAGGGACACTAGTTGGAAATAGCGAGGAGGTGCAGCTTCTGCACTAGCGAAAACAACCACTACGCTACAGATAAAAGTTGCAGCGAGGGAAAAATAGATAGCGTGCTTAGTTGTTTTGCCTAAATAGCGGATCACCTGTTCGGGTGATCCGCTAACAGCATCACTTACTTGGGCATGGCCCAGGACTGCAAGATATAACCTTCCTGGCTCAGTTCAGCGCGGGCTTGTTTGAGCAGGTCTTCCAGTTGGGCTGGATCGGAGTAGGCACTGCTGGGAATCTGGGTGTGACCGATACGGGTACTGGTACGGTCGATGACGCTCAGGCTGAGCTCGCCGTTCCCGTCCTGTGGGGCCCAGGCCACGCATTGAAAAGGCTTGAATGCGCGGTCGGCGATCAAAAGTGCTTCGTTTCTACGGAGCGGGGCGTTCATGGGGTCTTCTCTCTATGTGCCCAATCAGATGATGTGCCGTCGGTTGGGCTTACCGTTCGGCTGGTCACTTGTACTGATGCACTGAGGTAGTGATCGGGTCACACTGAAAAACAAGTTTTTACAACTTTCGTACGTGGGCCCTGTGACAACACCATTAGTTACGGGGTTCTTAAAAAATGACTGCGACAATCAGTCGCTCGGGACGAAGTTCTGGTAGCGCCTTAGTTCCTTTGGTAAGCAGCGCTATAAGCAATTGATACATTCAAGCGTCAAGTTCTTGCTAACGTTACAGCCAGGTTTGCCAAACCACTGTTTCTAATAACTTTTCCCTCTTTTGGCGCCAAGGACCAGTCATGCTCGAAGCTCCCGTGCAGCGCCGCTTGCTGGTGGTCGACCCCTGTGATGACTGCCATCGTCTTCTGCCCGGGCTGCGTGCTATCGGCTGGGATGTGGACAGCTGTGACCTGGAGTCTGCCCGCGAGCGCTCCTGCGATGTCGGCTTGCTGCGCCTGCAACCCTTTCACCTGGAGCGTCCGGAAGCGGTCAAGGACCTGATCAGCCACAGCGGCACCGAGTGGATCGCGGTGCTGAGTCCGGAAGTCCTGCGCCTGCAAAAGGTCGGTGACTTTGTCTGCGAATGGTTTTTCGACTTCCATACCCTGCCGTTCGACGTCTCCCGGGTCCAGGTGACCCTGGGACGGGCCTTCGGCATGGCCCGCCTTAGGGGCCAGGGCGCGGTCCATGTGGACCAGCCCGAGCACGAGTTGTTGGGGAGCAGCCGGCCCATCCGCGACCTGCGCAAGCTGCTGAGCAAGCTGGCGCCCACCGAGTCGCCGGTATTGATCCGCGGCGAGAGCGGCACCGGCAAGGAGCTGGTGGCGCGTACCCTGCATCGCCAGTCCCAGCGTCACGACAAGCCATTTGTGGCGATCAACTGCGGGGCGATTCCCGAACACCTGATCCAGTCCGAACTCTTCGGCCATGAAAAGGGCGCTTTTACCGGGGCGCACCAACGCAAGGTCGGGCGCATCGAGGCGGCCCATGGCGGCACCTTGTTCCTCGATGAGATCGGCGATCTGCCGCTGGAGCTGCAAGCCAATCTGCTGCGCTTCCTGCAGGAAAAGCACATCGAGCGTGTAGGCGGCAGCCAGCCGATACCGGTGGATGTCAGGGTCCTGGCTGCGACCCACGTGGACCTTGAGGCGGCCATCACCAGCGGTCGTTTTCGTGAGGACCTGTATTACCGGTTGAACGTGCTGCAGGTGATTACCGCGCCACTGCGTGAGCGTCATGGCGATTTGGGGATGCTGGCCAGCCACTTTGCCCACTTCTACAGCCAGGAAACCGGACGCCGGCCACGCAGTTTCAGTGAGGACGCCCTGGTGGCCATGGGCAAGCACGACTGGCCGGGCAATGTCCGCGAACTGGCCAACCGGGTGCGCCGGGGCCTGGTACTGGCCGAAGGCCGACAGATTCAGGCCAGTGATCTGGGCTTGCAAGGCCTGCAAGCCCAGGAACTGCCCATGGGCACCCTGGAGGACTACAAGCACCGCGCCGAGCGTCAGGCCCTGTGCGACGTGCTCAACCGGCACAGTGACAACCTCAGCGTTGCCGCCCGGGTACTGGGCATCTCGCGTCCGACTTTTTACCGTTTGCTGCACAAACACCAGATCCGCTAGGGCGGCAAAAACGCCAGGGCCCGCTGCGATTGGGGAATCGCTGCGGGCCTTGGCGTTTCTGCCGGTGGATCAGAAGTAGTAAGGGAATTTCAGGCTGAAGGTGAAGGCCGGGGCGTCCTCGGTCATGCCAATGGACAGGTTGGGCACAATGGTCAGGTTGTCGGTGGCCGCAATGGTCATGCCGACGTTGAAGTAACCGGCGTTGGCGTCGCTGGAAACCACCGATTGCCAATCGCCGCCATCCTGCTTGAGTTTGCTCTTGCGCTGTATCAGGTCGGACACCGAGAAGGACATGCTCATCTTCTCGTTGAGGGCGAACGCCACACCGGCGCCGATCTGGAAGCTGTCGCCCAGGCGAACTTTGCCAGGGGTCTTGCTGCCAACCGTGGAACTGATGTCGTCAAACGACTCTTCCAGGTTGTGGGTGTAGGCCAGGGTGCCGAACAGCACCGCCGGATCGAAAGTCTTGACCAGGGAGATCCCGGGGGTGATCGACCAGACACCGTTACCGGTCGGCAGGCTTTCAGGCACGTACAGGTTGTTGTTGCCCGCGGATTGCACCAGCTTGATCCCGAACGGTTCCTTGCCGGTGGGGGCCTTGACTCGCAAGGTGGCCACGGCGTCGGGCCAGAACTCCGATTCGTCGAGGAATTTGTAAGCCACGCCGAAGTTCACGTCCCCCAATGTCGGGTCACGGGTCACCGATTCTTCGGTGGTCTGGGTGCCGGCACCGCCGCCACCACCGGACTGGAAGGTGGACTCGCGATACAGCACGGGGGCGTTGATGTCGAATTGCCAGCGGTTGTTGAGGTTATAGCGAGCGGTCAGGTCCAGGGTCCAGGTATCGGATTTGATCCGGTCCAGGTTGATGTTGCCGAGAAAGATCGAGTCCAGCGCAAGGAAGCCGTTGACCGTGAGTTGCCGAGCGTCGTAGCGGGCGTAGGTCAAGCCGGTCTCGACGCTGAACTTGCCGCCACCGAAGAAGCCACTGGCCTCGTCGTACAGGTTGCTGACGCTTTGGGCCGGAGCCGAATCATCCTTGAGCGACTGACCGTAGGAAGCGCCCCCGGCTGCTCCTCCGGACGCCGCTGCGGCGCCAGTGCCGGCAACCTGTTGATTGCCTCTGAGATCGGCTGGCGATTTGGCCAGGCGCTTGGGCGGTGGTGCCGCGGGTTGATCTTCTACCTGCCGGACCCGCTGCTCCAGTACCGCCAGGGCCTTCTGCTGCACTTCGTAACGTTGCTTGAGCTCCAGAAGTTCGCGTTTCAGGGTCTCTACATCGGCATCCGGCGCGGCTTGAACCAGCGCCGCTGGAAATAGAGTGCTTAAACAGATGACTGCGCGCAGTGAAACCGATCGATACATGAAATAAACCGTCCCTTTTGAACCCCAATGGTCGAGAATCAGCGTAGTTCAAGATCAGAATTTGCGTAGAGCGTCGAGCGTTGTCAGGTTGCAGTCCAAAACACCGTTGCTCGGCCCGTTGTTTCTGAGCACCACATTGAGTTGAGTCAGGTTGTTGACCAGGTTGCTGTTACCCATCAACTGGGTGTTCTGCAACAGATTGCCCTGGGCCACTTGCTGCAGGGCGCTGCCCTGATTGCCGTTGGCCTGTATCGCCATCTGGATACCGCCATTGAGGGCCGATACCGCCACGCTACCGGCGGCGTTGCTGCCGGTGATGGTCTGGCCGCTCATCAAGGCCTGGCCGGCGCCAGCGGCCAAGGCGGGCGCCTGGTTGGCCTCTGTGACATTGATGCTGATGTTGTTGTAGGCAGAATTGCCATCCCCGGCGGCTCTCACGCTCTGGGTCACGCCCTGGCCACTGGCCAGGCCTGCACCACCGATCACATTGCCGGTGCCTGGGGGCGGCGTGGTGCCGTCACCGGTCTGGGTGATGGTGGAGACGTAGAATTCCGGTTTGATGGTGGCTTGCTGGATCTGCAGCGAGGTGGTCGCACCGATCAGGTCACCGCTGGCGTTGCGCCAGGTACTGCTCATGACGATGCCGAAGCTGATAATCCGCCCCGGCATCACGTAACGACCCCGTAACTGCGATAATTCCTGATCCTGGATAAGTTCGGGCTTGAAACCAGCATGGGCTGGAAGAGCTGCTGCCAGGCAAGCGGCGGCCAGCCAGTATGAAGTCTTCATCTGCTTGCTGCTCCCGGAGCGTCCTGCCCCTTTATGATTGTTCGGGCTCCTAGAAGAAGTCGCTCTGAATGAAACCGAAGTCCATCAGGTCCGAGTCTTTGACCGGGTAGAATCCATCGAGCTTGTTTTTCGCGGTCAGCGGGGCAGGCGGGTCGAGCAAGGCGTTGGTCTTGTCGTAGCCGGGACCGATGATGGCGAACACGATTCCATTCCAGCCTTTGACGAAATCTTCATGGGTGTAACGCTTGTGACCCAACACCGGATCACCGATGTAGACCCAGCCTTTCTGGGCGCGCTGCATCACCACGAAGTGCTTGTAGCCGCGAATGTCCATCAGTACCACCACCGGAATGGTCACCGCTTCGAGCTTGTCGGGCGGAATCCGGTAGCCTCGGGCGCGCATGCCGATGCTTTCCACGTAGCGCTTCATATCGAGCATGGAGAAACCCTGGGTGCGGACCAGATTCTGATCCGAATTGACCAGCATGCCCTTGATGACGTGCTCCTCATCGACATCAAGCCAGTAGGCCTGGCGCAGAACGGTCGCCAGCGCGGCGGCGCCGCAACTGAAGTCGGTCTTCTGCTCGACGATGTCGCTGAACTTGCGTTCACGCACGCTCTGCACCTGTTTGAAGATCAGGTTGCCACCGGGCAGGCCGGCGACGGCCATCTGTGCAGCCTCAACGGGAACACAGAGACACAGCAGGAGGGAGAGGATCGCAGTACGCATGATCGTTACGCCTGAGTCGGACTGTGGAAAAGCCCCGTTTCCGGGGCTTTCGTTACGATCGCGATTACATGCAGGCTTTGCAGCCAGCGGCGATGGACAGCGAGTTGCTTTGTTGGTTGCCCACACCGGCCGAGACGTTGGCGCCACCGTTGCCGGAGAAGCCGTTCATCGAGTTGGTCATGCTGGCGTTGTTGACCACTGGGTTTTTCCAGCCGTCTTTGGTCAGCACTTGCTGGGTCCAGTAGCCAGCCAGTTCGATGGTGCCTTGTTCCTTGAAGGTGAATTTTTGATCGTCGTTGTCGTGACCACCACCGCGGTTGTTGTTGCCATAGCCGCCGCCGTGATGATCGTCGCCTTCGATCTTGCCGCTGCCGGTGCCTTTATAGGTGCCGTAGGCCACGAAGCCGCCCGAGAGGGTGTCTTTTTTGTAGGCCTGGACGCCTTTGTTCTCTACGACCAGATTGGTCGAGGACTGGTTGGCCGCCGCTGCTGCGGTTGCCACGCGGCCGCCGGACACGGCGATGGCCAGGTTGTTTTTCTGTTGGTTGAAGTTGCCGGCGGTGACGTTGATGCCGATGTTGCCGGAACCGTTGTTGCCGGAGTTGTTCAACACAGCGTTGTTCTGTGTCGAAGAGTTTTTCACATGGTTGTTGCTATTGATCTGGGTGGCGCTGGAAGCCGCCACGGCGCTGCCGAAGATGAAGCTTTCGTCAGCGGTTGCCAGAGCAGCGGCGTTGTCTTGTTGGTTGCCGTCGCCGGCGGCGACGTTGGCGCCCATGTTGCCGTTGGAGTTGTTGAGGGAGCTGTCCATCTTGGCGTTGTTGTTGGTGCCCTGGTTTTTCACCACGTTGGAGGTGCTGGTCTGCACGTCGATCACTGCAGCACCGGCCCCAGCGGTGATTTGCAGCAGAGTGCCGAGGTCTGGACCTCTATCATGATCGTCATGGCCATTGCCATGACCGCCGTTGTGACCGTTGTTATTTCCACCTGCCTGGGCGGCCATTGCCATGACTGCGGCCAGTGCGAAAACCAGTGGTTTGAGAGCCATTGTAGGTTTCATGGTGTTTCTCCGGTGCTTATTAGTTGGTTAAGTGTTGGTACTTTCTAATTGCACTACGAGGGGTCAATCTGCGACCCGTATGCTCAGGGTGTTAGCCATTCGGTTCCCCACCCCGGCACTCTGGTTCACCTGAATCACTCCACGGCTGCCGGTGAAGGCCTGGTCGCTGGTAACGACCTGGCGGCTGCCTTGTTGAGCGCCAGTTGCTCCCGAGTTTGGTAACAGCGCCACGTTCTGTTGGGACAGGGCGCTGTCGTCAATGCTTTGCGGATTGGCGCTGATGCTGATCCGCAGGGCATTGGCCATCTGGTTGTTGGCCCCGGCCGACTGGTTCACGCCCAGTGCGCCGCTGCCGTTGCTGAAAGAGTTGCCGCCGATGGTGCTGCTGGTATTGACCGAGCGGTCGGCTGGCGTGGTGATGCGTTGGTTGACGCTGGTGGTGGCCGTGGCGTTGGTGCCGATGGCAATGGCCCGCACGTTGGTCTGTTGTTGCTGGTCGCCGGCGGCCTGGTTGACGTTGAAGTTGCCTGTGTAGCCGGTGCCGGAGTTCTGGATGCTGGAGGTGGCGGCGGCTTGATTGGCGGAGTCGGCCATGGCCCCGGAGCAGGCGAGCAAGGCAAGGAACAGGACTGAGTGATTCATCTTATTGGCCCCCGATATTTTTCAAGGGAGCCATGCCGGTGTTGATGCTCCGATTGATCGAGCCGGAAATACTGGCCCCGGCACCGCCACCATGACCCACTGCCATGCCTGGCAGGCCATGGCCATTGCTGTTGCTCAGGACATGCATCCCCGGTACACCGCTGTTGCCGGACAGCACGGTGCCGCGGATCAGCGCGCCAGTCCTGATGCCGGCGAAATCGCCATCGGTCATTTCATTGCCGGTCATCTGATTGACCAACGCCGAAGGGTTGGTATTGACCGAAACCGGATTGGGGTCTTTCTGCAGAGGCGCACGGCCAATGGGCTGTGCCTGTAAGGTGCGCTGGATGATGATCTCGCCATTGCCCGCCGCCAGAACCGGAAGACTGGACACCGCGCTGACGGCACAACCGATCAGCAGTAGGCGGGTGAAACTTTTGTTCAGAGTCCCCACGGCGGTATTCCTTCTTCTCAGTGCTGGCCCTAGTCAGCGTTGAGAGGGAGAGAGCAGAAGCCGTGCCGCTTTTGATTTCTTGCGAAGAATCAATGGGTTGGGAAAATGCTGGGGGGGAAAGGGCGCAGCAGGTGTTTCAGGATTGAGACAGGCGCCACCGACGGCCATTGGCCATAAGCGGGACAATGCTCTGGAACAAGGGTTGCTGCGGGGGTGTATCAGTGGCGCAACAGTTTCGCCGACAGTGGGCGCCGCCCCCGAAAATGGCGGCCTGATCGCCAGGGGAGTGTTTCAGGAATGGACACTCTGGGGGGGCGCGCACCTGCGGCGGGATCAGTCCAGCAGCAGTTGCCGAACCAGGGCGAAGGCTTGCTGCCGGCGCTCCTGCCAATCGCCGCGAATGACCCGATAAGGCTGCGCGTGCAGGTCCAGCCACTGCTGCGTGGCGTCGAAGAAAGCCTGACGCTGCGCCAGTTGCGGCTGGCAGCGCTGACCGTCGTCGCTCCAGGCCACATCCTCCGGGGACAGCAGCAGGTGCAGGTGGTAATGCCGGGCCAGCAACTGGGTTTCCAGCCACGGCGGGCAGTCGCCGAACAGGGTCCGGCTCCACAGCAGGTTGCTCAGTAGGTGGGTGTCGAGAATCAGCAGGGCGGGTTGCCGGGCCCGGGCCTGGTCTTCCCAGGCCAACTGGCCACGGGCGATCTCGGGGATGTCCGCCAGGCAGGTATCGCGGCACTCCTGCTCGATGAAGTGGCGCACGTACTCACCCACCTGGATGCCGCCGAAGTGCGCTTGCAGCTCGGCCGCCAGCCAGCTTTTGCCACTGGACTCGGGGCCGGTCAGCACCAGTACCTTCACGGCTGCAACGCCGGGTCGGCGCGCCAGGTGCGCCAGCCCTGGACCGCCAGCAGGGTGAACAGGGCGTAGAGGGCCGCGGTCAGGTACAGCTCCTTGTAGATGAACAGACCCACGAAGATCACATCCACGGCGATCCACAGCGGCCAGCATTGCACGCGCTTCTGCGCCATCCACCATTGGGCTACCAGGCTGAAGGCGGTCAGGGCGGCGTCGAGCCAGGGTTGCGCGGCATCGGTCCAGTGGGCCATGGCCGCTCCCAGCATCAGGCTGCCCAGTACGCCGAGGGCCAGACCCTGGAGCAAGCCGACGGGCTGCAACTGGCTGACCGGGCGCCCCTGATGCTGGTCGCCGCCACGGGTCCACTGCCACCAGCCATAGAGCTGCAGCACGGCGTAGACCACCTGCAACAGCATGTCGGAATAGAGCTTGACCTCGTAGAAAATCCAGCTGTAGAGCAACACCATGACCAGGCCGATGGGCCAGCACCAGGGATTCTGTTTAACCGTCAGCCAGACGGCGATGACGCCTAGCGCAGCGGCAAACAGTTCAAGCCCGGACATGGCGGTTCCTTGGGGAAGTGGAGGAGGGGGCGGATTGTACCCAGTCTGGGCCTTGGGCGTCAGCCCGGGGCCCAGACCCTGAAGTGACTCAGACGCGGAACTGACGCAGCAGGCCATTGAGCTGTTCCGACAGCTCCTTGAGGTGGCGGCTGGCGGCGCTGGAGTGCTGGGCCGCCAGAGCGGTGCCCTGGGACAGGCCTGCCGCCTGGCCGACGTTGTGGTTGATGTCTTCCACCACATGGGCCTGTTGCAGGGTGGCGCTGGCAATCGAGGCGTTCAGGCCGTTGAGGGTCCGCAGCGCCTGGCCGATGGCATTGAGGCTGGTACCGGCCAGGCCTGCCTGCTCGATGGTCAACTGCGACGCGCGGCTGCTGTCGCCAATCACCTTGACCGCCGCTTCCGAGTGATTCTGCAAGCGCTCGATCATGCCCTGGATTTCTGCGGTCGATTGCTGGGTGCGCTGGGCCAGCAGGCGCACCTCGTCGGCCACCACGGCAAAACCCCGACCCTGTTCCCCGGCCCGGGCCGCCTCGATGGCGGCGTTCAGGGCCAGCAGGTTGGTCTGTTCGGCAATGGAGCGGATCACTTCCAGTACGGTGCCGATCTGGGTGCTTTCTGCCGCCAGGGTGCGAATCACTTCCACCGCCTGATCGATGGTGCTCGACAGCTGATCGATCTGCTGCAGGCTGCCGTCGATATTGACCTGGCCTTGCTGGGCCTGGGCTTCGGCCTCGCGCACTTCACTGGCGGCGTGCTCGGCATTCTTCGCAACATCCTGAACGCCACTGGTGACCTGACTGATGGCTGCGGCCACCTGTTCCATCTGCTGGGACTGTTGCTGGCTGCGCTCCTGGGCCTCGGCGGCATTGCTGCCCAGCTCGCTGGAGGACTGTTCCAGGGCCGCGGCGCTGGTCTGCAACTGCGTCACGACCCCACGCAATTTGGCGGTGAAACCGTTGAAGTGTCGGGCCAGCTCGGTGACTTCATCCTGGCCATGGGTATCCAGGCTGCGGGTCAGGTCGCTTTCGCCGCTGGCGATATTGGCCATGGCGTGAACGGTCTCGCGCAGCGGGCTGACGATGCTGCGCACGATCAGCACCACCAGGCCCGCCATCAGCAGGGCAATCACCAGGCCGACAGAGGAGGCCCGCAGTACCTGGGCATAGAACTCCTGTTGCAGGTCATCGATGTAGATCCCGGAGCCGATGATCCAGCCCCAGGGCTGGAACAGCTGGATATAGGAGGTCTTCTGCACCGGCTGCTCGGCCCCGGGCTTGGGCCAGCGGTAGTCCACCATGCCGGCGCCCTTGGACTTGGCCAGGGCCACCATTTCGTTGAACACTTCGAAGCCGTCCGGGTCCTTGACTGCCGCCAGGTTCTGTCCGTCGAGCTTGGGGTTGGCCGGGTGCATGATCATGACCGGCGCCAGATCGTTGATCCAGAAGTAGTCGTTCTGGTTGTAGCGCAGCCCGCGAATCACCTGCAGCGCCTGTTTCTGCGCCTGTTCGCGGCTCATGCTGCCGGCGGCTTCCAGGCCCTGGTAGTAAGTGAGCACGCCGGCGGCGGTCTGCACCACGTGCTGGGTCTTCTGCGCCTTGGCCTGGTACAGGTCGCCATGAATCTGCTTGAGCATCATCACGCCCAGGGTCACCAGGGTCAGCACCGCCACGATCAGGATCAGCCACAAACGCTGACTGATGGACATCTTGCGTAAGCTATTCATCATCCGGTCACTCCAGATTCTTGTTCTTGTCATAAAAGGCCGTGAGCATCCAAGCACGCCTGCCTTCGAGCGCCAACCCTACGGAAGTCCAATAACACCACAGGCGCATTTTGCGCCTGTCTGTTAGGATTTCGGCGCCTTCACGCAAAACCTGAACCTTTCTGAATTTTTCACAGAATTTTCATAGGTTTGTGTTGATCTTATGGGCGCCGAAAACTCGGCTACGCTCGTCGCAGCAATGGCTTTGAATACTTAAAAAAGAGGCATGCCTGGAGCATCGCCTTATGGGGGATTGATGGATTTTTGGACCGCCGCGCAGGCATTGATACTTGGGATTGTCGAAGGCCTGACCGAGTTTTTACCCATCAGCAGTACCGGGCACCAGATCATCGTCGCCGACTTGCTCGACTTCGGGGGCGAGCGGGCGATGGCCTTCAACATCATCATTCAACTGGGGGCGATTCTTGCGGTTGTCTGGGAATTTCGGCGCAAGATCTTCGATGTGGTGCTGGGCTTGCCCACCCAACCCAAGGCCCAGCGCTTCACCGTCAACCTGCTGATCGCTTTCCTGCCAGCGGTGGTGCTGGGGGTGATCTTCGCCGACCTGATTCACGCTTACCTGTTCAACGCCATCACCGTGGCTTCGGCCCTGGTGGTTGGCGGCATCATCATGTTGTGGGCCGAGCGCCGGCAGCATCAGGTACATGCCGAGACGGTGGACGACATTACCTGGAAGGACGCGCTCAAGGTCGGTTGCGCCCAATGCCTGGCAATGATCCCGGGGACCTCGCGTTCCGGCTCGACCATCATTGGCGGGCTGCTGTTCGGCCTGTCGCGCAAGACCGCCACCGAGTTCTCGTTCTTCCTGGCGATGCCCACCATGGTGGGGGCCGCGGTGTACTCCGGCTACAAGTACCGCGATCTGTTCCAGCCGGCTGATTTTCCGGTGTTCGCCATCGGCTTCGTCACGGCCTTCATCTTTGCCATGATCGCGGTCAAGGGCCTGCTGAAGTTCATTGCCAGCCACAGCTATGCGGCGTTTGCCTGGTATCGCATTGCCTTCGGCCTGCTGATCCTGGCGACCTGGCAGTTCGGTTGGGTCGACTGGACGGCAGTTAAGCCGTGACGACGGGCCGCAGCGAACCGCGCGCCGGCAGTGGCGCGCACATCCACAATCTGAAGCTCAAGTTGCTGGTAGGGGGCCTGCTGTGCGCACTGCCGTTGTTCGGCTCGTTATCCCTGTGGTGGCGAGCAGTCTCGATCATCCCCCTGGTCGCCTATGGCGCCGTCAGCCTGTTGACCTTCCTGCTGTACTGGCACGACAAGCGCCGGGCCAGGGCCCAGGGGCAGCGCACGCCGGAGAAGGTCCTGCACGCTCTGGAGCTGGCCGGTGGCTGGCCCGGTGCCTTGCTGGCTCAGCAACTGTTGCGGCACAAGACCCGCAAGGTGTCCTATCAGACGCTGTTCTGGCTGATCGTGGCCTTGCATCAGGTCTATTGGATTGATCGGTTGTTCCTGGAAAGCGGCCTGCTGAGCCTGTTCTAGAGCAGCAGGCCGACCTGGGTGCGCTTGGGCAGCTTGCTCACCACCAATTGATGGGACGCTTGCAGCAGGGCCTTGAGTTCAACGGCCCCCAGCGGGTAGGGGCTGTGCATGATGATCCAGTGAGCCCGGGCCAGGTAGGGCGCCGGGGCAATGCCCGGACGGTCGACATGGCCAAGAAACAGTTCCCGGTCGACCTTGAAGGCCAGGGACTCGCCCCGCAGGTTCTGCAACGCAAACATCTTGTTGCCGGCAATCGAGAACACCCGCACGCCGCCCCATTTGTAGTCTTCCCGCGCGCCTGGCAGGCCCAGGCAGAATTGCGCCACTTGCTCTTCATTCAGGGTTGCAGCTTTCACAGGGCACGTTCTCCACAACGTTCGAAGGATTCACTCAGGTGTTCGATCCAGGCCCGCACGGCCGGCAGCACACCCCGGCGGTGAGGATACACCGCTTGCAGCCAGCCGCCGGGTAGTGACCACTGGGGGAGCAGTTGCACCAGCTGACCGCTGGCCAGTTCGGCCTCGCAGTACAGCATCGGCAGCACGGTGCAGCCCAGGCCGGCGAGGGCGCAGGCGCGACGGACGATGAAGTCATCGATGCCCAGGCGCGCTTCCAGGGCCAGGTCGCAGGCGTTGCCCTGTTGATCCAGCAGCCGCAGGTGTACCAGCCGGTCGGCCTCCAGGGCGCCGAGTATGGGCAGGTGCCTCAGGTCTTGCGGGTGGGTCACCGGGTTGTCCCGCAGGAAGGCCGGGGAGGCGACCATCGCCGTCTGCGCCGGGCGCAGGCGCCGGGTGACCAACAAAGGGTCTTCGTCGCCTTGCTCGCGTACTCGCAGGGCCACATCTATGCCTTCGGTCACCAGGTCGACACGGCGGTTGAGCAACAGCATCTCCAGCTGCACCTGCGGGTATTTCTCCAGAAAGCTGCTCACCAGTGGCGTCAGCAACTCATGGGCCAGGCCCACCGGGCTCGACACTCGCAGGCGTCCCCGGGGCTCGCTGGCCATGCTGGCCACGGCTTCGTCGGCCATCTCCGCTTCCAGCAACATGGCCTGGCAATGGCGCAGGTAGCGCTCGCCCACGGCGGTGAGCTTGAGCTGCCGGGTCGTGCGCTGCAGCAGCCGGGCCTTGAGGCGCTCCTCCAGTTCGGCGATGCGCCGCGACAGACGCGACTTGGGAATGCCCAATTGGCGCCCGGCGGCGGCGAAGCCACCGGCTTCCACCACTTTGGCGAAGTAATAGAGATCGTTGAGGTCTTGCATGGGGAAAGGCTCGACTGTCCTATTGGTAGGACGAACTATCGCATTTATGCCGACTAATCAGCTATTGAATTCATCTGTAGGATTGCCAGCATCCGATCGCCCAGCGGCGGTCCTCACTTGGAGATCCCACATGAAACTCTTGCATATCGATTCCAGCATCCTGGGTGACAACTCGGCGTCCCGCCAACTGAGCCACGCCGTGGTCCAGGCCTGGAAAACCGCCCAGCCTGACCTGGCAGTGACCTATCGCGACCTGGCCGGCGATGCCATCAGCCACTTCTCCGCTGCGACCCTGGTGGCCGCCGGCACCGCCGCCGAGCTGCGTGATGCGGCGCAAAAGCACGAAGCCGAACTCAGCGCCCAGGCCCTGGCCGAATTCCAGGCCGCCGACGCGTTGGTGATCGCGGCGCCCATGTACAACTTCACCATCCCGACCCAGCTCAAGGCCTGGATCGACCGCATCGCCGTGGCCGGCCAGACCTTCCGCTACACCGAAGCCGGTCCGCAAGGCCTGTGCGGCGGCAAGAAGGTCTTGGTGGTCTCCACCTCCGGCGGCTTGCACGTCGGCCAGGCCACTGGCGCGGCTCATGAGGACTACCTCAAGGTGCTGTTCGGCTTCCTCGGTATCACCGATATCGAGTTCGTTCGCGCTCACGGCCTGGGGTACGGTGAAGACGTGCGCAACAAAGCCATGAGCGACGCCCAGGCGCAGATCAGCGAGCAGCTTTTCGCCGCGGCGTAAGGCTTGTGTAAAGACGCTTTCCGGCACGGCAAGCGCCACTAGACTCCGTATTCTGATGACTGCTTGAAGTGATCAGAATGCGGAGTTTTTTTGTGGGCGTTTCCAGTGTTGCTGGCCCAGGTTATGCAGGTTTTTCGAGGCCGGGAGTCGTGCTCCCTGGCGGTGCATTCGCATTGATGGGCCAATCTGGCTTCAAGGCCTTGGCAGCAAGGGATGGCAGGGGTAACGGGCTTTCTCGATCCGGCGGCAAAGGTGGGCGTGTGATGAAACGTGTTTGTGCAGTGTTACTGATGTACCTGCTCGGCAGCCCGATTTCAGTGCAGGCCGCTCCTGCGCCCCACCCGCACTGGAGCGTCGGCTTCCATGAAATGAGTTTTCTCGATCCCCTGGACCGGCAGCCGATGCGCGCCATTGCCTTTTACCCGTCCACCGGCATCGAGCACCCCAGTTTGGTCGAGGGGTATCAGATCGCCGCATCCCGGGATGCCAAGGTCGCCATCGGCCGCTTTCCGATGCTGATGCTGTCCCACGGCAATACCGGTACACCCCTGGCCCTGCACGACCTGGCGACGTCCCTGGCACGCAAGGGTTTTGTCGTGGTGGCGGTGATTCATCCCGGTGACAACTCCAAGGACCACAGCCGCCTGGGCACCTTGAGCAACCTCTACGGACGGCCGATCCAGATTTCCGAAGCCATAACCGCCACCCTTGGCGACCCCATGCTGTCGCCCTTCGTCAATGCCGATCAGGTCGGGGTCATCGGTTATTCCGCCGGCGGCGAGACCGCCTTGATCCTGTCCGGCGCCACGCCTGACCTGGACCGCCTGCGGCGTTACTGCCAGGAACGTCCCGATGATCGCGATGCCTGCAATACCCAGGGCGAACTGATTGTCGACCGCGAGGATCTGCAGCCAGTGGCCGACCCGCGGGTGCATGCACTGATGCTGATGGCGCCCCTGAGCCTGAAATTCGGTCGCCAGACCCTGGCCGGGGTGCATGTGCCCGTGCTGCTCTACAGCGGCGATGGCGACCAGCTGGTGGCCCTGGACAAGAATGCCGCGGCCCTGGCGCGCAAGCTGCCCGTGGCCCCGGACTTCAAGCTGCTGGCCGGTGCCGGGCACTTCGTGTTCATGGCGCCGTGCAGCGCCGAGCAGTTGGCGGCCATGCCGGCCCTGTGCACCGATGCCGACGGCGTCGACCGCGAGGATATCCATCGCAACCTGATTGCCGAGGCCGGCAGGTTCTTCACCCATACCCTGGGCCGGCCGAGCCGGGCAGGGATGCAGACTGCCGACCAGTAACTCAGGCACCGGCCCGACGCTTGAGCAGCAGCGTCAGTCCCAGGCCGGTGATCGAGAGCAGGGCGGCGCAGAAGAAAATCCACGAATACCCCAGGTTCAGGGCCACCGCGCCCATCAAGGGACCGGCGATGGCCAGGGCCAGATCGAAAAACACCGCATAGGCACTCAAACCGGCACCGCGGCTGCTGTTGGGCACTTGCTTGATGGCTTCCACCCCCAGCGCCGGGTACACCAGCGACAAGCCGAAGCCGGTGAGCCCGGCGCCAATCAGCGCCCAGGCCGTGGACGGCGCCAGCCAGAGCAGGGTCAGCCCCAGGGTCTCGACGCACATGCAGGCAATGGCCGAGCGAAAGCCGCCAAAGCGGCTGATGCTGGAGATGAACAGCAACCGCGAGCAGATGAAGCACACCCCGAACACCGTCAGGCAATAGGCGGCGCCGGTCCAGCCGCGGCTCAGGTAGAACAAGGTAATGAAGGTGGTCAGGGTGCCATAGCCGATGGAGGCCAGGCTGAGGCTGGCGCCGAAGGGGGCAATGCGCCCGAAGACCGCCCAGAACGGCAGGCGCTCGCCGCGAATCACCGGCACCGAGGGTTTGTTGCGAATCAGCAGCAGGGCCAGCACCGCCAGAACCGACAGGGCGATGCCCAGGCTGGTGAAACCGTATTGCTCAACCATCACCACTCCCAACGGCGCGCCGATGGCAATGGCGCCGTAGGAGGCAATGCCGTTCCAGGAAATCGAGCGGGCCGTGTGTTCCGCGCCCACCTGGCCCATGCACCAGCTGATGGTGCCGACCCCGATCAAGCCCTGGGCCACGCCCAGCAGCAGGCGTGCGCCCAACAGCACGGCAAGGCTCAGCAGTGGCCAGTGTTCCAGCCACACTGAAATCAGGGTCAAAAGCCCGCTGAGGAGAATCCCCAGCAAGCCGTAGATGATCGAGCGCTTGGTGCCCACGGTGTCCGACATGCGCCCGGCCATGGGCCGGCTGAGCAGGGTGGCCAGGTATTGCGCGCCGATGGTCAGCCCGGCAATCACCGCGCTGAAGCCCAGCTGTTCGTGGACGTAGCCCGGCAGCACGGCGATTGGCAGGCCGATGCAGAGGAAGGCGATAAAGGTATAGAAGACGATGGAGACGATCTGCAGGGTGATCGCCATGGAGCTTTGAGCGGAGGTCTGTGGCTCGGGCATGAAGGCTCGTTCGCGGGCGGCGGTTAGAGAGCCGCATCATCGCGTGCCGCGATCATAAAAGGAAGCAGGCTAACTATCTTTCCCCAACGCCTCGCAGACCGCTGATGTGCAAGGCCTGAAGGCTGCTTCGCCGATAAGCCCAGCGGCGCTGCGAGCCCTGCAAGCGCGGGCTTACCGGCGAACACGCTGATCGATAGTGCACAAGGTTCGAAGGTTTCTGCACCGGCCAGCGAGGCCCAAATGAAAAAGCCCCGTCACACTGGACGGGGCTCTTTTCTGGTCGCTTGACGCTCGCTGCCGCTTTAGAACATCACGCCCTGGCTGCGCAGGTAGTCGTCGTAGGTGCCGCTGAAGTCGGTCACGCCGCTTGGGCTCAACTCGATGATGCGGGTGGCCAGGGACGAGACGAACTCACGGTCGTGGCTGACGAAGATCAGGGTGCCCGGGTAGTTTTCCAGGGCCAGGTTCAAGGCCTCGATGGATTCCATGTCCAAGTGGTTGGTCGGTTCGTCCATCACCAGCACGTTGGGCTTTTGCAGGATCAGCTTGCCGAACAGCATGCGGCCTTGCTCACCACCGGAAATCACCTTCACCGACTTGAGGATCTCGTCGTTGGAGAACAGCATGCGGCCCAGGGTGCCACGGATCATCTGCTCGCCCTGGGTCCACTGGCCCATCCAGTCGAACAGGCTGACGTCGTCTTCGAAGTCATGGGCGTGGTCCTGGGCGTAGTAGCCGATTTCCGCGCTTTCAGTCCACTTGACGGTACCGGCGTCCGGGGTCAGCTCGCCCACCAGGGTGCGCAGCAGGGTGGTCTTGCCGATACCGTTGGGGCCGATGATCGCCACGCGCTCGCCGGCTTCGACGGTGAAGCTGAAGTTCTGGAACAGGGTCTTGCCATCGAAACCCTTGGACATGCGCTCCAGGGTCACCGCCTGGCGGTGCAGCTTCTTGGTCTGTTCGAAGCGGATGAACGGGCTGACCCGGCTCGACGGCTTGACTTCGGCCAGCTGGATCTTGTCGATCTGCTTGGCCCGGGAAGTGGCCTGCTTGGCTTTCGAGGCGTTGGCCGAGAAGCGGCTGACGAAGGTCTGCAGTTCGGCGATCTGGGCTTTCTTCTTGGCGTTGTCCGACAGCAACTGCTCGCGGGACTGGGTCGCGGCGATCATGTACTCGTCGTAGTTGCCCGGGAACAGGCGCAGCTCGCCGTAGTCCAGGTCGGCCATGTGGGTGCAGACGCTGTTGAGGAAGTGCCGGTCGTGGGAAATGATGATCATGGTGCTGTTACGCGCCGTGAGAATGTTTTCCAGCCAGCGGATGGTGTTGATGTCCAGGTGGTTGGTCGGTTCGTCCAGCAGCAGCACTTCCGGATCGGAGAACAGCGCCTGGGCCAGCAGCACCCGCAGTTTCCAGCCTGGAGCGACTTCGGTCATCGGGCCGAAATGCTGTTCCAGGGGAATGCCCAGGCCCAGCAGCAGCTCACCGGCGCGGGATTCGGCGGTGTAGCCGTCCATCTCGGCAAATTCGGTTTCCAGCTCGGCCACGGCCATGCCGTCTTCTTCGGTCATTTCCGGCAGCGAGTAGATGCGGTCGCGCTCGGCCTTGACCTTCCACAGCTCTTCGTGACCCATGATCACGGTGTCGATCACGGTGAATTCTTCGTAGGCGAACTGGTCCTGGCGCAGTTTACCCAGGCGCACGTTCGGCTCCAGCATGACCTGGCCGCCGGACGGCTCGAGGTCGCCACCGAGGATTTTCATGAAGGTCGACTTGCCGCAACCGTTGGCGCCGATCAGGCCGTAACGGTTGCCACCGTTGAACTTGACCGAAACGTTCTCGAACAGTGGCTTGGCGCCGAACTGCATGGTGATGTTAGCTGTGGAGATCAATTACTTACCTACCAATGATTTAGCGCCAGCCTTGAATCCACGAAGCGCGATCTGGAGCCTTCCAGGTCGGGCCGGTCTGGGTGTGGAACTGAGCCAGCGGGCGTACGTCGAGCGCAACATTCCGGCGACGGGGCCAGGTTGCTGAGCGAAGAGTGCGGGGTGCATGTTGGAATTTGTGCGCATTGTCGCATATGTAACCGAGCAGTTGTATGACGCTCGGGTAGGGATTTTCGCCGCAATGGCCGATGTTCAACTGCCGTTAAGTGCAACCCGGGCCTGAGCCAACGCGTGCATGAACCGCTGCAAGTGTGCGGCGGCCTCAGTGGGGGCGGCCTGAAGCAGGCAGTGAGGGCCGTCGATGGCCACCAGCCGGGCGTCGTTGCGCAGTTGCCGGATCAGGATGGATGCCGAGGCCGGCACCAGCCGGTCGTGGCGGGCCTGGAGGTACAGCAGCGGTACCTCTGTGGCCACCAGGGCCTGGCTTGCATCCACTGCAATCACTGACTGCAACCGGGCCCGCAGTACTTGGGGCGTCACCTGGGCGATGGCTGCCGCCAGGGCGCTGCGCAGGGAGGGGGTGGAAAAACCGCCGAGCAACAAGGCATCCATCGGCCAGAACGGCAGGTGTCGCAAGGGCAGCAGCTTGAGCAACGGTGACAGCGGCGCCAGTGCCGAACGCGGATTGCGCACAAAACTGCAGCACAGCACCAGCCCCAGCATGGCGCTGGGTCGTCGGGCGGCGATGCTGACGGCCACCGGCCCGGAAAACGACTCGCCCAGCAACACGAAAGGACGGTCCAGCGGCAGTTGTTGCCATATCCGCTCTACCAGGGCGGGGTAGTCCAGCACCTGATCGGTGGGATAACGCAGCACCTGCACCGCTAGGTTCGGGGGCAGGGCGTGGAGCAGGGGGGCGAACAGGCTGCCGGTGCCATCCATTCCAGGCAGCAGGACCAGGATCGGGAGCGGTGTGGGGTCGATCAATTCAGCGATCCTTGCCGGGTACAAAGAAAAAAAGCGCCCGGCAGGATACCTCGGGAGTCCGGCCAACACAGCTCGTTTGTGCTGGCCAGAGGGCTGGAGGGCATTTTATTGAGCTGAAGCAAAACCTGGCGCAATACAGGCAAATTTCGACAGAAGTCGCGCAGCTTTTCACAAATTTGAGTTAACCATTGGTTACAAACTGTGGCTAAAATGCGACCCGACGGCCGGACGCCGAGGGTCGGATCGACGACGAAGATGTTCGCCGATTGCGCTTTTTTCAACTCAGACGCTGCCATTTGCCTTTGGCCCTTCGGGCTTTCAGGGGCGCAGCATGCTCTCTTCTGAAGTGTGACAATTTCCGTGAAACTCATCATTGCCGCTGTATACGTTTTATCCATTGCGTACGTACACCTGCGGGGGCGCGTGCGCCACAAGCTGGGTCGCCAACTGAGTGATCACTCCACCTTCCTGGCCCCCATCAACTGCTTCCTTTATCTGTTCTCCAAGTTTCCCAACCGGCCCTACCTGGACCCGGCCGACTTCCCCGAGATGAACAAGCTGCAGGAACACTGGGAGGAGATTCGTGCCGAGGGCCAGAACCTGTTGCAGGCCGGTGAGATCAAGCGCTCGGATCAGTACAACGATGTGGGTTTCAACTCGTTCTTCAAGACCGGCTGGAAACGCTTCTATCTGAAGTGGTACGGCGACAGCCACCCTTCGGCGATGAAGCTGTGCCCGCGCACCACCGAGCTGGTGCAGAGCATCGGCTCGATCAAGGCAGCGATGTTTGCCGAGCTGCCTCCGGGCTCCAAGCTGGTGCGTCACCGCGATCCTTATGCCGGTTCCTATCGCTACCATCTGGGGCTGTCCACGCCGAACAACGAAGGCTGCTACATCGAGGTCGATGGCGAGCGCTATCACTGGCGCGATGGCGAAGCGGTAATGTTCGACGAGACCTACATCCACTACGCGGAAAACACCACCGATCAGAACCGCATCATTCTGTTCTGCGACGTGGAGCGGCCGATGAAGTATCGCTGGGCTGCGGCGTTCAACGGCTGGTTCAGCCGCACGGTGATGTCCGCTGCCGGTTCGCCCAACGATGCCGGGGACAAGACCGGCGGCCTGAACCGTGCCTTCAACAAGCTGTACAAGATCCGCCTGCGGGGCAAGGAACTGAAGAAGCGCAACCGCACCCGTTACTACCTGGAAAAGTGGGCGATCTTCGCCGCACTGCTGTTGCTGTTCATCTATATCTGATGGGCCATCCGCCTTCTGCACAGCGGTAACGCGGCGCCGCCAATGGCGGGCCGCGGATACCGGGTGTTACATGTTCTGCAGGAATATTTAATTAACAAAGCCGAACCCTGGGCGTAGCGTGGAATCGAATTCGATACCTTGTCGCTCTTCAGGAGGCTTGTCATGAACAGTCTGGCCCGCAGGTTTGCCGCATTCATCGCGCTGAGTTGGGCCAGTGGCGCCGTTTGGGCCGCCGCTCCTGAACCGCTCCCATCCCCGCACTTGCCCAGCACTCTGCTGCTGGCGCAGAACCTGCCCAACAGTGGCAACAACGATCCCTACAGCAACCCCATTCGCCGGGCCAATCCCAACAGCATGCAGGGCACCCAGCCCATCAGTCCGCCTGTGCGCGGCCCTGGCACCGGCCCCAGCGTGCGGCGGCCCACCCTGGAGAACGGCGGTATCGGCAACGGTTATCCCCGGGGCGGCGTGCAGCGACCCAACCCCGATCCCCGAGTGCAAAGCCCCCGAGCCAACGATCCGAACAACCGGCGCTAAGATGCCGGTGTGCTGCGTTGTCGGCGCCGCCTGCCTGGGGGCGCGAGGGAATTTCTTGATCCACAGAAGGAAGCGAGCATGTTGCGTAAAACCCTTTTCGCCACCTTGTGCGCCAGCGTCCTGCTGGGCAGCGCGTTGCCGGTCTCGGCGGCGGGCGAACAGTCGTTTCCCAGCGAGCAGGGCACTCTGAGCCTGACGCCGCTGGTGCAAGGTTTGAACCACCCCTGGGCCCTGGCCTTCCTGCCAGATCGCCAAGGCATGCTGGTCACCGAGCGTCCCGGCAGCCTGCGGCTGGTGAGCCCGGACGGCAAGCTTTCGGCCCCCTTGAACGGGGTGCCCAAGGTCTGGGCCAATGGCCAGGGCGGCTTGCTGGACGTGGTGCTGTCGCCGGACTTCAAGCAGGACCGCCTGGTGTATCTGTCCTACGCCGAAGGCGGTGGCGAGAACGGCACAGCCGGCACTGCGGTCGGCCGGGGCCGATTGGCCGACGACCTCAGCGGGCTCAAGGACTTCAAGGTGATCTTCCGCCAGGAGCCGAAGCTGTCCACCGGCAACCACTTCGGTTCTCGCCTGGTGTTCGACCGCGATGGCTACCTGTTCATCACCCTGGGCGAGAACAACAACCGGGCCACCGCCCAGGACCTGGACAAACTCCATGGCAAGATCGTGCGCCTGTACGCCGATGGCCGGGTGCCGGACGACAACCCCTTTGTCGGCCAGCCCGGGGTGCGTCCGGAGATCTGGAGCTACGGCCACCGCAATCCACAGGGCGCGACGCTCAACCCCTGGAGCGGCACCTTGTGGGAGAACGAGCACGGACCCAAGGGCGGTGACGAGATCAACCTCATCGAACGGGCCAAGAACTACGGCTGGCCCCTGGCGACTCACGGGGTCAACTACTCCGGCCAGCCGATTCCCGAGGCCGGCGGCCAGACAGCACCAGGTACCGTGGGCCCTCATCATGTCTGGGAGAAGTCTCCCGGCATCAGCGGCATGGCGTTCTATGACGGTGATCGCTTCAAACCCTGGCAGCACAACCTGTTCATCGGCGCCCTGGCCAGCCGCGAACTGATCCGCCTGCAATTTGACGGTGACCGTGTCACCCATGAAGAGCGCCTGCTGGGCGAGCTCAATGCGCGTATCCGAGACGTGCGCCAGGGCCCGGACGGTTATCTCTACATCCTCACCGACGAGGATCAGGGCGGCCTGTACAAGGTTGGCCTGGAATAATCC